>CAXAFE010000048.1:0-1502 GCA_963968165.1 uncultured Candidatus Poseidoniales archaeon | reverse complement strand
TTTTGGTTCCAGGTTCGACTTCATGAACATAACCGCCTGCAATCTGTTCTCTTCGTCCGGCAGTTCTATTTGTTGTAGGAATTGCAACTCCATTTCTATCGGCCAATCTAACGACAAGAGAATCTATCCATTGACTAGTAGTCCCCGTTGACGCTGTTTCAACTGTTGTAGAAGATACGGAAGCTAATGCCTCTTTGCGAGGTATTGACTTTAATTTATCTAAAATATCTAATGGAAGTATTGTATCTCTCACACAATATTCCATAACTTCATCTGGACGATTCGCCCATTCCATATCCATTTGGCTAGCATCAACATCTAATTTTTGTTTATCATCTTGATCTGGCCATAATAAATTAGACACATACTTCAGAGACTCTCTCTGAGGACTCAAAGTTTGCCTTGCCTGCCACCAAGCATCTAGAGGAATACGGCCAGGAATTCTCCATACTCGGTTATTTTGTCTTTTAGGAAAAATTCGTCCAGGATATTTACGTGTACCTAATTCATTTGATGTAGCGGGTAAACGTCCCCAACCAAACATTGCAGCTTGATCAGGTAACGAATTTGGACTGTTTTCTACCGACCTCTCTTCCATCCTTGGAAGATCGAAATTATCAATATTATAACCTGTAATAAAGTCTGGATCTTCGTCTCTAACTAATCTTGTAAGCCCTTCCATAATTTCTCTTTCTGTACCTTTATATTCACGAATTATTCGTTCACCATTTCTGTCAATAACTGCTGCCGCACATAAGATATTATTGTGTTTTACACTTGTTTCTAAATCATAAGAAAAAGTCACAAAAGGCGTTGGGAAAGGGTCTGCTCTTTCAAGGCATGAAATATCACAATGCATTATCAAATCGACTGGATAAAGGCCTGCACCGCCTATTTTTCTTATTTCTTCTGCCGCTAATTCAGAATTCATTGTTCGAGATACTTCATCGGGTGCACGATCACCAGCCCAAAGTATCTCACCAGAAAAAGAAATATGTGGACCTAAATCAAAATCCATCAGAAGTTTGTGAACAAGAAATATATCCGAACTTGTGACATCCCATCCATCAGTTGATAATTTTTTTTGTAAAGAGTTATACTGCTTAGGATTCCTAGAAGTAACATTAATTCTCCAATGGGGTCTTTGCTGACCATTATACAATTTATTTCCTAGTTCAATAGGGTCTCCTAAGACTCTACTATCATCAGTAACTTCATCTAAAGAAAGATTAGGATATTTAGAATTACTATTCGTCATAGGATCTGATATCTCGATATAAGGTTTCAATCCATTAACTAGTAACAATATCGAATGTCCTAATTTGGAACGACACCATAATTCAATTACAGTTTTTTGAGAATCGTTTGGCCAGTCAAGATGATTTCCAGAAATTATACATGCATCTTCCCTCCATTCCAATGTACTCACCGTTACCTATCATTAGTGCGTATCACACCAACACTTGTGAAGTTCTCCTAATGCTATTTTGTGTTTGATTGAG
>CAXAFE010000047.1:0-1591 GCA_963968165.1 uncultured Candidatus Poseidoniales archaeon | reverse complement strand
AGATTTTAATGAACAAAGAGATACTGATTTAGATGGAATACCTAATGGAGTTGATGATGATGATGATGGAGACGGGATTAATGATTTAGATGACCCATTTCAATTAACGCCATATTCGTCACTTACAGAAGATGGACCATTTACAGCAGGTACTAAAGATGTTACATTCTTGTCTCCAAGAGGTCATGAAATTAAATTACAAATATGGTATCCAGCTATCGAAAATTTTGGTGAACAAGTTATTTACAATAATGTTTTACCTGGGTTTGCATTAGATGATACAACTCCTGATTGTTCTGAAACTAGACCTGTAAGTATTTACAGTCATGGTTTCCCAAGTATTAGATGGGGTTCTGCTTTTATGATGGAAAGTCTCGCCACTCATGGATTCATTTCTATCGCTCCTGATCACAGGTATGGTACTCTGCTTGATGCCAACCCAAATAAATTAGGTGAACTTCTTTTGTCAATGCCTTTAGACATAATGGAGAGCTTTGATTGGTTAATCAATCAGAATAATGCTGAAGGAGATTTAGCCAACTGTATAGTTGTAGAAAATGGGTATTCAATGATAGGTCAATCTACAGGTGGTTATGCATCAATGATGATTTCTGGTGCTCAAATTTCTATAGGAGTTGTTGAGTCTTCATGTGAAGATGAAAGCGCAAGTGATCAGATAAAATTAATACATTGTAATGCAGTTAATTTTTTGGAATCAAATAAAGAAATGGTTGAAAATGCAACAATTACCTTACAAGATTCAAGGGTTTGGGCAACTATTTTACTGTCTCCATGGAATGGTACAGTACTAAATCAGGGAATTTCTAGTGTATCTGTACCTTCTTTAGTTTTGACAGGGGATATTGATGATACAACTGTTATTTCTGAAGTCAATAATACAACTACTCTTTTGGGAAATAATCTAATTAATTATGGTATATTCAATAATTCCGGTCATTACGCCTTTGCACCGATAGGTTGTGCTGTTAGAGGCTGTGAAGGACTTCTTGATATCGGTATTTCAACCGACTTAGCAAATGAATCTGCAATTATTTTTCTTGCACAACAACTTAACTGGCCTTATTCTGATGAATATCAATACCCTATTTCTGAACATATAGTTTGGCGTTATTGATATTCCATCCTAATTCAATCTATTATTTATTTAAAGACGGAATAATACAAATTTCCGGTTTAGAAAAAATCTTATGTCTATTCCTTGCAATCATAACATAAACTAAATCTCTCAATGGAAAAGGTATAATCCAAAATACTGGATAGAAAATTTTGTATTGCCATTTGAGATAAAGGAGACATCGAATTGCAGCCGCAGATTTGATGTATGATTCTCCATTCCTAACTAAATAAACTGTATCTGAATTTTGTTGTTTATGAGGTAAACTTTCTATTATTTCTTTTCCTTCCTGACTCTCATTAGTCATGAAAACCAATGATTTATGATTTTGTAGCCGAGGATGTAAAAATACTGCCAAACGATTACATAGACCGCAATTTCCATCTAATAATAAAATACCATCATCACTCATTTTCATTCACCGTTGATTGAATATTCCATGTAAGAACATCCACT
>CAXAFE010000046.1:0-1605 GCA_963968165.1 uncultured Candidatus Poseidoniales archaeon | reverse complement strand
CATGGCTGTTGCTTACAACGTTGCTGACATCATCAACAAGATCGGTTTCGGTATTGTTGCATGGATGGGTGCTAAGAAAGCCACTGAGGCTCTTGCAGCATCTGAGTAATTACCTAACAGTAAGTTTGCCAATAAGATACTCAATGGTTAGCCATTGATATCTATTGCAAAAATATGCGAAGATGAGCCAAGTAGTGGTGAATAAGACCACTGCTTGGCTCGCTTCCATTATAGTCCAATTTCTTTCATTCTCTAAATCCGACAGATAAGTAAGAGGAATGAAGTGCATAACATAGACGGTTAGGGAAACCTTGCCAGCTTTTTCAAACAATAATATGTTCAATTCCTGTACAATCAACCAGAGAATGAGTACACCGGTAATAGCTGCGATCATAAAGCCAAAATTGGCTGGGAAAAAGTTTAGATAATCTCCTTTTGAAGGATGGGCCCAAACTTTGGAATTTACTTCGGCTAAATATAGAGTTGTTATACAATATGATATCCCGATAACTATCAAGCTTACAGTAGCGTTATTTTTTGGAAGTGTTTTACCTCCCTCGGCAACTAAGCTTCCAAGATATGCGCCAACGATACAAAAGATAATCCAGGGAAATAGTGGATAAGTTCCAGAGAATAATACTAATTCGATTATTTCTAAAATTCCATTTGCTGATATCCTTGAGTCCCAGTTATTACTACCTTGAAATTGAAATAAGTAACTATTAGTAATGAACATCATAATCATGGAACTAATGAAAATGAAAATCTTATTGGTTGATTCAATAGATTTCATAATTAGTGGCCTTGCTATCAGTAGAATGGCGAATAGTGAGAGAATCCCTGGTGTGTATGGTTCATAGAGGTGTGGAGAACATAGATTTACTATATATTGAAGGATTAATAGTGCTGCTGCTTTGGTTAAAATTGATTTTCTAGGGCTTTTTGATTTGTACATCCCCCAGCCAAATATTGTAACAAATAATGGCGCTGCAAGCCCGCCAAGTCCTGCAACTAGGTATGCTAAGGCGGAGGTTTGCGTGGCATTAGTTGGGTTCCAAGTTGCTGCAGCATGGACCATGACCATCAATAATACCGCTAGGCCTCTCAAGGAATCTATTTCCCTAAACCTAGTATTGATTGCCATTTTAATCAGTGAGTTGATTGAATATATTCTACTGCGTTTCTAAAAATTTGCAGACCTTGCCCTTCCCACTGGATATCTGTTGTTGAAGCGGGCGCTCCCCCTCTAGAAAAATCTGGGTGAAGCCATTGCGCATAAATGGCCTCTGGGTGCGGCATAAGGCCGAATACAAGTCCGGTCTTATCGCTAATTCCGGCGATATTCATCATGCTACCATTTGGCGATAGGGGGAATGGTAACACCTCGTCATTGTTATTATCTGATTGTGGATTTTGGGGGTCTACATACCTAACAGTGATTTGGTTATTATTTGCTAGATTTGCTAAACTTTCAGCATCGGGCATAACATATTTTCCTTCACCATGCCTTACCGGACAATCAATTCTAGTGAGTCCTTTGGTCCAAATACAGTTACTATCTTTGTTAAAATCAAGCGTAACCCATCGATCTTCATACCTTCCTGA
>CAXAFE010000045.1:0-1705 GCA_963968165.1 uncultured Candidatus Poseidoniales archaeon | reverse complement strand
TTTGCAGGTGCAATAACAGTTGGAAGTATTTCTCTTGCTTCATTCAATCCAGCAGTAACTAGTGCACTGATAGTATCTGGGAAATTAGGTCTTGCAGATTCATGGATGCACTTTGTACCACAATTTATTGGAGCAGTTTTAGCAACCTATGTGTACAAGTCAACTCAATGAGATAGTTGATAACTGTCACCCCATATCCCATCTCATGGCAACTACCAAGAGAAAGAAATGGCGTCGCCGCTCTAGAGAAAGTTCGATGTATGGAACTTCTACTGCTCGTAATCCATTTCCAATAAGTCGTTCTCGCTTAGAAAAGTATCATAGTTGCCCAAGGTGTTTTTGGATTGATAGAGTACAAGGCTACGATAGACCAGGGATGCCTGGTTTTTTGTTGAATACTTTAGTTGACACACTACTGAAGAGAGAGTTTGATATTCATCGAGAAAACGGTACACCCCACCCATACATGTTGGAGAATAATTTAGGGCATATGATTCCCTTACATCATCCTATGATGGATGAATGGAGAGAGAATTTCAAAGGAGTTAGAGCCATTAAACATGGAATTGAAATAACCGGAGCAGTCGATGATATTTGGAAGTCTGGAGAAGGAGAAACCGAAGAGTGGTATGTTGTTGATTACAAGTCAACTGCTACAAACGCCACAATAACTCCTGAGTTATTCCTTGAAGATATATACAAAGGTGCTTATGTCCGTCAGATGGCAATTTATCAATGGTTATTGAGGGAACTTGGACATCCTGTTTCAACTAGAGGATTCTTTGTTTATGAAAATGGTAACAATAGTGCTGAATCACTACTAACAGAAGGTACAACAGATAGTCCTCGAGGTATCCCGCTTAAGCCGGCTTTGGTAATTGAAATTGATTTGTCCGATGACGATGTGATTATAGAAGGTGAGCGTATTGATCTAAACTGGGTTGAAAATCTTGTAATTGGGGCTAAGAAATGCCTTGACCTTGATACAGTCCCAGAAGCAGGTGAGTTCTGTGAATATTGTGCATATGCTCATTCAGTATCGAAATTTTAGTTTCGTTTATATACCGTCATGAATAACTATGATCATGGAATGGGATGTAATAATATCTAAATCAATTGAAGACCAAAATGAAGACTTAGGGATTTTTAATTGGAACTTCAAAAGTAGTAATACTCACTTGGGCTTGAACACTCTGGTTTCAGAGAAGGTTAAAGATCGTGAATGGGCTCTAAGGGTTAATTCATCTTTATTACATGGGATTGAAGATAGTTCTGAAGTTTGGGCTCAGGAAATTTTTCTCATTCCAAAGACAAACGAGAAGAAATCTTACTCTGGTAAGACGAAGATTTTCTATTCTAAGTCATTACAAACTATTGGAAACCAGATTGGTCTTATCGAATTAGTTAATGATGAGATAAAAGAGGGAATTTGGGGCATTAAACATAATCCATTGTGTTTTAATATTCATAATAGAGAACCTTGTTGGCATATCAGATTACATAAAATAAGTAATGCTGAAGAGGAATAGGTGTTGAGCCGAATAATGTACCTGTTGAGCCCAACAGAAAAACTAAACTATTGAGTTCAATAGCCTATTTTGTTATGAGTTTACTACCTATTGACGCCAATAGGTGTTGGAGTCAACAGGAAGAAAAATCGCATGTTGGCGTCAACATGTTGGAGTCAACATATTACGAGTTATGG
>CAXAFE010000044.1:0-1978 GCA_963968165.1 uncultured Candidatus Poseidoniales archaeon | reverse complement strand
AAATAGCGATTTAGAAGAAATGTTTCTAAAATTAAAGTAATTAATCAGAAGACGTAAGACTGTTTATCAATACAGTATTACCAGACCCCCATATGAAAAGAGTGGGATTGATTTTTACTATTTTGTTTATCGGTATTTTCTTGACAATTAATGTTCAAGCCGCAGATGTCCCACCGCAACCAGAAGATGGCGTATGGATTATTGACTCAGCAGATGTATTATCTGATACTGAGTTTAATATATTGAATGATAAATGTAATGAAATCTATCTTCAAACAGGTAAACCAATCGTAGTTTTAACTATTCAAAATTATCAACAACAGGATGCTGAAGGTTGGGAGAAATGGGAATATGCAAAATTTGCATTTGACGAATATGCGATAAATGATGACCTAAATCAAAATAAAGCGATACTGATATTCATGTCGGAAGAAGATAGAGAATTTTGGACTGAATTAGGTGGAGGATATTCGGATTTGGGATTAGAAAGTTATGTTCAACAAGTATTTGATTACGATGTTAAACCATATTTAGCAGAAGATGAGTGGTTCTATGGATTAGATTCTGCAATTGAAGGGATGAGGATGATTCTTGAAGAGGGTGAAGTTATTTTTCCTGAATTTGATTCAGGGGACCAAAATACTGGATCACTGACTACATGGATAATTGATGATGCAGGATTAATTAATGATGAAAATGAATTATTACTTAATTCAAGAATAAATGAAATTGAAATAAATACAAGTTGCCCGATTATGATTATTACCATAGATAATCTTGCAGAGAAAAATGCTTCAAGAATCGGTTATCATAATTATGCTAAACTGGCCTTTCGACACTATGAATTACCTGAATGTGGTATTTTATGGTTGTTTAGTCTTGAACAAGATGATTGGGATCCAGGATATTATTATTGGAATAATAATTTAGAAATTGGAAATCAATATACATACGAATGGTCGAGTTATCTTAATGATGAAGTACAATGGCAAGTATACAATAGTTTAGGTTACGGTAGTAATACTATTCGTAGTGATACTATCACATTAGTAATAGATTCCTCTGAAAAAGCAATTTTAGATGATGGGTTTGAAATTGAAGAATGGCTAGAAATTAATCTATATTTTGTTTTATTATTACCTATGAGTCTCTTACTTGGAATCACTATTTTCTCTAGAACTATACCTAAAAAAATACAAATGAGAAAAAGAAAAGATGAGGCTCTAGAAAATATTGCTATAATTAATAGAGCAATTATGAGTAATTTAGCAGGAGACTCATCAATAAGAAAAAATTGGAATGGTAAGTTTACTGATATGAAAGATAATGAAATCAAATCTTTCAGAAAGTTAGATGAAAAATTAGGTAAAAATGATGTCGAAGTTAGTCTAGAAAAGTATGAAAAAGAATTGAAAGTAGTAAAAGAGATTTACAACTTGAGGACTAAAAAGTCAGATTACTTTACAATATTTATGATAATTACTGCAGTATGGAGTTCTTGGACCATAATTTTTACAGTTATGGAGGATAGTTATGATATGGAAGCAGAATTAATGACAATAGGAAATATATTGATACCTTCAATTTTCCTCATATTTTTTGGCACATTTATATTTATCGTCGGAGGTCCCGTCCTCTCATTCTTAAGGTATATTACAGGATCTGGAATAGACTTGAAGGATGAAATGGGGCTAATCCTAGGACTACCAATCATGTCAAGAAAAATAGATATGAATAATCTTGATAATGATTCTAATTTTGATGATTATTATTGGAGATATGGATATATGGAGAGAGGGGGTTATTCATTCGAATCTAGTTCTGGTTACACTACCTCTGAGCAAAGAGCGGCAGCAAGTAGCAGCGGCGGCGGTGGATTTGACAGCGGCGGCGGCGGTGGATTTGACAGCGGCGGCGGCGGTGGCGGCGGTGGTGGCGGTGGAGATTTCTAATCTCAGAATTATGCAGTTCTAACGAT
>CAXAFE010000043.1:0-1985 GCA_963968165.1 uncultured Candidatus Poseidoniales archaeon | reverse complement strand
GAAACTCCAGATCCCCCCATTCCCATAACTAAGAGAGATTCATAGGTTATAGAATTAATTCCCGCTGAAGTCTCTAGTTTTTCTTGAACTTGGTTTCCTAATTCATATGCAATATTTGTCATTACTCCTCTATTATATTCCTTATTTTTTTAACTAAATTATCCAGTAGATCAATATTTTCTGCTTCAGCATTTAGTCTTAATTTTGGTTCTGTATTGGATCCTCGTATATTAAACCAGTAATTTTCTTCAAAATAAGAAATTCCATCTAATGTATCAAAACTTTTCTCAAAATTATCTTGCACTTTCTGGATACTCTCCTGTACATTCTTTACAGTAAAATTAATCTCTCCTGATGAGGGGAAAAAGTTATAACTAGAGATTAGCTCTGAGGGTGTTTGTTTTTTTTCTGATAATATCTGTAAAAAAATTAGAAGAGTAACAATTCCTGAATCTGCATAAAAGTTTTCCCTCAGGTAGAAATGTGCGCTGTGTTCTCCTCCAAAATCAGCATCTTCATCCCGCATAATTTGTTTTATGTATGAATGTCCAACCTTTGATCTAACCATATTGATACCTCTACCCGTGAGATAGTTTATTACTGATGGAGGTACGTTTACATTGTAGACAACTTTTATTTCCCCTCTTTTTTCTAATAACCAATCAGAAATAATCGCAGTCATAATACTTCCTGAAATAATATTTCCTTTATCATCAGAAAAAACTGCCCTATCTGCATCGCCATCAAATGCAACCCCAAATTGATACTTGTTAGTGAGTACAAGTTCCACAAGTTCAATTAGATTATCTGGATTTGATGGGTCAGCTGGATGGTTAGGAAAATTTCCATCTACATCCATATAGATTCCATCGTAATTTAGATTGTACGTTGAGGTGAGGCTTTCTATTACAGAACCAATTGCACCATTTCCCCCATCTATTCCAAACTTCATTGAACTGGTAATATCATCAGGATTAACAATTGTTTTGAGATGGTTCATGTAAGTTGGAATAACATTTTCATTTTCATGTTGAGTGGTTGACGAATTTAGTTCTTGGCTTTCAGATGCGAGTTCCTTAATCTGAAGTAAACCTGACTCTATACCAATAGGCGAAGCTCCTGAATTACAAAATTTAAACCCATTCCATTCTTTAGGATTATGAGAGGCTGTAATAATCAACCCGGGTAAATTCATCAAGCCAGATAAAGAATATACAACGTCCGTTGGGACTGTGCCAATATAATATACTTGTTTACCGTTACTCTCAATACCCGAAGCTACAGCATTAAATATTGCAAGATTTGAGGTTCTACCATCATGGCCAATAATAATTTTGTCAGCTTTAACAAATTTACTGAATGCAATTCCAATATTGTAAGCAGTTTGCTCTGTGAGGGTATCCCCATAAACACCCCTTACATCGTAGGCTTTAAATATTAAATCTAGTTTATTTTCAACCATTATTAAGTTATTGTACAGATAATGAGTCACAAGTTTACTGTAAAAAACTTTTCTGTCGTAATCCCAATCTTTAACGAAGAAGATATCATTTTGAACTCTGCAGCTCAAATTTATGATATCTGCAAGAGGAAGAAATTGGAATTCGAAATAATATTTGTAGAGAATGGTTCTAAAGATGAAACATTGTCTCTTATTAAAAATTTTATTTCAGATAAAAAAGAATGTGAAGTTACTATTTTATCAAAGGCCAACTACGGGAATGCTTTGAAACAGGGTTTTATAGAAGCTAAGAATGAAATAGTAATCTCTTTCGATATAGACTATTTTTCAGAAGATTTTCTTGAAGAAGCATTACAACTCGATGATACCTTCTCTGCCATTACTGCATCTAAGAGACTTGTTAAATCAAATGATGGTAGAAGGCTCATTAGAAGAATTGCTACCTTAACTTTTGTAGGGATTTTAAAGTTACTTTTTAATACTAAATTATCAGATACCCATGGTATGAAAGCTGTAAGAAATA
>CAXAFE010000042.1:0-2034 GCA_963968165.1 uncultured Candidatus Poseidoniales archaeon | reverse complement strand
CTGACTCAGAGAGAACTGTTTTCTTTGATGTGAAGTGTAGTATGGCATTAGAAGAGGCGATTATTTCCGCAGGAGGAATCCCTGTAATGGTTAGGACTGGACATTCATTCATGAAAAAAGAATTAAGAAATAATCCAGATTCACCTTTAGCAGGGGAAATGTCAGGGCACTTTTTCCTAAATGATAGATGGCCAGGATTCGATGATTCATTATATAATACTGCAAGGTTACTCGAAATAATTGCTAGAGAACCAGCGCCAGATAAGGGGGGTCCAGTATTTTCAGATTGGTTCTCAGACTTACCCAACTATGCATCAACAGGAGAAGCCAAAGTTCCACTGATTGGAGAGAGAAATAAAACAATGAAAATAGTAGAAAGTGCTTTTGCAGATATGCAAAAATCTACTGTTGATGGAGTGAGAGTGAAATATACCGATGGTTGGTATCTTTGTAGGCCTAGTAATACTGAACCAATACTTGTAATGCGTGCAGAAGCGTCAGATAAAGAAGGCCTAATTAAAATCAAAGAAGATGTAGAGTATAGACTTGGTAATTTGATTAATCTTGAAAAATTTCATCATTCTTAAGTGACTGTTTGGAATCTTTTCATTAATTCAATCATAACAAAGTAACCGATTATCGTGGCACTGAGACCACCACCTAGAGCTGGATAAAAACTCCATCCTCTCTCAATTAATTCTGGCATTACGATAAATAATAATACTGAAGGAAGAACTAGCCAAACAATATGTTTTGAAAAATTAATTATTTCTTCACCACTTGCTCCGTCATGATTCATCCAAATCATTGCTAGAACACTAACTAATGGGATAGAGGCCAATAGTGCAGCGAGTAATGTATCTCTTTGACTTAATTGAGCAACAGCAAAAATAATTACAGCAGTAAGTAGTATCTTGAAAATATCAAAAATAATATTTGACATCTGATAACCATGTATAATTTATTCTAGTCCATTGTGTGCGAAAAGTAGAGGAATACTTACAATTGCTCCACAAACACCAACACAGACTAATCCACAGACACCAGAAAAACCAGCATCAAGTGCTGCATCACCAGTTCCACCGTAGTCAGAAGTTAACATACTATTAACAATACCAATAACCCAACCTAAGACAATAGAGCCTAATACAAGATATAGACCTTTTTTCTGAAATTTAAACATCTGATAGCCGCCGAAAATTCCCATTACAGCAGGAATTAATGAAAGTAAAATTGCAACTACGAAAATTCCCATCGGTAGTTCTTCCATTCCTAATTCAGGATCAGAAGCTAAGAAAGAAATTGCGAGAAGTCCTAAAAGATTAAGACCAGTCATTATTACATTGTAGAGAATAACAAGAACCCCAATTACTTGGGCCGCTGGACTTCTATTTACTAACATCAAATTGCCGGCTGGTTGAACATTTACCATTTCGGGTTGAGAACTAACTGTACCAGAAAATACCTCATCGTTACTATCACTCATAGACTATAGCGGAAGGTATGAGCACTTAGAACTTGGGACGGATAGAAATTAATTATCTAGGTCTAAAGCTGCTAAAATTGAAAAGAATTTTTTATGGGAACGTGTTAAAGAATCTATGACGGGCATGAATCCTCCTGAGAGCATAGTTAGGCACGCACCGCCTCCTGTGCTATTATGAGTGACTTGGTCTACAACTCCTCTATTGCTGACCAATGAACTAGTATGTCCACCACCTACTATGGTAACAGCAGATGATTCGGTGCACATATTGAGAATCTCAATAGTTCCAAATGCAAATCCAGGTAATTCAAAGTAAGATGCGGGGCCGTTCCATAGTATACATCCTGCGTTAATCAATAATGGCCTAATTTGCATTAAAGTAGCGATTCCTATGTCATAGATCGGGTTTTTAGTAGGGAGATTTTCTACGCTCATAGCAACTCTATCACCATTTACTTCTACAGCCACATCTATTGGCAAAAGGAAATATTCAGAATGATTTTCATAAAGATAAACTGCCATCTCCCAAGTTTCTTCAAAAGCATCAC
>CAXAFE010000041.1:0-2143 GCA_963968165.1 uncultured Candidatus Poseidoniales archaeon | reverse complement strand
ATGATCTGCACGTAAAATGTTTGCATTTTCACGAAACATCATCATGTCTAGCATAGCAATCATCCTTAGGGCTGGCCAATCTTCTTTCAATTAATCGGGCTTTTGGGGTAATTATAGCGTAATTTCTTGAATTAACTCCGATGGTCCAAATACTATCAGAACAGTGATGAAATAACCTAAAATCGCTCCACCATTAAGTAAAGGAAGTCCTGCCTGAGGCTTACCTTTAGCCACTTGAGTCATTAACCCAAAATAACCTGTTAATCCTCCAAATAGGGTCCCTAGAGCAACTAACAGTGAGTCAAGATAAATAGTACCGAAGAATGAATTTATTTCATACCCACTTGCAGGTAAAAACGTCAATACAGAAATTACTAACATTCCTGGAAAAATCACGTCTCCTAATCCCATAAATAATGCGTCTCTTCCCCCTTTTGGTAATTCTACAGTATCTATTTTAGGATTATCCCAATCTTCTGGATTAGGAATTTTTCTTGGCTCGACTTTCATATTTCCTTTTTCTTCTAGGAAAGTATAGTTTTTATCTTTAGGAGCTACAAGTAATATTGGTAGTTTTAAATCAATCATAGTATCTGCAAGTTCTAACATATGTTTACTTCCATTGACAGCCCAATGATCATATATTGCAGCTAATATCATGAAGATAATAATTAATACTGGAACAAAAGAAATTCCAATCATTGTTATGACTGCTGATCCTACTAATACACCTACTAGATTCACAATATACCATTCTGGAAATCTCCATAAAGTAATCATAAGAATGGTATTTAGGACTAGTGCAATCAAAAATGAATAGTTTATTTCACCTGTTGCTAATTCCAGTATTAATTCTACATACGGCCCAGTTACATAAATTAATGATAACCACAATGAAAACAGGATGAATCCTTTGATTATGATTTCGAAATTTTTTCTTGCCAACCAAATAATGATAAAAGTGAATATTCCAATTAGTATCAGTTCCATGAAAATAAATCTTGTCTGTGTAGTTCCTTCTGCTCCAAATGCTTTAGCTTCAGGAATTATACCCCAATAAGGTTGAATTGTAATACCTAAAAATATAGTCATTATGAACATTCCAGCCATGCTAGTCATCGACTTCCACTGGTCTTTCATAGCCTCAATTGTCTCGTTCACTTTCACTCCCCTACCCCCACGAAGTTCAAAGCCCATATCACTTTGACTAATACAAGTGCGTAGTTGTACTAGCGGGTGATTCTTTTTTGAACATTAGGAAATGGCTCAATGAAAGAAAATTAATCGGTGTTAAATTAGGTCTTACAAACTGTGAAATAATGTTACAGAGACTTAACAATCCTCATTTAGAATTCCCTTCTATTCACGTGGCAGGCACTAATGGAAAAGGTTCTCTTTGTGTCCAGTTATCTGCTACAGCATGTGCCAATAATCTGAAAGTAGGTCTTTTCACATCTCCGCATCTTATTACTATTGAAGAAAGAATCCGAATAAATGGAATTCCAATAAGTCCAGCCGACTTTGATAAGTTTTTGAATATAATAAGAGACACTTCATTAATCTCTCCTGTTTGTAATCCTACTTTTTTTGAAGTGACATTTTTACTTGCTATGTTAGCATTTAGAGAGAATGAAATTGATAGAGCCATAATAGAAACGGGATTAGGCGGGCGACTAGATTCGACTCGTTTAGTAGATGCAGATCTTTGTGTAATTACTACAATTTCTAAAGATCATACAGAATTTCTAGGCAATACTTTGGAAGAAATTGCATTTGAAAAGGCAGGTATTCATCGACCTGGAGTCCCTTTTATATTATCCAAGAATGAAAATCTTAGTCATTCAGTAGTCAAAATTATTTCAGACAAAGTAGGTTCCGATATTATTATTCATGAAACTAGTGATTCATCATCTCCTTGGGAAATATGGTCTAAATTATCTAATGAAATTGCGAAATTATTTGGATGGAATATACCGATGTTAGAATGCAGCTGGCCAGGTCGTTCCCCTGGATACGGGTCATTATGGTTTGAAGTAGACACAAAAATTTGTGCGGCACATAATAAGGAGGGTTTTATCGCTGAACTCAATTCAATCAACAGGCCATGTGTAATTGTTATTGGAGTGACAGAGAAAGCAGATAT
>CAXAFE010000040.1:0-2160 GCA_963968165.1 uncultured Candidatus Poseidoniales archaeon | reverse complement strand
TACCCATGCGATTGTATACAAGTGAAAGGGCTCCCCATAAATTCGCTAGTAATATACCCTAAGATTGGCGCTATCTGGAATAATATTACAAATCTTTAGTCAATGCTTCTATACCCAATTCCGTAATGTATAGTGAATTTTTCAAACCTGTTCGTTTTCTTCCGACCATTTCCCATTTAATCAATGAACGGATATGATATGATAGTCCTTGAGAAGAAACTCCAATTTCTTTGGATAATTCTAAGCCATTAGGGCCTTTCAAGTCCATCAATTCTGCCTGATTCAAATACATCAGTATTGATTTTTTTATTGAGTTCTTACTGAAATTAATATCTAAAAGTGGACTTGTTATTTCAGACTTCATCGATACTGTATCTGCAAAAAATACTAGTAATCTCCCTTCCTTCCTCGACCAAATCATACCTTCTTTCTGTAAAATGTCTAGGTGGTATGTTGCTTGATTATTTCCTAGATTGGAAAGCCTTGTTAATGCTGAAAGATGGATTCCTGGATTACTCTCAATGTACCCATATAGGCGTCCTCTTTGGAAGTCACCGTGCTGTGTTTTTTTGACAATTCCAAATAGCAACAGAAAGCTTAACCACGCTTTTCTAGATACTGCCCATCTCACAGGTTCAATTGTATATAATGTACCAGTTGAAATTATTAATACTGAACTTAAAGCCATTATTTGTACATCTTCATTTTCTAAGAAAACATTATTTCGTATGGGTTCATATTCAACTGGAGTTTTGATAATTAATAAATCACATTTGCCATCTTCATCTACATCTAATGGGTAACTATTATTGTCAATCGGAGATGTTTGGCATAGTATCTCATCAAAATCACCCCAAGTATCGTTGTCGGTATCTTTGTCTAGTGAATCACATATGCCATCATTATCTAGGTCATTTGGTATAGATTCTGGATTCAAAGAATCAGTCCCGCAAATATTCTCAAAACTATCGATCCATCCATCGTTATCATCATCGATATCGAGTTCATCACATATGCCTGATGAATCAGAGTCTTTTGGTATTGATTCAGAATCTAAAGGATCTGTACCACACGCCTCTTCAAAATAATCAATCCATCCATCTGAATCGCTATCAACATCTTCTGCAGATACCTCAATAATCGCTACGCTAAACAGTATCGCTAGGAATATCAGAATTGATGATAAGCGACCCATGTCATACCCTACGTGTGGACAACAGGTGAAAGATTATTCATACAAGTATTTTCATTATTATCTGAATTAGTTCCATCAGGGCAAGTTGTATTACTCCAAGTTACACCAGTCAGGTCGGCAGGCCCATAAGATGTATTTAGATAAGCAAGATCTGCTCCAGTCAAATCTGCTCCAGTTAAATTAGCGTATCTGAGATCTAGGTCATACATCATGGCATTTGTTAGATCGGCATACGAAAGATCAACCATCAACCAATCTCCACCTCCATATATCCAAGCATTTGTTAGGTTGACCCCAGACATATCACTGTATCTGAATTCGGTATTAGTTAGTTGTGCACCAACAAATTGTGCATCAGTAAAATCACTTTGCCTAAATATGCCAAAAGACATTGCGGCATTACTAAAATCAGCGCGATGGAATGTGGAAAAGATGCCTTCAGCACTTCTCAAATTAGCGTTAACGAAGCTAGCGTCGGAAAAGTTGGAATAACCCAAACTCGCATTCTTCAAGTTAGCAAAATTAAAAATTGGTGGGTCCATTTGCACCCCTAAACCATTATTGAAATTGAAGAGTTCCGCGTCTTTGAAATCAAGGTAAGAAAAATCGTTCATTGCTCTAGTGTTATTTAGTCTATTTTCTAAGTCATAAATTGAAGATTGAAGACTCGATTGAAGATTTTGTAACGATTGTTGTAATGCATCAATTTCTGACATATTTATTCCGTCTTGATTATCTAAATCTTCGATAATAAAAGAAATTTGATCTATTGAATATTGACTATTTTGTAGATTAGTTTGTAACGAGTTTAAAGATAATAATAAATCATCAAAAGCAGCTGCATTTGTTTCATTAATATCATCAAGAGTCTGAATATTGGCTAATATTAATGCCTCAATTGCATCAATATAACTCGCCTCTAAATCAGAAAGTGATTGTTGATAATCTTCATCTAAAGATTGTAT
>CAXAFE010000039.1:0-2188 GCA_963968165.1 uncultured Candidatus Poseidoniales archaeon | reverse complement strand
TCAATAATCTGTCATACTTTTCCTGTAAGATTATTAGAGCATCTTGATTTTGATTTGAGCGTTGAACCCACCTTTCGAGGAGCAATTGTTTCTCCTCTAAATGGAGATTAATATCTTTCATATCTTTGACTCCTATCAGTTCTTTATCTGTAAAATCTAAATGCTCTTTGTGTTGCCATTCTCGGTAGTGAATTATTGCGTTAGTTACAAAGAGACTCTTCTTCTTATTGCGTATTGTAGAGATGATGTGAGATGCCTTTGGTGAGATAGTGAATGAATGTAGTCTGTTTGCATCACTCATTCTTCAATCCCTCCAATATTTCAAACAATTCCTCTATCAATTCCTTTAATTTCCATTCATCCAGTGTCAAACATCCTTGTTTCATAAGTTTGCGACTGCATAGTTCTATATAAATGCTGTTTTTAGTATCAAACTTCTATATATTACTCTACGATAAAAAAAAAGAATCAAAAAAAAAGTTAGTTGATTAATATATAATCAACATTTACCCATCGGGCCGTTACGTATCGGTAATAGTGTGATTATATCAAGATTGGCATTCATCTACTAATTCCATCCAAAAGTGATATGAAATGTTGTCTATTTTCCGGATTCCGGTAAAAGCTAGACTTACCTGGACACGATATTTTTCCGGTATTCGTACCGAATGTTCATAATCCGGTAGTATCTCGGATATCTCATGCCATCCAAACCTGAAACATTTTTCATCAGAGGAACTGTAAACCCGCAAGATAACGCCACCTTCGTACAAACTACCATAGATTTAGGCAGTTTTGTCAATGTAGGGGATAAAAAAGCGGTTATCATGAGGGTACATAATGTAGAAGGAGAATGGACATGCGGTCCATTAGCAACTGGCGCAAGTGAAATAAATGGATTTCCATTCATGGATGCAAACGCCGGAGATGGTGCGGTATGGCAATTATCTACCCAAGACCAAACAGGATTAGTTGCATTAAGTGACCGTTCATGTATTGCTAAAGGTATGATATGGGCTAGAAACGCTGATGCAGCAGCAAACCCACCCGCTACCGTATACAGCGATTCTCATTTACCGCAAGCATATTCAGAAGGTTATTTAGTAGCAACTGACAATATTTTCTTAGGAGCATATGCCGGTTCTGATTGGACAGCCACTTCAGATTTAACATTCAATATTCAATTAGAAGTTTCTCTAGAACCTGTTACAACTGCTAACGCGGTTTCACTAGCACTTTCACAGCAAAACTGAGGTCATTAGATGATATGTCCTACTTGTATGGCTGTTGAGGCTCTCCTTCGTTCTCAAAGAGTGCCTCCACGGCTTGCTAAAGATATTGCATATGACCCAACAGTCATTGCCGCTGATAGAACTATAGGTGCAACAGCAATTATCAAAAGTCCTGTAGGAAAGAAAGTAAAAAGAGGATCAACAAAAGCCTCAAAGAAATTATCTGCTTCTCTAAAAAAGGTGAATAAAACTGCAAGATTAAAATCTGGTAAATTAAGAAAGGGATGGACTCAATCGAGAGTCATGAAAACTGCTCATAAATTAGCGAGGAAATAAAGATGAAAGGAGAGGAAATAACAATCAAAGGTCAAGCACTAGCGGACACTGTAACTCGAATAGATTTATTTGACGGATTATTTACTACTGGATATAGATTGACTGGAATTGACATAGCACCTAAGACTCCAAGGAATACAGAAACCATTAATGCTAGATTGTTAACTGCTGATTTACCTCATACTGATGAATGGGATTGGAATAATAACTTTGAAGTTGGATGGGCATGTTGGTTTAGAAATTCAACTTCCGGTTTAGTTTATGGAAGAGTTGATGAGGATATGTCTATTGTTGAGGATTTATTTATTGACATTGGTGGTTCTGCTGGTGATTTTATTAATTACAAAATTACAATGAGAAAAGTAACCTTCCCAATAGGAATTGGTGCAATGAATATGGTTAGAAATCAATCACAAGGACCAGTACCATGAATGACAACGAGAAAGAAGTAGTTTCAAAATTCCTTGACTTATCTAAATTTGCAATCTTGGCAATTTTAGTCAGTGCTGGTGTACTTGGAAATCAATTTTTACTGTAATCCGGAAATGATCCTTCCTATTTCCAGAATTGATACCATTTTTTAGTCAATAATCTGTCATACTTTTCCTGTAAGATTATTA
>CAXAFE010000038.1:0-2294 GCA_963968165.1 uncultured Candidatus Poseidoniales archaeon | reverse complement strand
TAATAATCTTACAGGAAAAGTATGACAGATTATTGACTAAAAAATGGTATCAATTTTGGAAATAAAATGCGATCGCATTTTGTTTACAATAAGAATTGATTTCCAAGTACACCCGCACTTACTAAAATTGCCAAAATTGCAAACTTAGATAAGTCGAGAAACTTTGAAACTACTTCTTTTTCATTCTCATCCATGATATCATTTATTCCGTACTTGAGTCATAGCACCACGACCTTCAGAAATATCATATTTTTCAAATTCAATAAGATAGTTCATCGGTAAATCCCCATTGTTCTCTGCGAATAGATATAAATCTTCAATTATCATATTATCAGAATCAATTTCTCCTGAAAATTGTGACACTATACCATTGGCATCAAATCCGAAAGTAGACCATGCTATCTCTCTATTATCAGCCCAATCCCAAAATGTCGCATTTCCAGTTTCAATAGTCATTAATTTTCCTGAGTAAACAATTATGTTTGTTAAATCTACATCGTAAGGTGCTACAATAAATTTTGTTACCTTATATCCAGTAGTGAAAAGTCCATCAAATAATTGAATATAATGTGGAGTAGTTCTTGATACAATTGTCTCCGAATCTATTCGACCTCTAACCGTATATTTTCCTAATAATTTCATTTCTTTCTTCTCTCCTTTTTCATTAATCTATGTGCTTCTTTCATAATCATGGCCTGAGTATATCCGCTTCTCAAATCTCCATTCTTTTTTCTGCCCTTTGCATTTGCTTTTTTCATAGAATCGGAACGGATTTTATCTAATGCATTTTCTGCTTTACTTCTTGCTCTAGTAGTTTTACCAGCAACGGCCCTTTGTAATTTAGTTTCAGACAATCTCTTCCCTGCTGATTTACTTATGCGCCTAGCCGCGGGTGCTGGAACTCTTCCAGCGCGCAACACGGCTTCTATAGCAGCACATGTGGGGCATTCTGCTATTTGTGATAACTTAGCCACAATTCAAACCTCAGTTCTGTTGGGATAATGCTAGTGAAACCGCATTTGCTTGTGTAACAGACTCAAGAGAAACTTCTAATTGACAGTTAAATGTGAGATTTGAGGTTTCAGCCCAGCCGGAACCAGCAATCGCACCCAAGAAGATATTATCAGTTGCTACCAAATATCCTGAAGAATATGCTTGTGGTAAGTGAGAATCTGAATAAACTTGAGAAGGAGCACCTGCACTTGAGTCAGGATTCCTAGCCCATAATTGTCCTTTGGCAATACATGACCTATCTGTCAAAGGAACTAGCCCTGTTTGGGTTTGTGTAGTCATCTGCCATACACATCCAGCCAGCACATTTGCATCCATTAGAGGAAATCCATTAGGGAATGAAGCACCAGTCGCATCAGGACCAGCCGCCCATTCTCCTTCTATGTTGTGAATCCTCATGATAACTGCTTTTTTATCGCCTACATTCACATAAGAACCTAAGTCAATCGTAGTTTGAAAGAAGGTCGTGTCATCATCAGGGCTAACAGTTCCTCGGATGAAGAACGTCTCAGGCTTTGCAGCAGGCATGAGATATGGGATATAGTACTGGATTATGAACATTTTCTCCGAATTACGGTAAAATAAGGTTGAAATCTGCTTGAGCTCAAGTCGGAATACGGAAAATTGACAACATTTTCATGCCTTTTGGATGGAGAAAGTAGTCGAATGCTAATCTTGATATAATCACACCATTACCGATACATAACCCCTGTATGGGAATTGTGTTAATTATATATTAACAACCTATGTTTTTTTTTGGTTCTTTTTTTTTGCTCTTGAGTAATATATAGAACTAACATACTAAAAACAGCGTTTATATAGAACTCATACCTCCGCTCATACATGATTGATAATAAATTCATACGAATTGTGATTGACTTAATGCATAAAGAAGTAAACAAACTGAATGATGATGATGGAAAGCAAAGTTTGGATATGTTAATATTCCATGCTAAGCAATTAAGGGAGGCTTTAGAACAAGATGAGTGATGCAAACAGACTCCATTCATTCACTATCTCACCAAAGGCATCTCACATTATCTCTACAATACGCAAAAAGAAGAAGAGTCTCTTTGTATCTCAAGCAATAATTCATTACCGAGAATGGCAACACAAAGAACATTTAGATTTTACAGATAAAGAACTGATAGGAGTCAAAGATATGAAGGATATTAATTTACATTTGGAAGAGAAACAATTGCTCCTCGAAAGGTGGGTTCAACGCTCCAATCAAAATCAAGATGCTCTAATAATCTTACAGGAAAAGTATGACAGATTATTGA
>CAXAFE010000037.1:0-2328 GCA_963968165.1 uncultured Candidatus Poseidoniales archaeon | reverse complement strand
AGTAATATTTTCCAATTAAATATATTCCTATTTGTTTTCTCATCTAGGATTTCCCACATGTCTTTGTAAGGTATATTTATGACTTCTCCATCAAGAAAGAAGTTACCTGAAACCCAAGAAATATGACTTCCATCAGGCAAAATTGCCCCTCTCTGAAGTCTCCTAATATCTTCTATTTCTTCGCTGTTATATCTTCTCAATATCAGAGGATTAAATTTATCTTGATCCTTTGTTAAGAATACACTTGAATAATCATTAGTTTCTTCATTCCAATCAAAAATCCTTTTCTGAACTTTAGCAATTTTTTCTTCCTTTGCCCAATTACAATATTCGTCGTCCATATTTTTAAATGATTTCCAAACATCCTTAATTTTCGAGCTTGGTCGTTGTAGAATAGTTCTAAGTTTATCTGCATTTTCTTTATCTGGTATCAAATTTAACTTATATCCAGTTATTTCAGGTACTAGAAGTGTGCATACATCACACCATTTTTCAATAATTGGGGATTTTCTGCACCCTATACATTCATTCACAATAATCACCATGCCCTGATTGTTCCATTCTCTCAAGAAAATCTTCAAACGCTTTATGAGCCATTTCCATCTCATCCTTTTCAGCCTCTATTTTATCAAATTCTTTCTGCTGTTCAAACTCTTCTTGTTGCCTGAGCATTTCTTGCTCATTTTCAAATTCTGCAATTCTCATTTCCATATCTTCATCCATTTGTTCTCCAAGAAAATCATGCATTGATTCAAGTCCTTGATGAAAATCATGTCCTACTGTGTCCCAATAATTCTCATTACTGACAAGATCTTTGTTTTCATCTATGGCCTTTAAGAAGAAATCTAGAGTGAATATTTGATGTCTAGATTCTGTATCATTACTCAATGCTAGTAAATACCCTACTGCAAAATCTCCAAACGGTAAATCATCAACGATTAAAGGGTCTATACAAATGTCAATTCCTTCTAATTCTGAATCATTAATTCTACTAATTCCTTGTACTGCATCTACCTTTATTTTATCATCAGAGGGAGATATTACATATGTCATGTCAGAATTCCCTACGACTAATATTCCTGAGTTCTGACTACTGTAATCAACAGGTATTAGTGAAGATTTATTACCTAATTTTTCTATTTCATCATGTAACAATCTTGCAGATCTTATTTGTCTTAAACTAGGCTCCCATAGACAATTTTCTTCAGTCCAATTCATAAATAATCCTTGTATAAATTCAGAACCTGGACTTCTATTAGGTAACAGTGCGCATACCATTAATTTTCTCCAATCTCTTGGATCATTACCTATTGAATATGCAGCCGGTTTGTTATCTGAAATAACGAGTATTTTCAATCTATGATTCTGAATTACTAAAATTGGAATGCTTTTTGTATCATATTCATCGTCATAAGCATTATTCTGATAATATATATTTGCCCAAGACTCTCCTATTAATCCATATTTTTCTCTATCCATATTGTCGATATTTTCTCTTATTACATCAGAAGATGTTCTAGTATCTTTCGGTCTCCTATATTTTCTTTCGATAAATTCTAGGAAAGGAGGTAATCTGTGCTGATTAACATAATTTCCTACTGGTACGGAGAACGGGTAATCTAAACCTCTCCATGAATTCTCTTCAATCCAATCAGCCCATCTTTCTTCATTAGAAATATCAGGCAGCCTTGTTGCAATACAATCTAATAATAACATAAAATCTCCCCAATCTTTTATTGAGTTAATTCGTAATGGACTGGATAACCATTCAGCAATATCAAGAACTGGCAATCCTCTATTTACCATAAAAGAATTGATAAATATATTTTCATTAGTTTCAATACTCATTGACGAACCATCTGGGAAAATATAATTACCCGGACGTAATCTTTGAAATCTTCTCCAATAGTCAACTAATTCATCCCATTCTGAAGCATCATATGCCCAATGTGCAACTGAATTCTTTCGCTTAGATCTTAGAATAGGTGGAATATTGAGGGGTATCTCAATTTCTTGAGTTAAATGCCTGATTCTCTGTTCAACTTTTAGTCCTCTACCTGGCCCAAGATATCTGTTAATTGTTTTATTTCTTTTTTCTGATAAGAATGGTCTGATATCTGTGCCGATAAATTTCGATGATAACATCAGACACCCTGAACATAATTTCAAATCTTTGGGATTTATTCCTTTACACCATTCACAATAACTCGTCATCAAAAATAATAGGAACTCGACAGATTATAAACAGTACAAATTAGTCTGAGAATATATCTATCCGGGTAAGTGTTGAATAGGTATGATTCATTCGAATACAATATGGCATCTAGT
>CAXAFE010000036.1:0-2808 GCA_963968165.1 uncultured Candidatus Poseidoniales archaeon | reverse complement strand
GATGATGAAGATTCAAATTATCTTTGGATAATCTCGATTACACTATTGTTTCCGATAATAATTTTCAGACTAAGATCCAAAGCCGAAAAATAGGTTGGGATTATGATGACGTAGTAAAGCCTAAGTTCATTGATTGGTTAAATTATAGCATGGGCAGTAGAAAGTGTGCATTCGAGAATTGCAATGCTTTAGAATTTGGATATTCAGAATATTGCTTGAGGCACAAAGATGGCTTGCAGGAAGACAAAGAAAAGAAAAATGCTCCAAAAAAGAGGCATGAAGTAAATCCCGATGTTAAACTAATAAACTCTGATAAAAACTCCATTATAGATATAAAGGACGAAAAAATTGATGAAAGCAAAATATCTATTGGTTTCATGTATGGCTTTTTCTCTACGCCCTTATTTCTAGCAATAGCATCATTATTACTGAAAGACGTTTGTTCTGTTTGGCTCATTTTTGGATTAATCATTCCTACAATATCTTATTTCAGTATTAGAGATCATTCTTCCATAGGTTTTGCATTAGGATCAATAGTCGGAACTCTAGTTTTCATCTTACCTTGGTTCATTTTCACTCTATCAACTGACTTAGTTTGTTATAATACAGTTATGTCAAGTAGTTGTTGAGTCAAATCGTACCTTTATGGATGTCAATACAAAGGGTATTCGAGGCATCACCTCCTAGGGAACTTGATTGAGCATAAATTTCATTTAACATGGCGTTTGAGATTTTCTTATGAGTGGCGAAGGCGTTTGGTGGGATGGTGAAAGCAAAGAGAAAATCGGATCATTGAAAGAACGTTTCAATATTTTAGAAAGTTCAACCTATGCTAGCCCTCGGATAACCATGACGAATGATTCAGTTGGCATGGTTGTTGGAAGGGCACCGTCGCTCTTTATGGCAATCATAATCATTGCAATTGGAATAATAACACCTCTTTTCATAAACATGCAATTCGACCCTTTGGACGACCTTGATTTTATTATTTTAGGCGTGGTAATGTTAGTATTTAGCGGCGCAGGCTTCTTCTTGCTTAGGCAACATTTCCGAGGTGATAAATTGCTTTTCATTCATGAAAGTCATCTTGAGTTGAGGCATGCGAAAAGTGAGAAAGGAATTCCTAAAGAATACAAATATATCCTTCCTTCAGATGTTATCAAAATCATCAGCCATGAACGTGTCACAGAAAGTACTGACCAAGATGGTTCAACCTCAATATCTGTGAATCAAGTCACAAGTATACTGGTATACAATGCAGATGAACCGGAATCGAGAACAAACCAAGAATTCTGTCTTTGCGTGGCCGATATTCCTTCTTCATCGAAAGAGGAATCAGATGCAATTTCAGCAGCACTTAACTTTTTGATTCTTGTCATTCCCCTCCCATCAAGTGTTGAGTAACAGACTCTATTTGAGACTGGTAATTTTGAAAATTCAATAAAGAATTGCTTGGTTAATACCATACAACCTAAAGCAAGACGAGTATACTAACCATTTGACGGAGAAGAAGGGGCGGAGTATGAAATTTCATAAAGGACATTAGCCTTAATGTTGGGGCGTCATATTCCCTAGGGTTATACATATGGATGACTCATATGGTAGAGAGGAAACAACTTAAATCAAATTCAATATGAAGATATGTTATGGCTCGGGGAAAATGGTGGGAACCAGATTTCCTCCAAAGTGCTCGGGATATAGAGGAAATCAAGGCCGAATTTGAAAAAAATGGATTTAGTAATCTCACTCAAAAAGAAGTCAAACATTTTCAGAGATATGCTATAAAGTTGCAAAAAAAGGAAATGGGCGAAAGGGCTATTGCAGAACGAAAAGCGATTATGTTCATTGTTTCTGGTATGTTTCTTCTCCTCGGATTTAATGTACTTGGAATGGGAAGTTTGAATTTTGGATTTTTCTTAATATTTTTTGGCGGTACTCTTCTACTTTTTGCTCTTTTTGGAGATGGGAAGGGCGATAATCTGGCGTAATTAAATTTTCAGATCATACCCGGGAAGAAAAGCAATCAATTTTTTCAGAGGCGACCCATTGAATAATTGAGATTAGATGTCTTCTTTAATGAAATCTTTTAAGAAATTCCATGCTATTTGTGAAGCATCAATTCCGGTCGGATTCCCCTCGGCTCCATCATAATCATTTAGATATGGATTATGTTGAGCATAATTCATTGTGAATAAAACAACCTCTGTATTATTTGCACAATTAGTAAATTTTTTGATTGAATAATCCCAATTAGCAGCCTCGACATCTGGGATTAAACCTGGGCAATTGTTAGCATCTGCCCAATGATACATGTTCTGAATAGCTCCTTCATCTCCTTCCAGAGTTCCAACGACCTGCATAGATGCAGTGGAAGAAGAACCGTACAATAGAAGTGGATCAATCAAACCGTGAATCTCCATAATTGGGACTGGGGAATAATCTGATGGTATTGGTTCATCTGTGTAACCAGCCATGCAGGCTACAGCTGTAATTATTTCACTTGCTAAACTAGCCATCTCCTGACTCATATAACATCCATTACTCCAACCAGTCAAATAAATTCTATTTTCATCTATATTTCTTTCTTCAATTACTCTATCTATGAGTTCCAGTAGAAACCCAACATCATCCTCTTCAGTACAACACCAGCCAAAATTCCAACCATTGTCTACTCCTTCTGGATGTACAATTATAACATTATCTTGATCGGTAATTCTAGAGTAATCAGAAAGATTTGATTGATCCCCGACAGTTACTCCTAGCCCATGGATATCCATTAGTAATGGGCATGAGTTATCTTCACAGAAA
>CAXAFE010000035.1:0-2851 GCA_963968165.1 uncultured Candidatus Poseidoniales archaeon | reverse complement strand
AGTCAGAGGGACTGTTCAAGCAGATCAATTGAAAGAATCTATGGGTCAGAATACACTGGTATTCAATCTCGATACTGCATTAAGAATGATGGGGGATGTTGCTGAGTTCTATGTAGATAATGAAGTAAGAAATCATTATTTTGTTTCAATTTCAGGATACCATATTGCTGAAGCAGGGGCAAATCCAATTTCTCAAGCAGCACTTACACTGTCCAATGGTTTGACATATGTTGAGTTATTCAATTCAAGAGGATTAGATGCTAATAAGTTCTTGAGGAACTTCAGTTGGTTCTTCTCTAATGGTATGGATCCAGAGTATGCAGTAATTGGTAGAGTGTGTAGAAGAATCTGGGCTATTGCTATGCGTGATATGTACGGAGTTGATGAACGTGGTCAGAAACTGAAATATCACATACAGAGTAGTGGCAGATCACTGCATGCTCAAGAATATACTTGGAATGATTATCGTACAACATTACAAGCACTTTATGCACTTGCAGATAATGCAAATTCATTGCATACAAATTCTCGCGACGAGGCATTTGGAACACCGACAGAAGATACTGTAAGAGATGCGGTAGCAATCCAACTAATTCTATCAAAAGAATACGGTTGGCTACAAAATGAAAATCCACTACAAGGTTCACATGTAGCAGAATGGTTAACTGATTCTGTAGAAGAAGAAATTTTGAAAATTTTCGAAGAAATGCATAGACGTGGAGGGGTTCTTGGGGCTCTAGAAGTTAATTATCAGAGAAATCGTATACAAGATGAGTCAATGATTTATGAACATAGAAAGCACTCAGGAGAGTTACCAATTATTGGAGTTAACACTTTTGAAGAAGGTGTAGATAATTCATTATCTGTTGAAGAATTTAATATCGAAGTTACACGTTCTGATAAAGAAGAAAGAATGATGGTTATAGAAAGGAATAAAGAATTTAAAAAATCTCATTCTAAAGAGGCAGAAGAAGGATTAGCAAGACTCAAACAAGTAGCAAGAGAAGGTGGAAATCTATTTGAAGTTATGATGGATATTGTGGAATATTGTACAGTCGGGCAAGTTACACAAGCACTATTTGAAACTGGTGGGAAGTTCCGTAGAAATATGTAAAACAAATTTATTCAGTATATTTGTACACATATGTTGCTAAAATCGCTCCAATAAATTGAGGGGCAAAATGCATCCATGAATCTGTAAGACTCAATTTCCCTGAGACAATTAGTGAACTAGTTACTGCTGGGTTAAATGACCCTAGAGAAATCTCGCCCACAGTTATAGCGCCTGCAAAAACAACAAGAGCGATGGCAGCACCGTAGTAACCATTTTCAGATGTTGATTCGGTTGTTGCTACATTCAAAATCACATAAACTAATGCGAAAGTGAATAGAAGTTCTGCAACTACTGCATCAGAACCTAATTCTACTATTTCAGGTGATAATGCATCGGGAAATAAAAGATTCTCTACAATCAAGGCAGCAGAGATTGCACCAATCACTTGTGAAATAATATATGGTAAAACCTCATCTTTTTCACAAGCCCCTCTAAGATAAATTGAGACAGTGACTGCAGGGTTATAATGAGCTCCAGAAATATGACCTCCCGCATAGATCATAACCATTAGAGTAGAGGCTATTCCAAATGGTGCATAATTACCCGCTGAACCGTATACTGCGGCAGTACATACTGTGAGAGAAAGGAAAAAAGTTCCAATAAATTCAGTTGTTAATTTCTGTTGCATGGTGTGTGACATAAATTAAGTTTGAGAACTGAATGTTCATCAATGTTATTCTAATTAATCTTCATCAAAGAAGTTATATGGCCTTTCTGGAGGTGGCGGGAGACGTAAATATTCAGCTGGTTTGGGGTTACTTAGTTCTATATCAGAAAAATCATGTAGAGTCTTCTGATGATTATCATCACCACATAGAATTTTATCCTGAGAAAGTATCCATGCTAAGGTACGATCATCTAGTTCAGATACTCTAATCCATAATTGATTAGGCATTGATTCAGACCATGGGAATATACCCAATTCAAAGGTATCAAAACCATCAATGACTGAAAAAACTCCTCTTAGAGCAGCAGGAGGACAGTTATAGCCAGATTTAGGTTTTACAGAAATAATATGCTCGAATTTGAACCAACCTCGTTGTTGTTTTTTCTTTGATGAAATTTCTATAAAAAACCCTGTTTCTAAAGCGATATTTTGCATCTTATTACGCCTTAATAAATTAACTAAACCCGTGGGTATACGACATTTTGGCATTAACTTGACTTCTTCAAAAGTCCTACCAAATACAAATAATGCATCTTCTAATCCGTTGTTCTCTGTATATCCTCCAGATCGAACTAAAGTCAAGCTCCAGATATTTTTTCTTATTCTATTAACTATTAAATCACTTCCTTATTTATAATTTATATTCTATCTAAATTAATAATTTAGATGTTTGGAAGTTAGACTCTCACCCAAAATAAGTAGATCGCACTGCCGGACTTTTATGGTCAAATCGAGGGTAAATAATATTTTCTAATACCTTATCCTAATACTCTAGGTTAAACAGAATATTATATTAGTTCCATACGGGTATAGGTTGTTATGGCAGGATTGAGAGAACGTGCTTTAGTGACCGGTGCTTCTAGTGGCATAGGTATGGAGATAGCAAGAATCCTAGCATCACAGAATTGTGACTTAGTAATATGTGCTAGAAGAAAAAAAGAACTAGAAGATTTATCTAAAGAATTAACTAAGAAATACAATATTAATTGTGAAGTCATCGTAGCTGATTTAACAACCGATAAGGGAATCAATAATTTAATTAAAAAAACTAAAAATATAGATTTTTTAGT
>CAXAFE010000034.1:0-3060 GCA_963968165.1 uncultured Candidatus Poseidoniales archaeon | reverse complement strand
AGAAGATAAGTGTCAAGTAAGTCGTAATAGTCTAAAATTACCCGAGAGATTCAAAGACATCAATGCTCAGCATTACTCGTGGTAGATGAGCAAGTAGACAGTTCATCAAGTTCTAGAGTCGGCAGAATTTTAGATTCAATTGATTCATTTTCTAAGAATTTTGAATTTTCAAATGTTCAGAAAAAACTTTCTTCAGATTTAGCTCAAGATTTAATGTCTAATGATGTTCAAGAGCCAGTGAAGATTGATTCTGAACCAATAATTATTGAACAAAAAGATTCGATATTAAGTGATAATGACACAATGAATCCTAAAATGGACGAAGTAGTAGATCTTTTTGATAGAATGGGTCCTAAAATGGATGAAGTAGTAGATCTTTTTGAAAGAATGGTGGTAGGTCTAGGTTCAACATTTAAAAAATTAATTGTAAATATTCAGTATGTTATTCCGGCTATTATTATTTTCCAATCTGCTTTATGGCTCGCTTATCTTTCAGAAAACTCTGTATCCAATGGATTCGTTTCTACGATAGCGGATGGATTGGGAGATGTTGGTGCAATTCTCTTACGTCTTATCACGATATTAGGTTCAGTTATTGCTTACGCTATGTCTTCAAGTTTTGATTCTCAGCAATCATATGATGCTTTTTCATTACATCCCAACCTTACTGATTTGATATTCATCCTTCTCATAGTGTCTTCAATTCTATATCTAATGAGGAGATTTTCGTCTCTATATATCCTATACTCGGTATTCCTAGTCAGTTTCGTATCTCGGATTTTAGATGTAGATAATTTTTCATATGATTGGTTGGTAATGGTCTCAGTTACTATAATTTCGATAATTTTCTTATCGATAGTTTCAATTCCAATCACTAGAAATAAGATTATTAATGATAGAAAAGCGTCTAAAATAGATCTTTCAGTGCTTAAAGAAACATCTTTCATTACAGAAGCCTCATATCAGAAGCCTGACCCTGAAGTATTAGGTAACCACATGGATCAAGCACCAGTAACCAAACCACGCCGACCTTCAAGGAGATCTGAGTATGAACTTTATGAATGGGTATTATTATTGGCTAATCTGATTCTTTGGCCAGCAGTTTTCTTTATCTCGATTATACTAGGTTCTGGAGTTGAGGTATACGGTGATACTTACAATATGAATGAAAATTATCTCATGCTGTTAGGTCCATTGTTTCTCACTCTATTCTTTTTCGGAATTTTGTTTAAGATGGATAAGAATGCAAGAGACGGTAGTCTTTATGCGGCTGAAAAACAATCTTATCTAGAAGAAATGGATAAATATCTCAAGGCACGAACTTCTTATCTTGAGTTAGTAACTCTTCAAGCAGAATCCAAGAAACAAGAGATTACTAACTCTTCAGAGGAATAAAATCGTGAGCGGCTCCAATAGAGAATTAGGTCCATTTGGAAAATCATTTATTGGAGATTTCCCTACATCAGGTACTCTTTGGTTGTTAGCTGCATCTTTTCTATTGAGTGCAGTATTTTCTTTAGGCAATGTCGTCCCTTTCCTTATTTTATTAATCATATCTTCTTCAACAATAGTTTACATAAATTATAATTTCATAGAACCTCACTTTAATTCTAAAACTAGTGGTAATAAAAGTATAAATTCACTGTATAATAATGTTAACCCCTTAGTTCAATTATCTGGTACTGGAAGACCAAAACAGACAATGTCTTTCCAAGATTCTATTAGGACATGTTTCAAGAAATGGTCTTCCTGGCAAGGAAGAGCATCTAGATCAGAGTTCAACTGGTTTTATCTACCTATTACAATTTTTTCAGAATTTGCAGCTCGTATCCCTGCCCCATCTGAATCCAATGCCCTTCTAGCATTCTATTTTCTTCTTTTCTCTTTCTTATTTTTATTATCACTGGTTGTTTTTATTCCCACTATTATGGTATGGATTAGAAGAGCCCATGACATTGGTTTTTCTGGTTGGTATATATTATTAGGTTTGTTAATCGGTTTAATATGTTACATTCTTAGTCCCTTTATCTACTATATATTTATCATTCCTTTCACTCTAGTTTTTATTCTAACTCCAAGTCAAAAAATCACTAATAAATTTGGGCCGGTTCCAACAAACAATTTCGATAAAGATAAAATTAGTCCTTCCTTAAATGAAGTTTGGGATTTATCAGGTTCAAATATTTTTGGAATATTCCAAAAAGATACAATGGCGCAAGATACAGGATTTGCAAATTTAATATTTTCTAGGCAGGGTCCAGTTCTTGGTATCTGGGGTTTTGAAAGTAAAACTGAGACCTGGGTTAAAGTACTAACTGCTTTCATAGCAATTTTCTTATTATTCGAGCTTAGTAGTATTTTATTGTATAAAATAATCATTATATTCGATATTTATCAAATTGATCTTTTGCTGCAATTATCTTCAGTATTTATTTATTTATTAGCAGTTTTACTGATTTTATTAATTTTAAACATCGAAGATAAATTTGATTATTTTCGTGATTTGATTAAACTACCAACTCGTCAACGACCTCTTATAATTATCTTATTATGTGGTGGAATATTAATATTGGATTTTATTCTATCTGGCTTTTTCGCTATTCTAATTTCATCTGGGCTTGACGACTATTTTATCGATTCAAGTTCTGATAGCAATATAATCATTCTACTACTCTATTTTATCAATTTAGTGATAGCAGCCCCGTTGATTGAGGAATTATTTTTCAGAGGATATTTGCTAGATAAAATAAGAACTCAGCATTCAGATATTTTCGCAATAATGATTACTGGTTTATTTTTTGGCTTAATCCATTGGACTCCTTACTGGGATTTTTGGGACTTCTCCCCTATACTTTTTACAGGAATTGGAGGGATCCTATTTGCTTGGCTTAGGATTAAAACCGGCAGTATTTGGCCGAGTATTATTTGTCATTCCATATGGAATTTATTCGCAGGTATTATTTTCATGTTATGATTTTTTTTACTAGGATTCATCAATGCTTCGTGGCTGATATACACTAAAATCATTGTTTAGAGAGTTGGTCAATATTCTATGGAAAT
>CAXAFE010000033.1:0-3249 GCA_963968165.1 uncultured Candidatus Poseidoniales archaeon | reverse complement strand
TCCCATACGGATATCTGTGGACAAATCTTCAGAAGCCTTTGTCGATAATGATTTGTGGTGGACTGAAGAAGATGAGAGTCTATATTATGTCATAAAAAAGACTTATCTCTTCCTCGTAGCATCAATATTACTCTACATCATTGCCATCCTTAATGCCCTTTATGGGACTGTCTTTGGACTCTCCATTGTGTGGTTTATTGCTGGGACGGTCTGTCTTTTTATCCAATATCTGATTAATATTGGATTAGTCCAAGCTGGACAATATCAATCACCCTGATGTGTGCATCATTAGAATCTAGATAATTAAAAAAATTGAAATGAATTGTAATATACTGAAAATAAAAAATACAACTTCAAGTATAGTAACAAATATATGCTTGGAAATTACATATTTCAGCCAATCAATGAAGCCCCTGTCTTGATTTAAGAAGAAGATTGAATTGATGATGAGGATAATAACCAAGACAATAGCACCAAAAATAGTGATCGTTGCTATAGACTCTCCTGCTGCCATAATAATAAATAGATTGAATATGTTATGAAATTACCTCCGGCATTTATTCGTATGTCAATTAACTGGAGATAGTGAAATGTTCGCTCATCTTCGTCGAGTCCCGAAGTACCTTTCCTGGTTATTCTAGACAAAGGGCTAAGCAAAATAGCTATTGTAGCCATGCAACTACACTAGCAAGCACATAGGACCACCAGTAATTTCTTAGTTTTTCAACTACTGAAATGCATACTATTGCAGGTATTGCGATAAATGAATGGGGGGCATGAATCCTTGACACACTTCGTAGAGACTTAGCTGGGTACCCATGTGGATACAAAGAGAGGTAGAGTTTGATGCTAGTTTCAGGCCTTCCACCATTCTTTGTCTAGCCTATGAAAAGATGGGCTGCAAGCCTAGTCACCTTTCCTGTCGATAAGGAATTTATCGATCTTTTCGTAGACAAATTGTTCGATTGAAGCAATCTTAAGTATAAATGGATATTTGTTCGGTCCCTTTTCTTTGAGAATTGGAACCATGGATGACCAGACTCCCTCGCCCTTGGTACGCGAATAGATTGCGGCAGAAACGTGTGTTACTATCATCACGTAACTCAACGACGCACTGAACTCATGAACTGCAAGTGCTCCATCTTGTAAAAGCCCAGATTTGATGTCTTGACTGTAAAGTGCAGCGATAAATAATCCAGATAGAGGAAGAAGAATTAATGCAGAGTACATGCCTATATGAACAGATTTAGCAATGAATGAGTGAATTCTATGGGGTGCATGTGTCGCTCCTTGAAATGTCTTGAATCGGCGCATGTACGCAAATCTTAAGATAACAATCAACAAAAAAATAGTAGCAAATATACTCTCAAAAATTAACAAAGAACGATCTTCCAACTCTCCAATATTGTCAACTTGCTTTAAAATTCCATAAGCATAGAGCGGGATGAAAGTCCAATGGATGAAACGTGCGAGGAGAGTGTGCGCCTCCTTCATACACACTCTAACAGCGTAAGACCATATTTCAAAGTAGGGTTGTAAAATCTTTCTTGGTGCACAAAAAGGATTCTTTAATCTCTACCTATGTGCAAATAAGTATAATTAGTGTACTTAAACAGAGAATAAATATAATATAAGGTTAGATTAATAATGAATGCATACTATTAGGTACCCTTCTAGTGTGATATGGACAATGGGGTAGCCTATGGTGCATTTAGATCATTTCATAATGAAATAAATTATGGTTGCTAAGACCAAACCGATGATACTAGCTATACGATTATTTCTAATAGCATTTACAACTTCCTCATCATGTTGTGGACAAACATTTTTATTTATTCGAACCATGTTTTCGCATCCATTAATTTCACAAATATTTTCTGTCTTACTTATTTTAGTTAATACTATTAAAAGAATAATTTCAACTGTAAAAGAAATGATAGTAATCGCTGCTAATACATCCCAATATTCTGGAAATAAATCCGGGAATACTAGAAATAAAGTAGAGCTTGCAAATAGTATAATTGTATTAATAATAAAAGCTTTAGTTATCTTCGATCCTAACTGAATCTGTACATCATCATCCACACATGCATGGACATGTATCAATGTATAATTCTTTTCTTATTGGGTGTTATTTATTTCTATACATTTAATGGGTAGGCACTGAAAAGACCCTCTGATGCTATCCGAAAACGATCACGTAATCGAATTGTTCTTACAATCCATTCTTTTGGATGAAATTATGTGGGATTTATGTTACGGTTTATTTCTAATATTGGCAATCATTATCGCCATCAGAAAGGGATGGTGGAAATCTGCTTTGGAGATATTTTTTGGACCATAACAACGGTAGGACAATTGATGCCGGCATAAGGTTGACATCATGATGGGTACGTTGAGAGTTAGTAATGTCCAATCCACAGAAGCCACCTGCTATCCTTCATCCTGCCTGGCCACTGGCCTTAGTTGCAGGAATTATTCTCCAAAGCGGAGCCTACTTTATCGGAGTAGACATCTTTGGATCTCCCGAGGCATATACTATCTTTCTCTGGGTAGTAATCTTACCATTGGCCATTGCAGTAGGAATTATTTGGCTTAAAGTAACCAAAAAAAGCATCTTCACAATCGATGAAGAAGAATAACTAGAGAATCATCTTCCTTAACCTAATTTATACACACATAAATGATGGTTCTAGTTTAAAATTCGTCAATTTGAGGTTCATAGTAAAACCAATATTTGTAAAGATGGATTTTCATTTTTCTCTAGTTTATGTATACGTAAAGTTTCCTACCTTTGTGCAGGGAATAATTTCATAACCTAATCAGACAATAGATTTTTATGGCGGCGGTAGGAAGTATGTTAAATATCACTTTAGTGAGTACCCTAATATTCTTTTGTTATTTTATGTGGTGGATGTATGGAAGAGAATGAAACATGGGCAATGTTCCGCCAAATGGTTATCGTTGTATCAGTTTTGTTGCTAATTCTCGCGCCATTTTTCCTTTATCTTTACGTGGAAAGAGGAGTTGAGGGCTCAATAGATTTTCTCGCCGAACGTATCATTGGAGTAATGTTCGCAGGATTATTGGTGGGTGCTTTCGTATTATTTGATAAACTATCCAATAAACTGTCCAATAAACAAGACAGGACTTAGATGCATCCACTGATAAACGGAAGGGTAACCTAATTTATCTATGTATAAATTAGGTTACCTAAGTAGGAGGGACGTAAGAAATATTAAACAGACT
>CAXAFE010000032.1:0-3590 GCA_963968165.1 uncultured Candidatus Poseidoniales archaeon | reverse complement strand
GCGGCGGTGGTGGCGGTGGAGATTTCTAATCTCAGAATTATGCAGTTCTAACGATTATTCCAGCTTCTTGCATCATGCCAGATGCAATATCGAAATCTTTTTGCCATCTTTCCGGAATCTCTAGATCTTTAGGATATACAACTTCACTAACTCCTGCTTGAATTAGAGAACGTGTACACCTAGAGCAAGGCGGCCAGGTTACATATGCCATTGTATCTTTAAGTGAAATTCCAATTCGTGCTGCATGCATTATTGCATTCTCTTCTGCATGACAAATCATAGGATACTTCTGTTCACGGTCTTCAAGTCTCTCGATTTTATCTTCAATTCCTCTAGGAAAACCATTGAAACCAGTTGACCGGATTTCGCGATCTTCACCCACGACGATACAACCTACTTTCGTAGATGGATCTTTAGACCAGTCAGAGATATGCTTCGCTAGCTCTAGAAACCTTCTATCCCATTTGTCACTCATATTATCATCTCGCTAATACTTATCATAAGTCATTATCCCTATTCGCCTCAGTACGACTTGGGTCATATCCCTGCATATCTAATGGATTAGCATAGCAATCAGGATCGTCTCTATCGGCTGCGCCACCATTGTCATTATCAATACCATCACCACAATTTCCATCATTAGAGTCATCATTTGAGGAAAGTAAACTATCTGCACCTCCACTAGCAAGGATAGCGAATAATAAACCACATAAAACTAAAATTAATGCAACGAGAATATATTTAGAAGTACTATCTTGGGATTCAAGAACTACTTTTAACTCAACTTTTTCACTTGGCTTATCTGACATCTACGAGCCATCCACAGGGGTCATCCTTTTTGATTATCAGTGAACACGTAGTTCTTCCCAAAGACTAAGATTATCCCTGATAATGATATAATTAAGAATATCACCTACGAGATAAACACTACCCATTATTATCATATCAATACCCTCTCTTTCTGCAATTATTGAGGCCTCTTTGATAGCGTCTATTGGATTTTTAATTACTAGTCCTGAAGATGATTGATTAGTACAAATTATTTTCTTTAGTTCGCTCGCATTAACGGCTTTATTACGTCCAGATAGGGGCTCTGTGAAGATAATCTGATTAAATATAGAATCATGATAATAACTATTATTTAATGGAGACAAGGTATCTTCAATATCTGCTTTCTCTGTCACTCCAATAACGATTACGCACGGTCTACTGATTGAATTAAGTTCAGCGATAAAACCCTCCTTATTATGCGCCGCACAAATTTTTGTTTCTACTCCAAACCATAGTGAACCATATCCGGGAGAACGACCCGGCCAGTTACATTCTAACATTGGTATATTCCATCCAAATAATTCTGCTATTTCTTTAGATAAATTATTCCAAATTTCCCAGGGAGATAACGAATTATTAGTTTCATGAATTCTAAGATCCATTCCAACTTTATCAGAAATTATTTTGAGTATAGATGAACTAAGATTTTCACTCTTAGAAATTATTAAAGGAACTCCAGTTCTGTGAATACCGACCTTTTCAAATGCTATTTCTTCCAAAGTATTTCCTAGAAATTCAGTGTGATCTTTAGAAATAGTAGTAATTACGCAAAGATCTGCATTAACTAAACGAGTAGAATCTAGACGTCCTCCTAAACCTGTTTCTATTATCGCTCTATCAATATTATTCTCTTTAAATACTAACATAGCAAGTAAAAATGTCACTTCAAAAAAAGTAGGATTGCAAACAGGAGATATTAATGAAGCATCTCTTATTGTGTTCAAGAACTTATCAAAATCATCTGGACTAATTGGAATTCCATTTATTCGGATCCTTTCTTCAATAGTAATAAGATGTGGAGAGGTGAAAAGACCTACTTTCAGATTATTTGCACATGCTATGGCAGATAACTGGACACAAAGAGAACCTTTTCCATTAGTACCCGCCACGTGAATAGAAGGGAATTCTAAATGAGGATTGTTAAGTCTCTGTAACATTATTTCACAGTTTGTAAGACCTAATTTAACACCGATTAATTTCCTTTCATCGAGCCATTTCCTAATGTCCAAAAAAGAATCACCCACTAGTGCAACCACGCACTTGTATTAGTCAAAGTGATATGGGCTTTGAACTTCGTGGGGGTTGGGGAGTGAAAGTGAACGAGACAATTGAGGCAATGCGAGACCAGTGGAAGTCAATGACTGGTATGGCTGGAATGTTTGTAACAACAATATTTTTAGGAATTACAATTCAACCTGTTTGGGATAAAGATGAAGTAAGAGCTTTCGGAGAAGAAGGTACCACACAAGGAGGATATATACTATTAGAATTAGCTCTTATTGGTATTTTCACATTCGTTATTATATGGCTCGCAAGGAAAAAATTAGAATTGCTAATTAAGGGATTTATCATGTTTTCACTATATTTTTCCTTAGTGTATACTGTTTATCCATATATTGCATTAATCATGCAGATTGTCTTGAATACTCAAGAGAATGCATTTTTTATAGCATTAATATTAGATTTATTACTTATGACAACACTATGGAGATTTCCTGAATGGTACATTGTAAATCTTGTGGGCGTATTAGTGGGAGCGGGAGTCATTACAATGATTGGAGTTAGTTTCGTACCCATTCTAATAATAATTTTTATGATTTGTGCTGCAGTATACGATCATTGGGCAGTAAATGGTAGTAAACATATGCTAGAATTAGCAGACACAATGATAGATTTGAAATTACCAATTCTATTAGTCGCGCCAAAAGATAAGGGGTATTCTTTCTTAGATGAACAAGAAGGTGTAATGGAAAAAACAGTAGAAAGACCGAAAAAAGAGGATTGGGATAATCTTCAAGTCGAGAATATCAAAGTAGAAAAACCAGGTAGAGATGCATTATTCATGGGCCTTGGAGATGTAATTTTCCCTGGAATGTTAGTAATTTCAGCGATTACATTCTTACCTGAAACAGGCATGGTTGTAGGTTCTTTACCTCTAACATCATTCTTTGGATGGATTCATGTAGATCCTTTGGCTGTAGGATTAGGAACTTTGTTAGGAGGATTGATAGGATACGTAGGATTGATGACTCAGGTGGCTAAAGGAAAACCACAAGCAGGTTTGCCTTTGCTTAATGGTGGTGCAATTTTAGGTTATTTCGTTACAGGATTAATAGTATATGGTCCATCTGATTTAATACAACAAATCACCTTCTTCTGAACCTAAAAGCCCGATTCATTGAAAGAAGATTGGGGGCTCCTAGGGTCGATAGTTATGCTAGACATGAGTATGTTTCGTGAAAAATCTGACATTTTACGAAAAGATCATGATAAAAGAAAGATTCCTTCTGATAATATTGAAGAGGTCATAAGACTAGATAATGCTTGGAAACAAGCAAGTTATGATTCAGACCTACTTCGTAAATCGAGAAATGAAGCTGCAAGGGGGATTGCAAATGCAAAAAAATCTGGAGATTCAGAATCTGTAAAAAAAATTATGGATGAAGTGTCCAGTATAGGAGCTAGAATAGAAGAATTAACTAAAATATCTGATGATTATCTAAAACAAAGAGATACTGTCAGAATGAGAGTGCCGAATA
>CAXAFE010000031.1:0-3840 GCA_963968165.1 uncultured Candidatus Poseidoniales archaeon | reverse complement strand
AGAAAGCCCTATCCCACGGCAATTAATTTCCGAGCTGAAAAGACGTTTAGGGTAGTTCTATAAAAAACATAGCGATTTGTACTTTAGGTCACTTCTTTCTTAACGTGCCATAATATACTTTTTTAGCCAAATCTTTCTTAATATTATATGCTAGATATTCATTATTTCCCAGAACTATACAATTAGAAATTTTTTCTCCCCACTGATCGATTATATCCCAATCTATTTGCTCTATATCTGCTTTTCCGCTGGGTTTTGTCATAATCCAAGATTTTATAGGAAACTGAATTTTTAAATTCTCTGATTCATCTTCATGATAATTAATTGCTAGAGATAGATAGGCTGTGTTGTTGCTAAAGAATAGTTTATCCTCATTGTCAACAATTACATTAACATGTTTTGACTCACCATCTAATCTTAATTCACCTACATTTAATCTAGATATTTTCCATACTTGAGTTAGAAATAGCTCAGTTAAAATTTCTGGACAATCGGCGTCGAATTCTATCCTAACCGCTTCCCACAATGAAGACAGGTGGCCACGCCAATCAAAACCAATCCTTTCTTCGTAAGATGCATTTTCTATTTGTTCTAATCGCTCAGATAGGGCAGCCCTAGTCTCTTCCATTAAATCTTTATTTTTTTCATCCATTTTTTCACCTAATTACTTGAAGCCTTCTTTTATACGATAGTCGACCCTATTTCCATATCCTGTATCATGTCCACCACCATAGATGAAAGGTTCGCAATCTAGTTCATCCCAACTAATTGACCAACTTTCACCATCATAGTTTTCATCAGAAGATTGTTGATTAATTACAGATTCTACTAAAAAGTCCCTAACTTTCAATATCTGTAATCTTGGGCCTTCAAGTAAATAATCATGTAAAGGATATTGATAAATCCCTCTTTCAACATATAGCCATGCAGTTGATGTATTCCTCTGAGTCCTAATTGTTTTTTTATATTGACCAACCTTGATTGTGTCTCTGTCTTTAAACCGATAAATCATCTCTACTTTCTTCCGTCCAAATAAATCTCTTTGAATTATCAGAAAGGTTCTTTCTTTCGCAAACCATCTTAATTCTCTAAATATCTTGAAATAAATTGTCCTTAAGTATGGTTTCCCACGCCCAATAACTCCATTTTTAATTACATGAAACTCCTTACGATCTTCCATCCAGCCTAATTCAGTGTATAGTCCGAAAGGTAGATGAAGAGGAGAAATATTTCTTATTTTTACAGTTTTGTCGGGCTCACGTTTGAGCCAATAATCTATATTTTCAGTAGTCCAACCTGCCATAGTCAATTACCTCATAATATACCACGGTATAAGAAATATTAGCATCCACGGTGCAGCAATAATTATTACCAATACAATTAATATTGGCCACAAAAGCCACACCACCTCATCTTAGATATTTTATATTCCAATTTTTTCATTTTCCGTCTATTTTTCATTTTCCTGTATTTCATTTATGTCACTTTATTCCTTTTTCCCCTCTGGGATTATACAGTATTATTGTGTTAGGTATATAAACTCCGAATTCATAAAATATGAGGGCAAAAATATATTTTAGAGAAAAACGCTATATTGAGAGCCTATTCAAAAACGTCCGCTTCGGGTCCCGCCCGTGATTGCTACTTGATAAAATAAAATCCGCAAACATTTTTCTTTTACTTATTTCGATCATATTTCTAAATTGGGAGTATACATTAATGCGAATAATAGAGTGTTAAACTGCATTATTTTCTTTTTTTTATTTATGAATATTAACATCCAAAGTCGTTAATACCATATGGTTGTATATTGTTTTAAAATAAGGTTTGGCGAAACCCTTGGCTGGACTCTTTAAATACCCTCACGGTAAACCCGATTTGTATGACTACAAGATATGTCCCGGACGAAGAATTTAACGATTTCCTAACAAAACACATCGTAAACTTAGAGGGCGTATTGAAAGAAATCAAAATATCCGATGAAGAAACTAGGATAAGATTCACTTGGAAAGAACATGTACGAACGTTATGGGATCACATAAAGGAATATGCAGATTTCTGTTTCCCCGATAATCTTACAGAAGCCTTTCTTAGAGTGATAGAAAATATTTCACACATGAATATAGCTGAGTTAAGGCTTGATGGAGAATCTAAAACCGTCCACATTCTTGTAGATAGTAAGGATGATATTTATATCAGTAATAATACTGCATTTTTATCATCTGCAATTAGAAAACACGAAGATGAAGAATCAGTTGGTGATATTGAGTTACCATTCAAAGTCTGGATACAAACTAAACCTGATGGCACGAGTAAAAAGACCGCTGATACTTGGAAAATAATAGACGATTGGAAAGGGGAAATAGCATTTTCTGTAGTGATTGGAAGTGAGGAGTATACAGTCTATGAGGTAGAAACTGGAAGAGAAAAGTATGTATCTTACGATATCATAAACCGAAGTGGGATTGAAGATTTTGGACTTGATGATGAAACATTGATTTCAGTTGAAAGATTAGAGGGGTTGAATCTCCATGAGATCTATGACAAAATATACAAGAAAAATGATATTTCAGAAAATAACGAATGGTGGACAAGTCGTATGACTGATGATTTAATATCTATTTTAACTGACGAATCAAGAGGAGATTCTTTTGGATATATTGAATTAGCCCACTGTTTTGAACCACGAGAAGTACCTAGTATTGATGTTTTAGTTGGTAAAAAAATATCTGTCCTTCCGGTCCCCCCACCAGAAGTTTTCAAACTTTGGCCAGATATAGCCCATCACTTCTTCGAGATCGTACATAGTAATACCAGATTAAAGAAACATCAAAAAATATCAGAGATACCCATTACTATAATGAATGACTTAAGAGAAAAATTAACAACTAAGGTTTCTAATTATTTGGATAATGAAGCCAATCCAGACACTCCAACAAGATTCTTGGGCAGTCCAGGTAAGGAAAGGCCAGAAGACGGAGCGGGGAGGCGAATTGACGGAGTTTCTCAGATTATAATGGGGTGGAAAGAAATTCCAGTACATGAAAAACACCCCCGCTATCACGAATATAGGAAAAGGTTAGACTGATCTGAATGTTTAATTATCCCTCACTCACATATGAGTGAAAGAGGATTACTCTTCTTCTATGGAAATATTGATTATTTTCCTAGGCATGTATAATTTTACTAAGATAGCATTCAGTATGGCAATTATTCCCATTACTGTCGCTGAAGCGATCATTCCCTCAATAAATGCGAGTTGTGCATTTTCAATCAAAGCAGCACCTAACATATTGCCATTCTCTAACATCTCAGCCCCGATTTGCATTGCAGCCGGAAACGACTCCAGTGGAACAGCGCCCAAATCTAACCCATCTGGTATAATCATATTTCTTTGATAGTATTCGTTCAAAACACTACCTCCAATTGCTATTCCCAGGGCCCCACCAACCTCTCTACTTGCATCATTTGTGGCACTACCTACGCCTGCTTTATCGGAGGGTACAGAATCCATTACTACGGTCGTGGCCGGGGCTAATGTTAACCCCATTCCAAATCCAAGTAATAAGAAAATACACGCTAATCGGATATATTCCGAATCTATCTCAACAGTGGTGAATATAGCCATTGCAACCGTCATCAATAGCAATCCTACGGAGATAACATTGTTACTTCCAAATTTAGCAGACAACCTATCACTATTTGCAGCAGCAGGCATTAATCCTAATGGAAGAGGAAGAAATCTAACTGCTGCTTCAAGAGCCGTGTGACCCCTTACTAATTGGAAATGTAACATTTGTGTAAACATAAAAGAAAACATCACAAAAGAAGCCATCATTA
>CAXAFE010000030.1:0-4111 GCA_963968165.1 uncultured Candidatus Poseidoniales archaeon | reverse complement strand
ATAGTATTTTCTTAGATTAAATGTTAGAATACATCCGGCAAAAATTTTATTACATGCAGTAACCAATGGACATTCATGAAGAGAAAATCTGTTATGATAGTTTTTTTAATTTTAATTTCTAGTTCACTAGCTGGGTGTGCAGGCGATGAAAGTAAGGATAGAGCTGATCAATTTGAAAATGAAGTTATGGAAAATCAGGAGATAATGAATTCTCTCAATCAGACGATTGAAGGGCTTGAGGCAAATATATTATTATTAGATTCTACAATTGATATTCGTAGTTTACAAATCTCAAACTATGAAGAACAGATATCAGAGTACATTATAAAAATTGCAGAATTAAGTGAACAAAATTCATCAAAGAGTGCTGAAATAGATCAGATACTTTCGAATGTTACATCATTGGAGTCAACTGTAGCCACATTAGAAGCAGAAATAGTAGTTTTAGAGACAACTATGACTACTTTAACTGCTCAAATATCATCATTAGAAGCAGCAAAGATTTCTCTGGAAGCTCAAGTCTCCTTACTTACGAGTAATAACCAAGACTTGTCATTAGTGAATCAAAATGCTGCGGATGAAATCTCTGATCTTCAGAATTTAGCAATGACGTTGAATACAACTATTTCCAATCTAATTGAAACTATTGAAGGTATGGAGGCAAACGCATCTTCTTCGGACAACTGGTCCAGTACTTTGGATATAATCCTCAATCGGGGTGAAATGAAGTGTGGAGTAAAAGAGGGGCAATATGGAATGGGTTACCTAGACTATGATACAGGAGTTCGTTCAGGCCTTGATATATTATACTGTAAAGCAATTGCAGCTGCAATTGGGCTAAATCCAGATTCAGATATTGAATACATTTTATCTGGAGGGGCAAATAGGTTTGATTTATTATCTAATGGAAGTATAGATGTCCTGATTAGAACAACTACATGGACAGCAAGTAGAGATGCTGAACTCAATGCAGATTTTGGTGCAATCAATTTTTATGACGGTCAAGGAATAATTGTCAATAAAGATGAGTTTCCTAATGCAAACTCAGCTCTAGACCTTGACGGAGCAAGTATTTGTGTCGCTGTAGGAAGTACGTCCGCTGGAAATATTGATGACTACTTCGAAGAAAATGATATGGATTACTTTGCGGTTAATACGTGGAATGAAGGATCGGACTTTGCAAATGAAAACTGTGATGCAGTAACTGGAGATATGTCCGGACTAGTTGCTATGAAGTGGGAACTTGAAGAGAATGATGTAGTAGATTTCGAAATGGAAATAATGCCCGAAGTGATATCTAAAGAACCTCTAGCATCAGTAACCAGAGACTATGATTCTGAATGGAATGAGATTGTATCATGGGTCTGGTATGGGATGATAACGGCGGAAGAATTCGGTATTACCTCTCAGAATTATCAAAGTGCAGATACATCTAATCCTTCAATAGATAGGCTTCTTAATAATAATTTAGGCCTTGGAACTGAATTAAATCCATTAGATAATAATTGGATGCAATCAGTTTTGAATGCAGTAGGAAACTACGGTGAGGCGTATGATGAGTCTTTCTGTGATGGTAATTATGATGGCGTTAGTGGATCTGATGCTATGGTGGATTGTCTAATGGCAAGGAGTGGCACATTGAATGCTCTAGAATCAGAAGGAGGATTGCAGTATGCACCTCCGATGTGATAATTTTAAAGCATTAGTTTAAATTAAATATTTTACTTTAATACTCTACGCAGTAAAGTTAATTTACACTTAGAAGAAGGAATTAGTATGACCCTTCTAGATAGAATAGCCAAGTCTGTTTATAATAAAGAAAAATGGTCAGAACTTGAACCTGGAAATAAACTTATTATGACCATTATGATAATTTTATTTCCTTTTGAATTAGTATTTTTGGTTGGAATTTTATTTAGTTGGCTTTAGAATGAATATACTTAATTTATGGTCTTTAGGTCACTTCATACAATGGACATTTTTAGGTCGATTCTTAATATCAAATTGGTATGTTTTTGTATTACTATCGGTTGGTTGGGAATTACTTGAATTAGTTCTTCCCTATGAATTTGCAATTGAGACTTGGGAAAATAAAGTATCAGATATTACAGTAAATACTTTTGGTTTTTATTTGGGTTTAAAACTTAGAAATGAATCTTGAGCATATTATGTTAAGGCATTTTTCATTCATTCTCTAACATTAATCTAAACTCGAATACAGATTGAATCCTTCTATCATATCTTTGGGCTGTGGCTAGGATTACTTTTGAAATCCAAGCTGGATGACCATTAGAAACTATTTTCTCATTTATTTCTTCAATTGTTAGGGCAATAAATGGCTCCTCTCCTGTCAGCATATTCCACAATATTTGACCAAGGCTGTAAACATCGGTAAATCCACCATTTTTACCTTGTCTTCTTTCGGGAGGAGACCAGCCTTCAGACATACCTTGGGTATGGCTAACATGTTCGGTATCAACTATTTTTGCAAGTCCAAAATCAATAAGAACTGGCCCCCTATTAGGTTCTATTATGATATTATGCGGTTTTATATCTCTATGATAAATTGGCGTCTCTAGGTCCGCCATATATTCTAATGGTTCGCATATTTGTCTGATAATTTTTATAACTTCTTCAAAATCAAGACCCTTACGAAGTTTTGTGAGCGTATCAATATCTGATTTTAATGATGAGCCAGATATATTTTCCATAATCAAAACTCCAACTGATTCACCATTACTTTTGTCAATTTCACCATAATCTAATTGGTTTGGAATACGGATATGATCAAGATTCTTTAAAATTTTAGATTCTTCCTTCAGTCGTTTATTGACTTCTGGAAGTGGATTAAGTCTGCTTGCAGCTGCTTCTTTCCAAACTACGATATCTCCTGTTTTTATTTCTACAGCCCTGAAAACATTTGCCATGCCACCTTCTCCGATTAATTCGGCCTTCCTAAATTTTGATTCGATTCCTAGTTGGGCCAATTTAACATCTGATCCTGCACTATAATTCAAAACTCCATCATCAGCAAGGTCTGCTTCAATATCTTCTACTGTTCTTCCCAGTGCTCTAGCCATTTCGATATTACGCTGCTGAAGTGCTTGCGTATCTGTCTCATCATTTTTACTAGTACTTTGTTTTTCTTTCAAATTTATTTCATGAGCCAATAAAGAATTTACTGCATCATTTTTTGTAGAATGGATACTATGTACAATTTTTATGCCTCCATTAGAAACTATAACAGCCCATTTATCCTGGTATGCCTGAGGAGGTAAATTAGATACTTGTTCTGTATTGAAAACATCTATTGTATCACTACCAACGACACGGGTGTATCGAGTGCTTACTTGAGAATATTGTCTTTTTGTCGATAAAGATTTCATTGGCTTATTACCTCTATTTATGAACAAAAGAATAACATATAGAGGCGTAACAGTAATTAAGAATACTAATGCAATAGCAATTGCATCTATTAAAGTAAATTTAGCAGTTGTTAGTAATACGCTAAGAACTATCCATGACCATATATTTAGAACGGTTTGTGAACCTCTGTCCATGTATCTTAGTTTATTTCTTATTCTTGCTACAGTCCTTAGAATCTTCGCGATAATGCCTTTTTTATCATTAATTGAAAAGTTTGAATAATAGAAACCTACTAAAAATAGTAATGATATGATGTAAGCATAAATATCCTTTGAAAAAAGTCCATCTTCGCTATCCTCCACCCCGATGTTTATTTCGTCCTCATCTGTATCTGTATCTACTGTTTCCAGCTCACCTGGCTCTGTTCCACCGTCTTGATCGGCTTCTGCATTATCTCTCCAACAACTCACAGATCCATCATCAAGAATTGTACATATGTGACCATTTTCTGCAGCAATTTCAACAACGTTTTGATATTCTCCTGAGAATATTTTTTCTTTTAATTCTTCCAACTCTGGTACTTCCTCATACCAAGAAGTTGCTATTGAAAGAAATGGTAATGTAAGTAAAATTAGAGTGATGCCCAGAGCCGATTTGAATTTACTACTCTCCTGTTGAGTGGGAATCACGAATAAATCCGTTGAGTATACTTGCTTAATTATATCCTTATTTTTTGAATATCTAA
>CAXAFE010000029.1:0-4864 GCA_963968165.1 uncultured Candidatus Poseidoniales archaeon | reverse complement strand
CTCGAGCATAACCATGCAATTATATCTTGATCAGACATCAGTTTCTCTCTCTAGTAGTGCATCCCATGTGGCCTTAGCATATGCTTTTGCAGTACTTATCCTATCTTGAGATTTATATATTCCTGAGCCTACAATAACAGCATCAGCACCAGCCATTACAGCATCAAATGGATGGCCATATCTCTGACCTAATTCCCCTGATTTTACATGTAAATTTACACCAGGTGTCCAAATTAATTTACTATCTCCAGCTTTATCTCTGAGCCATGATATTTCATCACTCGAACTTCCATTACCAATATAACCAACAACATGCGGAGAACCAGTACCAGTAGAAACAACCTCATCTGTATAATTAGAAGTTAATAAATTCCCTCTACTAGACATCTGAGCTAGTAAGAATATCCCTCCAATTCTCTTTACGTCGCTCCAGCCTTCGCCTAAACCATCAACAATATCGGGACCAGAAATTCTATGTGCAGTAACTAGATCAGCCCAAGAGCGAATATCATACATTCCTCCCATTTGGATTCTAGAAATCTTTCCAATATCAGCAAACTTTCTATCCTCGAAAATCATCAAATCATATTTTTTAGCCAATTCAACGACTTCATTCCATTTTTCAATATTAAAATCTGTAACCATATCGACATGTGTTTTTAATGCAGATATATATGGTCCAACTTCCCCAATCAAAACTAATAACTCATCTATAGTAAAGAGGTCAGCCGCCAATACGACTAGGGATTTTTTCTCAACTGCAATTTCCATAAATCGATGAGAGAGGGGATGTGCACAACTTCTCCACCTATTTCCCCATACTTCCTCAGCACGCATATTTTGAAACTAAAGAACGAACATACATCAAACCTTCCCTATTTTCAATAATTATGAGCAATCTAACAATCTCTTTGATTAATAAAATCATAGCGGTTATTTGTATGGTATTATACACGCCCGGCAAGACATCAGGCTATCCTGAAGAAAAATTAGATTCAGGAATTCGTTTTTATTTTCTCGGGGGTGCAGGAGAAGTGGGCAATGTCGGGTGTGTGATTGAAGACAATACTGGAACCAGATTACTAATCGATTATGGACTTGCACCCACAAGACCCCCAAAATATCCATCAGAATGCCCTAATGTATCTGATGCTATAATTACTCACAGCCATATTGACCATATTGGGATGGCACCTTGGTTAGTAGGGGCACACGATACAAAGTTACACGGAACAGCTTTGACCGCAAAAGTATCTGAAATAATGTGGCGCGATACATATAAAGTATCATCTATTGAAGGATATCCTCTATCATGGGATAAAAGAGACTTAGATTTAGCTTTGAATTCTTGGGCTACTCATAAGATAGGAGAATGGTTCGATATTGGAGAATGGAGATGTAAATTCCATCTCGCAGGACACATGCCTGGAGCAGTTATGATAGAAATTGTTACTCCTACAAAAACAATCTTATGGACAGGAGATATGGATATTCGAAATAGCCCTAATACTACGGGTGCTAAACCATTAAAATGTGATATATTGTGCTTAGAAGGCACATATGGGGGACGACAACATCCCCCTAGGGCCGCTGAAGAAAAAAGATTTGTAGATAGAGTTAAACAAATTGTAGACAGAAAAGGAATCGCGCTTATCCCCGCATTTGCATCTGGAAGAGGTCAGGATATTCTCAGAATTCTTCACAGAGATGCACCACACTTGAAAGTTCATTTTGATGGAATGGGGACCCGACTCACAAAAGATTGGTTACAATATCCTGAGTTAATAAATGAACCAAAGGAACTGATTCGAACATGGAAATGGGCTCGTAGAGTTTATGGCAAAAGTGATAGGAAAAAAGCACTTCATGCCAATGTTATCGTAACAACGAGTGGAATGCTTGACGGCGGACCAGCATTATGGTATCTAAATCGCTTGAAATGGGATAAGGCAAATGCAATTTTATTGACAGGTTATCAAGCTGAAGGATCGGGCGGAAGGCAATTATTAGATGAGGGAAAATTACCCATTTACGGTAAGATGACCGAAATAGATCTAGAAATAGACCAATTTGCACTTTCAAACCATGCAGATCACGATTCGCTTTCTTCTTTTGCCCGACAATGTAAGCCAGACGACATCATTCTATTTCATGCCCCGGAACATGGAATAAATTCACTAAATACAGAGTTAAATAATGAATTTTCTGTCCATCTTCCGCAAAATAATAAATCATTAATTTTATAATTTAATGAGAATAGAATATTTTGTTTAGCGCATTGTTCATAGGCTTCCTGCCATAGCACTTACACTAGGTGAGTCTAGACTCACCAATATTTATAGGAATCTGGTGAAAAAAAATGAGTGAATTAGAGAAGATGATGGACAATAGATTTGGATTGACGGAAGCTGGTGTTACCATGCAAAGTGAGATGAGAGCAGGATTAACTACTTTCATGACTATGGCGTATATACTACTAGTCAATCCTGCCATGCTACAAAATGCAGGTATGGCATTTGATGATGTGTTATTTGCAACTGCAATCGCTGCATTCGTAGGATGTACTGTAATGGGAATTTGGGCAAATCTTCCCTTTGCACTAGCCCCGGGAATGGGCCTGAATGCTTACTTCACTTTCACAGTAGTAATTGGTATGGGAATTCCATGGGAAGTAGCACTGGCTGCGGTTTTCGTTGAAGGACTGATCTTCTTGATTATCTCTTTACCACAAGTAGGTTGGAGGACTAAGATGATTAATTCTATACCACAAGATTTGAAAATTGCTACAGGAGCAGGTATTGGAATGTTCTTAGCATTAATTGGATTACAAGAAACGGGCATAGTAGTCAACGATGCCGTTACATTGGTGGAATTAGATAATACTGCATCATGGACCCACATGTCTGGAGAATTATGGGCTATTATCGGAATAGTTGTTATCGCTGCAATGATGGCCCGAGGAATAACAGGTTCAATCGTATGGGGTATTTTGGGTATATCAGTCATAGGTTGGTTACTGGGAGTTTCAGATCCATACAATATGTTAGGTAATGCAGATCCAGATTTCACCTTTTATGAAGCGGGAGGCATGTTTGATCCCAACCAAGTAAATACTGACGTAATGTCGGGAATAGGATTTAACACATATGCAGGATTAGACGTAACTGTATTCCATGCTCCTGCAGGATGGGGCCCAGCTGAAGCTACTGCACCCAAATTAGGTTGGGGAGATGGTAAATTACTCGGTTTCGTAGGACTTCCTGAAGAGACATTATTTGGTTTTATTAATGGATTTGGTGACTTAGATGCAATAGTAGATGCGAACGGAGATATCGAGAGAGAGGCCTACGTGTGGTCAATAGGAGACTTCCTTTTGATTATGATAACTTTCTTATTCGTAGATATTTTTGATACTGCCGGTACTCTGTACTCTGTAGGAAGAGCAGCAGGATATGTTGATGAAAATGATGAATTACATAATTCAGATGAAGCATTCATTTCAGATGCAGCTGCTACACTAATAGGTGCTATGACAGGTACAAGCACAACAACAACTTACATCGAATCTGCTGCAGGAGTTGAAGAAGGTGGTAAAACTGGTTTAGTAGCAGTAACTTGCGGAGTCTTATTCCTCTCCGGACTATTCCTTTCTGGATTATTCGCAGCTATTCCAACATATGCTGCAGCATGCGCCTTAGTTATAGTTGGATCTTTAATGATGCGCCAAGCTGCTGATATCGATTGGTCAGACTTAGAAGTAGCAATTCCGGCTTTCATTACCATGGTCTTAATGCCCTTCACATATTCAATCGCAGCAGGAATAGCATGGGGAATAATTGCATATGTTTTAGTTAAACTAGCATCAGGTAAGTATGAAGAAATTAATGCTATAATGGCAACACTTTTCGTATTGATGATGATGTTTTACCTGGGACCAGGAGATGAAACTACGTTCGAGTATATATTTAATTTGCTTAACTAGTGAATAGAGATATACATAGAAGTACTATAGTTCTGTTGAAATATACAGACTATGGTACTCTTGATGTAGGTAGTGTTTACCATGAGCGATATATTTATTGAAAAATTAACTAAATCTGTGAGAACCATACCTGATTTCCCTGTAGATGGAATTTTATTTAGAGATATTACTCCTGTTTTGGCAAACTCCCAACTTTTAAATCAAACAATTGATCGAATAATCCAAGATATAGAAAATTTAGATTGGAATCCTGATGTCATTGTAGGCCCGGAAGCAAGAGGATTCATATTTGGACCATTATTATCTACTAAACTGGACAAAGCATTTGTTCCAATAAGAAAACCTGGTAAACTTCCATCATCAACAATAAAAGTAGATTACACGCTTGAATATGGGTCTAACACTCTTGAAATCCATGATGATGCTATCCAACCAGGTCAGAAAGTTATTATTATCGATGATCTTTTGGCTACGGGAGGAACGGTTTCTGCTTGTATTGAGCTTTGTAAAAGATTGAAATCCGAAGTAATTGGTATAATTTTTATCATTGAATTAGAAGGATTGGGGGCTAGAGAAATTTTAGGACCAATCCCCATACATTCTCTTTTAAAATTTCCAGCTTAGTAATTCTACAAAACTCCCGATTCATTCAAAGATGATACTCCTTTCCAAGGTATGATTACTATGGCAGGCAATCCCCCACCTCCTCCTCCGCCACCATCTCCACCAAAGGCAAACCCACCTCCTCCTCCGCCACCATCTCCACCAAAGGCAAACCCACCTCCTCCTCCGCCACCATCTCCACCAAAGGCAAAGCCACCACAAAATCCGCCACCATCTCCACCAAAGGCAAAGCCACCACAAAATCCGCCACCATCTCCA
>CAXAFE010000028.1:0-5200 GCA_963968165.1 uncultured Candidatus Poseidoniales archaeon | reverse complement strand
TGATATTGATGCACTTGAAGTGAAACTAAAGGGAATGGAATATCAAACACTATTCGGAGTAATGAACTTCTCAAGACAAAAGAGATTCAAAAGTCATGAAGCAAATGGAGTTTCAGAAGTTCTAGCAATTTCTGTATCTAGACCTTCTAAACTTAAACAAGTGGCTGATGTAGTTTCAGCAATTGGTAAATGGAGTAAATTTGATGTCTATTCAGTTGATCCTAAGCCTTCTCAACGATTTCTTCATGATATGAATACGCATCCATTCGGCAGGATAAAAATTTCAAATAATGAAATAATATCATTGGATAAAAGAACGGATGCACAATGGACTCCTCCTCCATTGAGGCAAGCGATATTGAAAGTTAATTGTAAAGATAGGCATGGTAAACGTAGTTCAAATGGAATAGTTACAGGAGTGACAATAATCGATATGGGACTTGTAGGTTCTGATTCAAAGGGAATTCCGATTCATATTCAGCTTACTCCTGAAAGAAATCAAGATGAGTTTCTCTATGAAGTTGAAAGGGCGATACATTGGATTAATCCTGATGTTTTGATTACTAACAAAGGAGATAGCATAGATTTTCCAGCTTTGATAAATATTGCATCTAGACATGGTAGAGAATTAAGACTTAGCAGAAATAAACGTGGTACCAATATTAGAAGAAGAGCGATTACAACTTGGAGCTATGGGAGAATACTCCGATCGGATGCTTACCATGCATTAGAAGGTAGAATACATGTGGATATGGGTGCTTCTTTCATTGGTAAAGAAGGTGGTTTAGAAGGACTATGTGAACTTGCAAGAATATCTGGAATACCTGCACAAGATCTCTCAAGGTTATCTCCCGGTTCTGCAATTTCAGCTATGCAGATAAGACAATCTATGGAAGATGATGTACTAGTTCCTTGGAAGAAAAATAGGCCTGAAGATATGAAAACAGGAACTCAGATGCTCATATCTGACAGAGGAGGTTTGTATCTAGATCCGCAACCAGGTGTTCACAAACAAGTGTATGAACTAGATTTTGCAAGTCTATTTCCGAGTATCATAGCAACCAGAAATATTAGTCCTGAAACAATGAATTGTGAATGTTGTAAAGTTACAGAAGAAGATAATTTACGAACTGGCAAACTACCTCTACAACCTGAAAGTGCTTTCAGGGAAATTGAAAGACGTAAACAATCCACTCAAGAATTGCAACTATTAGTTCCAGAATTAGGAATGCATACCTGCACTAAAAAATATGGATTTCTAGGCAGGGTTGTTGCACCTATTATTGAGAGACGTAAACATCTCAAATCTAGAAGAGGGGCTAAGGGAGATGTTTGGGATAGAAGGCAAAATGTTCTGAAATGGCTTCTAGTTACTTGTTTTGGATATACGGGATACAAAAATGCCAGATTTGGACGTATAGAGTGCCATGAAGCAATATGTGCTTGGTCCCGTGAGATGATAATAGATGCAATGCATGATGCTGAAGAAGAGGGTTGGGATTGCTTACATGCAATTGTAGATTCCATTTGGCTTGTAGATTTACAAAGTAGAAGTACCAAGGCTCGCAATGAATCAATATCTAGATTGATGTCCAAAATAGAAGCTAAATCTGGTGTACCAATAGAGCTTGAAGATGTCTATGAATGGATTGCATTTGTTCCCAATAGAACTACAGGAGTTGGTGCTCTAACCAAATATTTTGCACATGGGAAAAAAGGATGGAAAATAAGAGGGATTGAGTTGCGTCAGCACTCGACTTGTCAATGGGTAAAAGATCTTCAGAAAAATATCCTAGAAGAATTACGCGAGGGGCCACCAAAAGAAGGTACTAGACGCTCTGTGAAGTTCTTTCATGAAGAAATATCTAAGCTTAAGAAAGGTAAAATTCCTCTATCTAAACTTATTTTGGGAAGAAGAGTTAGGAATAAAGCTGGAGATCATAAAGTGTTGAATTTGACCGCTGCAGCCCTACTGAGAGAGTTGGGATTGGGACAAAACACATATCCAGGTAGAAAAATTAGGTTTGCTGTTGTAGGTCAAGGTAGAAGAAATCCTCCTGATAGAATTAGGATGGCATCGGAGATTAAATCAGGAAAGCAATCGATATTAGGTCAGAAAGGCGATATTAGCTATTATGAAGCACTTGCTTTACGTGCTGCTTCTGCACTATTATCTCCATTTGGATTATCAGAAGAAGAGCTGGCTTCAGGAGGATCTGTCCAAACAACTTTGGATATGTGGTCAGGAACAGTAAAGTCTTGAAGAGAAACTTGTGGATTTCTCTTTACTAATGGTTGTGCGGTCATACCTATTGAGTGTAATTTTGCTGTAATTGCACCTTTTGATTGTGATAGTATTGTGAGTCTATCGCTTGCAGCATTCTTTAGATCGGATTTCATTGATTTAGGAAGAAAAGGTTTCGCTTGATAATTTACAGTTACTAACACTAGAGAATCCCATGTTTTTGCTATATCTTGGATATGAGATAATGATTCTTTGAGCATAGCAGAACCTTCCGCTCGCTTTACTTGAGTATCCGCAAACATAGATGCTAGATCGGAAATTACAATCAGTCTTCCTTTTCTTAAATTTTCATCATTAGGAGATTCAGAAGCTAAACGTTTGACGATTTCTGCCATTTGATGAGCAGTAAAACCTCTACAAGCATGTAAATTATCCAATACTTCTATTCCTCTTTTTTTACGAGCTAATGGACGTATTAGTGTAGAAGGATCTAGTCCCATTCCTCCATCAATCCAGTGTACAGGCCTTCCTTTTGCTAATTCTTCGCATATCATATGTCTGGTGAGATATCTAGTAGAGCGTTTTGATCCTTCTATCAATAACATTCCACCAACTTCTGGGCTAGGAAGTTTAGATTTGAGAAATCGTATTCCCCAAGATACATTATGATGCTCGTTGGTCATGGTAATACATTAGATTATCTCGGCGGTATAATGAACTTTTCTTTATGCATGATATTTTCAAAATAATCAGAGTTGTAGGTATAATGATTATATTCATTAGGTAAGACGGTGTAATTATGGGTAACTTAAAACCAACAATTATGATACTGATTATGTTGATGTCAATTCTATCTGGATGTACGTCATCAGACACGTCATCAGAGATAGGTGAATTGGAACAACAAATCACTGACTTGCAACAATCAAATGACAATTTGACTGCCGAATTAGAATCTACTAAAGGAGAATATGAATTTTTTAATAGTCTCTCTTCAGAGTTACAAAATTCTCTGACAGCAGCAAACGCAACGGTGGCTGAATTAAATCTTCAAATCGGTCAAAATGAAATTATAATAGATGAAATAACAAATCTAAGAGATTCATTACAAATAGAATTAGACGAAGCGATAATATCAAATTCATCTGCAATATCAGAGTTAGAAGCTAATTTAGATCTACTAAATCAGCAAATTTCTGAGTTATCATATGATGGTGATCAATTGGAAGACGATTTGGAAGATGCTATGGATGAAATATCCGATCTGACGAACTCATTAACTGCAATCACTGATCAGATGTCTAGGATTATGTATCAAACATTCACAGATGTTAATGGATGCCCACTTTCGAATCCTTCTCAGAAGATTAAGATAGGCCATGATAATTCTGATAATGGTCAATTAACTGGTAATGAGATAGAAATGATAGTTGGCAATTGTTCAGGTGAATCAGGAGCGGTTGCAAGTATTGGCAATATTGGAGGTTCCCCTAGAGATGCCATAATTTCACAAGCGGTACAAATGAATGGAGTCTTATATTTTACAGCAGATGATAATGTACATGGAAATGAACTATGGAGATCTGATGGTACTCTTGGAGGAACTTCGATGGTCATTGATTTGACTCCTGCAATGTGTTCAACATGTGTAAATATGGACTCAGACATCAGAGAGCTAGTTGCTGGAGATTCTAAGTTATTCTTTGCAAGTAGTACAATGGAAAATGGCTTCCCCGATCCAATAAGAGAATTATTTGTGAGTGATGGTACAGAATCTGGGACTGAGATGGTGATGGATTTATTCAATTGCCCTACTTCAACCGGAGACATTACAATAAATTATGAAGGAGTTAATTCTTTGGTTGTAATACCTGGATCAAGTTATGGAACTCAAGGAGAAGATCGTGTTGTATTCTCTGGATTCAGCTGTTCTATGGAAAATTGGGTATGTTATGGAGAGGAGCCTTGGATTTCTGATGGAACATTGGCTGGAACGATTGAGGTTGATAATATTAGAATTGGAGATACACCAATGAGCACTGCGGATGGTCAAGGCGTACTTATTGACATAATAGGTAGTCAGCCACGAAGTTTCTTTCAATCAAGCGGAACAATTTACTTTACTGCTGATGACAATGAATCAGGTAGAGAAGTATGGAAATTTGATTTAATACAAACCTCTTCTGTTGGTGCAACATTGGTTAAAGATATATACGTTGGAGCATCAGATAGCATTGAATTTGAAGTTGAAACCGAATTTACTCAATTTGAAACAGATATTTATTTTGCGGCTAATGATGGTATCACAGGTTTTGAACTATGGAAAACTAATGGAAGTACATCAGGTACGACCTTAGTCCGTAATGTAGATTTGGACTCTAATTCTAGTGATCCTAAACATCTAACTGTAGGTGGAGATGGAATGCTTTACTTCACAGCAAATGATGGTGAGCATGGATATGAGCTTTGGCAATCAAATGGTACTTGGGGAGGAACTAACATGTTTTTGGATATTTCACCAGATTCTAACAGCAGTAACCCTAGATATCTAATTGAATTTGCTAATGGAATTTACTTTGTAGCAAATAATGGTACAAAAAATATTGCAATGGTACTACTTAATGGATATATTTATGATTTATCATCTAGTTGGAATGGTATGATTAATATTACAAATCCAAAAGCTGCAATAGTTATGGGATCTGATAATTCACTTTATTTTACTTCTAATGAAGGATTATTTAGAGTTGATATTGTAGATCAATTGCATCCCGGAATTCCAGGGATGCCTTTTACCTATCTTGTAGATCTTGATGCTGTGATTTCAAATCCAGAAATACTTGTTGTAGTAGAAGGTGAAACAGGTGGCGAAGACATATTATTTTTGAATAATGATGTGAATAATAATAGATATTTATTCTACTATTGGGACAATCCTTATTCTTCAATACATTA
>CAXAFE010000027.1:0-5535 GCA_963968165.1 uncultured Candidatus Poseidoniales archaeon | reverse complement strand
CATCGAGAATTACACATGTATGGTAATATCCTGCAGATATTGCAACTGCAGTTCTATCTGTTCCTAGAGTGGATGTTTGAGTAGGTGTATTTCGAATAGTAGTAGTTCCATCTCCAAGTTGTCCTTTGACATTTTCTCCCCAACAACTCACAGATCCATCGTCTAGAATTACACATGTATGGTAATATCCTGAAGTTATTGCAACTGCAGTTCTGTCAGTTCCTAAACTAGATATTTGAGTAGGTGTATTTCGAGTAGTAGTAGATCCATCTCCAAGTTGTCCTTTTTGATTTCTCCCCCAACAACTTACAGACCCATCATCAAGAATTGCGCATGTGTGTCCTTCTCCTGCAGTTATTGCAACTGCAGTTCTATCTGTTGCTAAGCTAGATGTTTGAGTAGGTGTATGCTGATCGGTAGTAGTTCCATCTCCAAGTTGACCATCTGAATTGTATCCCCAGCATTTTACCTCTGCACCATAATATTCTCCGGAGTCTCCCTCGGTAACAATTACTGCACATGTATGAAGTCTTCCTGCAGTTATTGCAACTGCAGTTCTATCTGTCCCTAAGGTAGATGTTTGAGTAGGAGTAGTTCGATCAGTAGTAGTTCCATCTCCAATTGCACCATTCTGATTATTCCCCCAACAACTTACAGAACCATCATCAAGAATAGCACATGTGTGAAATCTTCCTGCAGTTATTGCAACTGCAGTTCTGTCAGTTCCTAAACTAGATATTTGAGTAGGCGTTAATCGTTGAGTAGTAGTTCCATCTCCAATTTGACCATAGTTATTCATTCCCCAGCAACTTACAGACCTATCATCCAAAATTGCACATGTGTGCTGATGTCCTGAAACTATTGCAACTGCAGTTCTATCTGTTCCCAAAGTAGATGTTTGAGTAGGCGTAAATCGTTCAGTAGTAGTTCCATCTCCAAGTCTGCCATTGCCATTATTCCCCCAACAACTTACAGAACCATCATCAAGAATTACACATACGTGATAACTTCCTGTACCCAATGCAACTGCAGTTCTATCGGTTCCTAAACTAGATGTTTGAGTAGGAGTAGTTCGATCAGTAGTAGTTCCATCTCCAAGTTGACCATACTCATTTTCTCCCCAACAACTTACAGATCCATCATCAAGAATTGCACATGTGTGCTCATATCCCGTGTTTATTGCAATCGCAGTTCTATCTGTTCCTAAACTAGATGTTTGAGTAGGTATGTTTCGATTACCATTAGTTCCATCTCCAAGTTGACTCTCAATATTTCTTCCCCAACAACTTACAGAACCATCATCAAGAATAGCACATGTGTGGTACTCTCCTGTAGATATTGCAATCGCAGTTCGCCCGGAACCTAAACTAGATGTTTGAGTAGGTGTATGCCGATCGGTATTAGTTCCATCTCCAAGTTGGCCATAGTTATTATCTCCCCAACAATTTACAGATCCATCATCAAGAATTGCACATGTGTGCTTTACCCCACCAGCTAAGGTAGAATAAGTAAGGGCTGAGCCTTGTTGGAATCCGGCTGTATTAAGATAAGATTCTCCTAGATTATCGACTGCTCCCAAGGTTGATTCATAAGTATTTTTAGGAATTTGAGACTCAGATAACTCTTGGGAAGATTCATTTAAATCTGAAGTTATTAATCCTAATACCGGAATTCCAAGAAACAAAACAACTAAAAAAAATGAGATAAATTTTTTATCAATAAAAGAAATCATACATAATCCCCCTACAACGCCTGCACCTTCATTTTTAAAGTGTGAGATAAATTATTACCCATTATCTTATTTTACTCTAGTTGAATAAATTTAATGTAGATGCATGGTTTATCATTGACCGGAAAAAAAATAAATTTTTAATATATATTTGCCAGTATATTTGAGAAGTCTATCATTCCAAAATTATGACTATCTTCACTCGCCGTAGGATCAGGATTATCTCCCACTAAAAAGACTCTATTGTCATCAATAGATTGGATACGTTTAATGATAATAGTATCTTTTCTAAGAGGATGTTTAGCTAATACAATTTGTCCAACTTCGGGCAATATATCCTCTACTTTCTCAAACATTACTGTAGAACCATCAACAAGTGTTGGCCACATAGAGTCGCCTTTTACTATTACATTTAGGAAGCGCGAATCCATGGTACTTCACGGCCCTTTGCAGCCCAGAACATATTATGAATTGATTCGACTGCATCCATTAATTCCTGTGCATGTTGCTCAGAAACCTCAACTTTACAAGCAGAGCATAATTTTGCTGCTTGCCAGAATGTATCATGTAATTCAGGGTTTGATTCAAGGTGTTGTGGCTTGAAGAAATCAGTCCATAGAATTAATAATTCATCTTTACATGTCTGTGCTTCTTCTTCTTTTATAGCTGCATATCTTGACATTGTGTTCACATAAGCTACAAATTGTTCAGTAGTTCCTTTGTCAATTGGATTTTCTAATGCCATCATTTTCTTAGTCATTGATTGTACTGCTTCTGCAGCAACACGGGCACTTGCTGGATCATATACTCCACAAGGACCATCACAATGTGCGCTTGCTTCAATTGTTGGTATGTTGTCATTGGTTAGTTCTGTATCTGTCATACTATCTTACCTCTGAGTAGGCGCATCGGGTATTGGATTATCAATGCTAAGGTACAGGAATCACCTAAAGGAAAATTTAATTCTCTATTTCATTATTAATTTTCTTTGGATTAGTGATGAATATCAAAGGTAATAACATTAACCACCAAAATATAATTTGCCCTAGTGAAATATTTAATTCACCATGAAATTTGATGTATGATTCATAGTTTTCATCATCCTTCTCCGGTGGTGTATCAATAGCATCTTGCCTATCCTCTTCATTTAGTAGTCCAAGATCATAACCTGCAGAATCATAACTAAGCAATATGCCATTAAATTTTAATTGAAAGTCATTACTATCTACAAAATGTGCAAACTGATTGGAAGATACAGAGTCCTGCGTATTTGAATCAAAACCTCCTGTTGAAGATGGTGAATCTTCTCTATCTAAATCAATTATTCCAAAATCAATTGCACCAGATAATGGAACCGCTGAAATTACTAAAATAGTACCTATTACCCAGGATATTAATACACTTTTTATTAATATTTTTTTAGGCTTTAATACGGAAAAAGAAAATAAAATTATGAATAAAAACATAGTTAATCCAACTATTTGTCTTGCTAAATTTAAACAGGACCCATTACATTGTTTTGATGAAGTATCGCCATTCTTAGTTGGATTTGAGTTGTTATCTGAATTATCATCGTCTTGATTGGTAACTATATCTTCTCTTTCTAACCAATAAATTAGCAGAGGAGTTGCATTATCGATACTAATTTCAATACTTTCTTGATTATTATCGATCATATATTCCGTACGAATAGTTGGTTCTCGATCGATGCCTTCAGAATATACTCCATTTGCAGTTATTTGGAACCAAGTACTTGACCAAGCCATGAATACAAAAAATATAGCAAGGCCCAAGGCCATATATTGTTTATTTTTCATAAAATCACAATTCGATCACTATTCTTCTCTTCTAGATGCGAATAATGCTGTAAAAACTAGGAGGGAGATCGCAGCCATAAATCCAAATCCAGGAAGTTGTCCACTTTCTTCTTCTGTAACTTTTTCAATATATTCTAAATCTAGGATATCATATAATTCTTTCAAATTATGTCTAGATTCAGGAGCAAGTTCTGATATTGTATTTTTCTCATAAATTCCTGATTTAGCATCTCTAGCTTCATCTCCATCAAGATATTTTACGTTCATTTGAATTGTGTCCCTTTTTACATCAACTACTGATGAACCTAAAAGAATTCGACCGTTATTTATAATTCCAAATCCTACAACTTTTGAGCCGTCATGGAATATTATTCCACATAAGTTTTCTAAATCCAATATTGGAGTACTTGGTATATTATTCTCCATCAGTATTTCAAATCTATCAATAAAGGTTTCAGCTGTTTTTTGAATATTAGATTGAGTTAATGCTTCGACTATTTTTATAAATTTATTATTTGGAGTAACACTACCATCTTCATCAGAACCGTCAGCGCAATCTTCTTCTCCATCATTAACCCATTCTCCAGGTATTTCTGTACCATCGCCACATGTGAATTTCTCTTCAGATTCCTCATTCTCATCGGACCCATCGGAGCAGTCTTCTTCCCCGTCGTTAACCCACTCTCCCGGAATTTCTGAGCCATCACCACATATGAAAGGTGAGCTACCCAACCCTGCTTCAGTAAGCCAAGATTCAATTTGGCTGGACATGGCTGTAGATAACTGTTCAATTCCACCTTCAAATGCTCCTGCCATACTTGTGGTCAAAAGAGCTATCATGCCCGCAGGAACAGGTAAGAAAAGACCACATTCCACGTCTAAAGGATTTTCTGAAGAATCAATGTATATTTGTTCTGTTGATTTAAGTGGTTCACATGTCCAATTTTTGGCATCTTCTGGTAAATTATAATCATCATACATGTAACCGTTTATATTTCCTTCCGATGGAATATTATCTGTTAATTGGACATTGAAAGAATCAAGATTTATTCCCAAATCTTCGGTTGGAATATCACTTACTGACAAAGATAAAGAATAACCTGTAGAAGCTTCATATGTACCCGTTATCAATCCAGTTTCATTATTTTGATTACTTGAATCCACTACATCGTAGAGTCTGAGGCTTGAATTGATGTTAGGAAATTGGAATGAAAAATCAGCGCTAGCAGATACTATTGGCGAAATAGATTCATTGGCCGCATTTATATTAATTCTAAATTCTAGACTTCGATCAGATTCTAAACCTCCAGAAACTGCTAAGTCGCCACCGCGTACTACCATGTTTTGATCTAAATATTCTGTGTAAAGAGCATCCAGAGTAAATAATGTCTCATCATTTGCGTTTAACCATACATCTATACTTTCATTATTATCTATCCAATCAGATACAAATCCAATATCTGCTAAAGTTCCATGTCGAATTGATAGTTCTGTCATTTTCTTTACAACAGAATGTGAATTATTGTTAGCATCCATAATAGTATATGTTCCCTCTCCATCCCAAGATTCGAGATAAAATTCTGTTTGTCCGCTTAATACTTGGTCGGTTTCTAAATTAAATCCAGAATAATTGGCTGCCTCTTCCAGGTCCCTATTGACCTCATTTGTATCAGCTCCTGTGAGATTTAAGACGTCTGATTCAAAGTTTTCCCAATCGTAGGAAATTCCATAAATTGAAGATTTTGGGGGTTCGGCTACAACCGATAATGGAGTTGTAGAAATAATCATCAATGTACAAAAAATAACCGAAATAATCTTTCTCATATCAGACACTCTGATATAGAATTCTTAATCAATCTTTACCCGGTTTAAAGGATAAATTTGATATAATTCATGGATGGAACCAGAATGAGAGCGCTAAAACTGCATAAGTGCCGAGTAGCATAGACCCTTCTAACCAATTTGATTTTCCATCAGAAGCTATCGTAT
>CAXAFE010000026.1:0-8115 GCA_963968165.1 uncultured Candidatus Poseidoniales archaeon | reverse complement strand
CTGATAATAATCCAGTAGGATTTGATGTTGATATCGGTCATGCAATCGTTGATGAGATTGCAGAGCATTACGCTGGAGTTGCAGACGCAACTGTTTTGGGATGTACAAATATTGATGCCACAAACTATGCAGCAACTGCCAATCTAGATGATGGGACATGTGTAGTGGAATCAGATACAATGGTTAAGATAGGATTCTTAAATCCAATAACAGGCGGAATTTCACAATTCGCACCGGCTTTCACATTTGCTGCAAATGCCGCAATGACAGACTTGAACTCCGCAAATGATGGATACACCTTTGAGGTCGTAGAAGTCGACTCAGGTTGTGATGGTACAGTTGCAGCAGCAGCAGCACAATCACTAATCGATGCCGGTGTCGTTGCAGTAGCTGGAGCAGCTTGCTCTGGAGCTTCAATGGCCGCTAACGCAGTACTTTCAGCAGCAGGAATTCCAATGATTTCCTACGCAAGTACTAGTCCAGCACTAACAGATGCAACAGCATACCCTCATTTCTACCGAGTAGTGCCTAGTGACGCTATCCAAGGTCAAGCAATGAACGATATGATTGCTTCAACTGGAGTAACTAACCCTGCTTTAATCCATATGACTAATGCATATGGTGCTGGTTTAGCTGATTCTTTCGAATCATACTGGACCGGAGACGGCAACACTCTTTGTTTGAAGGCTGGATATGAAGAAACAGCTACTGATTTCTCAGCAGCCGTTCAAGCAGTTATGGATGCAGGATGCGACTCAGCTGTTCTAGTATCATACTCTACAGACGGTGCAATGATTATCGAGACTATGGCAGTTATGGGAGCAACTATTCCTGTATTTGGTGCTGACGGAATTGCTGGAGAAGCAGCATTGGGAGATTATACAAATTCTGCCGCCGCTAACGGAGTTATGGCTACAAAGCCAAGAGCTGCTAGTGGAGCAGGTACATTCTCTGATGATTGTGCAGCGGATTCAGTATGCAGTGGTGGAATTTACCAATCAGAAGTATACGATTCAGTAATGATGATTGGTGCAGCAGCAATGCACGAAGATGGTGCTAACATGGGAATGCATATTCCTATGGTAGCCACTTCTGATAGCCCATATGCTGGAGCCAGTGGATCTCACATATTCTTAGATAATGGTGATGTTGCTGGTGCAGGATATGACGTCTGTATGTTCGCTCATGTTCCAACCTATGGTGATTACTTCAATTGCCAACACGTTTGGACTGCAACAGGCGGATTAGAATCGGCTACATTCATGGGTACAACTGTAAAAATCGGTTTCCTGAATGATGCTACCGGGCCAATAGCTGTTTATGCAGCTGGTTTCGTCGCTTCTTCGCAAATAGCACTACAAATAGCAAATACAATCGGATGGAACAGCATGGTTCAATTCGAGATTGTTTATGCTGATTCAGGTTGCGATGGAACAGTCGGCGCTACTGCAGCTCAATCATTGATTGATGCTGGCGTAGTTGGAGTAGTCGGAGCAGCATGCTCCGGTGCAACTATGGGGGCCAACGCAGTACTATCAGCAGCAGGAATTCCAATGATTTCCTATGCAAGTACAAGCCCAGCACTAACTGATGCAACTGCATATCCTGACTTCTTCCGTGTTGTACCTAGCGACGCCTTACAAGGCCAAGCACTCAACGCAGTAGTAGCAGCAGATATGCCAGCAACCGGAACAGTAGCCCTAGTCCACATGACTAACAGCTATGGTTCTGGATTAGCTGATGCATTCTCTGCAGCATATATTGCTGATGGTGACGAACTATGCACAACAGTCGGATATGAAGAAACAACTACTGATTTCTCAGCAGCTGTTCAAGGTGTAATAGACAATGGTTGTACATCTGTAGTAATGGTATCATATGCTGCTGATGGAGCAATGCTTGTGGATGAAATGGCTTTACAAGGATTTACTGGTCAAATTTACGGTGGAGACGGAGTAGCTGAAGAAGGATTAGCAGCTGATACTAGTGGAAGTGTCGATGGAGTAATTGCAACAAAGCCAGCTTCAGCAACCATGGGAACAGTTGGATATGTGTTTGCGAGCCTTTGTGCCGCTAACCCAGATTGTGCTGGTGGAATATACACTGCAGAAGCATTCGATTCAGTCGTAATTATGGCTTTATCTGCTTTCGCACAGATGGCATCACCAGGAGCTACAATGAGTCAAGTAATCATGGCCACAGGTCAAGATGTTGATGGGGCAAGTGGAGTAATTTCCTTCCTATCTAATGGGGATGTTCCAGGTGCAGGTTACTGTGTAGGTGTATTCAGCGATGACGGTGCAGGTACAGTGTCATTCGATTGTACAAGAACATGGGATCCAGCAAATGGACTCGTTGATGTTACAGCTTAATTAGAAAATCTTTCTAAATTTACTGTACACGTAAAGCAGTATGGCGGTATCAACCGCCATACTGCCCTTTTTTTCATTATTATATTTTGGTGTGTAAGTTGACTGACTCTCGCTTGGATGAAATAATCTCAAACTATTCTATATCTGAAAAAACTAAGCTTTCTCCTAGAGGGATCAAAAGATTATTTATTGCTTTATTACTTTTTTTGGATTCAATTTTACTGGGTCTCTCCTTTCAATGTGGATTATTAAATATTATTGACATAATAATTGGTGATATATTACCAAATGATTTTGTCTGGCTTATGCAAATATTAGAATCATTATCAGCAGGATTCCTTCTAATCAAAATTTTCTTTGATGATTTAGAACATAATATTGTTAGAAATATTTTAATTTTCACATCTCCATTACTAATGTTAGTAGTGGTTGGAATAACTTTAGATGCCTTACTAAAAGGATTGGAAACAAGGGCGACAATAACTCTGGATTTCGTTTCAATTAGTACAGGAACACTAACTTGGGCCTCTACATATCTTGCAATTGCCATCGGTTTAACATTGACATATAAAGTTCAAAGATATGGAAATTTTGCCCAGTCTGAATTTTTTATGATAGGCATGTACTTGGCTATGATTATGGTTTGGAGTGATCATTATTATCCATTATATGATGCACCTAAAGATGGCGTACTTGCATATTCATTACTAAGTTGGACAATTATTGCGGCATTTGTATTAACCGGGATAGCCGGAGTGATTATCGACAGGCTTGTTTATCGTGGCTTCAGAAAAGAGAAAGCATCTCCACAAGTAATGATGATTGCTTCACTAGGCGTTGCTTTGATTCTTCGTGCTCTAACATATCTTCGCTTTGGAGCCGGAAGGAATATGTTTGAACCCGATGCAGATTGGAGAATGCCCACAATGAGATGGGAAATTCCAACAACTAAATTTCGTTTTAATTTGGGAGATAGAGCACTAATCGATGGTAAAACATACACTCAATTTACATGTGAAGAAAAATTAGACGCAACTACTGGAGAGCCAATATTATCTAGAATAATTAGCGAAGTTTCAAGGCCCTTTTTAGAAATATATAATACTAATACTGATTGTATAACTGAAGCAACAACAAATTATGCGTACTACAAGGGAATAGTTCCATTAGTTATTTTTGTTAGTGTGACATTACTTTTTTTCTTTTTGACAAAAACTCGATTAGGTAGACGAATGAGAGCTGTAGCAGATAATCCAGAATTGGCTGCAAGTAGTGGAATTAATGTAGAACGTATTCAACTAACCAGTGCATTCCTATCAGCTGGAATATCAGGATTGGGAGGGGCAATATTTGCAATCACTCTAAGATACAATCCCGAAACTGCATTTACTCTCTTACTGCCATCTTTTGCAGTAATCGTACTGGGAACAATCGGCTCAATTCCCGGTGCAATTATTGCATCTTTAATAGTCGGTTTTGTTCGAGCCCTTTCTTCCCCGGTTTTAATTGGAATTGGGTTGCCTTTGAGTAGATCAAATTATACAGCATTAGATGGTGTTATGCCCTTTATATTTCTAGTAGCTGTACTGATGATTCTACCAGAAGGAATTGGAGATGGTTATGAAAAATGGAAAATAAACCGTCTGAGATCACTTAGAGAAAAAAATGTGTCACCTTCGAAAAGTGTGTATGCCCTATTAGCAATATTTCCATTAACTGGAATATTAGGTTTACATCATTGGTATAACAATCGTACTGATAAAACGCAAACATTTATTGCTATTACTTTCGGTTCCTATCTATTTCATAAATTAACAGGATTCATTGGAAAAAACTCGTTTGCTGACAATGCTTGTTCAGATGCCTGCTTAACAAATGACAGTATTCAAACCAATTTAGAAATACTAACCGGCCAGGACGGCATCTTACAGGTAACAGATTCTCCATATTATGTTGATACTGTAACTGATTTAGATTCAAGCTGGTTTGAACTCATGCAATCTGAATTAGATTATGTAAATCTAATCATGTCAATAGATAGTATAATTTGGCCTTTAATGCCAATAATATTGTCTTTAATCGCCATTTATCAAGGAATAAATGTCTTTTCAGACAATAAACTATCAAACTCTTTTAGATTTACAAGCCCCGAATTAAGAAAATTAACTAATTTAGAAAATATTTATATTAATCTTAAGTCATACTGGGAAGCTATAAATCGTAAACACGAAAAATTTATCCGTAAAATGTGGATATCATTAAAAGATTTTTATGTCAAGATAGAAAAACTATATGCTACAAGATCGGCAATTCTTTATGATAAATTACCTGTAAAAATACAAGATAGAGTTACTCCATACATAGGGAATTATAAATCTATTATTCCCAAGTATGGACGAGAAAGTCCACTAGGTTCTTGGATGACTTTTGCATTATTTTTTACAGGACTACTATATTTATTATATTGGCTGCCAATTGCAGACAATCCTAATCTTTCATGGAACTATTTGAAGATTGGACAGGTATCAAATACACTTATTATCGCTTGTATATTCATTCTGATGGCTTTCTCATTAAATCTACACACAGGAATTACCGGTATGACCAACTTTGGCGTCATATTCTTCGTAGCTGTTGGTGCCGTCGGCGTGGGCATCTTGACTGCTCCCAGCGATGTACATGGTTATGGATGGAGAGTACTACCTGCTACAATAGCAGCTATTCTGGTCGCAGCAGCATTCGGATGGCTGTTGGCATATCCTACAGCAAGACTAAGAATGGACTATTTCGCAATAGTGACTATTTCGCTTGGAGAGATTCTTAGAGTATTACTTGCAGGCGAGCCTTTGCTTAGAGTCGGAACGGTAGGTTCTGCAATAGGAATAAACCATTACCCCTTGCCATTAAAGAAATATTGGTTTTGTGGCAGAGATGTCGATATTGGTGCAGGAACTAATTATATCAGTGCTGATGCTTGTAGAAACGACATATATCTTTTAGGTCCAGCAGATAAAGTTGGAGATTTATTGGGCCTTGGTGAACCAGCTCCATATTCTTTCTTGCTTGCTATTATGAGTATATTGTCAGTTGTTTTGGTGTGGAGACTTCTTGAAACTATTCTTTCATCCCCTTGGGGGAGGATTCTTAAATCAATAAGAGAAGATGAAGAAGTTGCACAACATCATGGTCACGACGTATTAACACACAAAGCTGCGAGTCTAGCATTGGGTGCTGCAATTGCAGGTCTTGCAGGAGCAATATGGGCTTGGAAATTGACTGGTTTTGAACCTTCATTCATGTCTCCAGCAAGATCTACTTTCCTTGTTTGGGCAGCCTTCATAATTGGTGGTGCGGCTAATAATAAAGGTATGATAATAGGCGCATTGATGTATGCATTGATGGAATCAGTATTCAATGTTTTAGTCGCCGGACAAGGCTCTCCTGATTTACCTCTTTATACTACAGCAGACAAAATAGATCGACTATTTGAGTGGTTAGTAACCAATCAGTGGGAAGCTGCTGAAATATTCTTAATGATTACTCTAATTGGTATACTTTTACGCAATAGAGCTATTTCCGAAATAGGGGCATCCGGAGCATTTGTATTTATTATGACATTTATATTGTTTACTCAACGCTCTATAGATGAGTCATTTACGGGAGAAATAGAAGCAAATATGGCATATGTAAAACTTCTTTTGATTGGATTTGTAATGTTAATGTCATTGAAACTTAATCCAAAGGGATTACTTCCAGAAATTCCATTTAGACCAAATGTAAACAATCCAAGGAGGGATATAGAATGATATCTGAATCCTTAGATTCAATAGTTCTGAAAGTAGATAATCTAAGAAAAGAATTTGGCGGATTAGTGGCTGTGAAAGATGTTTCATTTGAAATTAAAAAGGGTGAATTTGTAGGCCTCATAGGGCCAAATGGATGTGGAAAATCTACTACATTTAATTGTATTAGTGGACTTTTAGAACAAACCTCAGGGAAAATAGAAGTTTATGGTACTGATGTTTCAAAAATGCGTCCAGATCAAATACATGCATTAGGTATGACAAGAACATTTCAACATACTAGACTATGGCGTAAAATGACTGTACTAGAAAATTTATTAGTTCCTCCTAGAAAGCAACTCTCTCCAAATATTTTCAAAGCCTTACTAATGCCCAATAGATCCAAAGCAGAAAACCTAAGAATAAATCAAGCATATGATATCTTAGAAGAATTAGAAGTTCCCCACATGGCCCATAATCTAGCCAGCGAATTATCCGGGGGACAATCTAAACTTGTTGATATAGGAAGGTCACGAATGGGTTCTCCAAGTTTACTATTATTGGACGAGCCAGTAGCAGGAGTAGCAGGCCCGCTAGCAATGAAGATTTTCAATAATCTTAGAAAAACGGTTAATGAAACAGGAATCTCAGTTTTAATAATTGAACATAATATGGATTTCATATTAAGGCAAGGTGTTGATAGAATTATTGTAATGAATGAAGGTGAGGTTTTGATGGTAGGGACTCCTGATGAAGTTAAATCAAACAAAGCAGTTATAGAAGCATACCTTGGTTCCGTTGGAGAGGAGGAATAATATGACTAGGGTGCTAGATGTAAAAAGTCTAAATGGCGGTTATGGTACAGTTCAAATCCTTTATGATATAGACATACATGTAGATGAAGGTGAATTTGTAACCATAATAGGACCAAATGGATGTGGAAAATCCACTTTCATCAAAATAATATTTGGAATAGCAACTCATTATTCAGGAACCGTTGAACATAATGGCGACGAAGTCTCGGGTTGGCGAACAGATCAACTAGTAAATCGAGGAATTGCTTATGTTCCTCAGGTAGATAACGTATTTCCTTCTCTAACAATTTATGAAAATCTCCAAATGGGAGGAAACAATCTATCTACAAAGATTTTGAATGAAAGAATTGAGCGTGCGTTGAATATGTTCCCTGATTTAAAAGAAAGAGTTCATGACTTGGCCGCTTCACTTTCAGGAGGGGAAAGACAAATGTTAGCCATATCTAGAGCATTAATCTCTGATCCTAAGTTTCTACTGCTTGATGAGCCTACAGCCGCATTAAGTCCGCTATATCAACAACAAATCATCGAAAAAATTGATTCACTAAGGGAAGAAGGAATCACGGTTTTGATAGTTGAGCAAAATGCTAGGTTATCATTAGCTAGATCCGATAGAGGATATATTTTTGCAGGTGGAAAAGTAGTTCATTCTGGAGATGCCCAAAGCATACTCAATGATCCTGAAATAGGAGAGTATTTTTTGGGAAATAAATCAGAATAATTATTTCATTAGTGCATCATACAAGAACGGGAATGAAACATCCATCCTATAATCTATTGATGAATGATTATCATCAAATTCTTCATGAACATGTTCTATTCCAATATTTTTTAGCCTATCTGATAGCTGTCTGGCACCAAAGTGAAGATTATACTGATCTCTAAAACCACAATCAATAAAAATACCTTTCAATTTTCTTAAACTCTCTTGGACTTCTACGCGTTCAACCATACAAACTGGATCATGATGCAACCAAGCATTCCACCGCTCTTCATTTAATTCACAAGTTCTCAAATCAACTGGGAGTCTTATTCCCATGGGTGCATTTGGATCAGGATCATAAAATGCCCCCATTGCTACCATCATAAGAACGTGGAAATCATCACCACTCATCTTTTTTGTAGATTTTACATGATCTAGGAAAC
>CAXAFE010000025.1:0-8169 GCA_963968165.1 uncultured Candidatus Poseidoniales archaeon | reverse complement strand
CCCCAGCGTCCACCATATTATTCTAGGAAATTTAAAAGAGATTGTATTAGGAAAAATACAATTCTTCAATAACTCCCAATTCTCTCTTCCTATCATGCCTGTTGAGGTTGTATGGTTCAAAAAAGACCTGAGGTCACGCGATCATCAACCTCTTCTCAATGCGGCACTTTCTGGCAAACCTGTTCTATGCTTATTCGCATTGGAGCCTGAAAGATTTGACCAACCAGATTCTGACCCAATACATATTGAATGGGAACTAGATTGTGCCGTTAGTTTATCTAAAAAACTCGAACAATCTGGAGCCAGCTTACACTATAAAGTTGGTAATATAATTGAAATTCTAGATGATATCCACAAAAAATATGAAATTTCAAGACTATTATCTCATGAAGAAACAGGTAACTCTTGGTCATTTGAGAGGGATAAAAGCGTTTCAAAATGGTGTAATTCTTTAAAAATTATTTGGGATGAATATCCAAGTAATGGAGTTATAAGAAAATTAAAAAATAGAGATTGGTGGACAAAGGAAAGAAATTTAAGAATGAATATCCCATTATTAGAGCCTCTAAAATTCACTAGCAGTATTGTTTATGATGGTGAAATTCCAACTATGGAAGATATTGGACTCAATGCCAAGGGATTAGAAAATAGACCAATTCCCGGTGAAGATGCCGCTTTAGAAAGACTTCACTTTTTCTTAAATACATCTGGAGAGAAATACAATAAATCTATCTCAAGTCCTACACTCTCAACTAAGCACGGTTCTGGTTTATCTCCATATTTCTCAGCTGGCGTCTTGTCTATGAGAAGAGTAGTTTACGAGACATCTTCCAGAATAAAATATATCAGAAATAATAAATCAAAGATTAAAAATCATAGTGTTTGGTTAAAAAGTCTCAGTTCTTTTAGGAGGCGATTAGCATGGAGATGCCACTTCATTCAAAAACTGGAAACAGAACCAAATCTCGATATAGTGGCGCAAAATCCCGTAATTGAAAAAAATATGATGAGAGTTTTAAACGCCGATAATTTCAATCATTGGAAAAATGGTACAACTGGTTGGCCCTTTTTGGATGCATGTATGAGGCAATTAAATGCCACTGGATGGATAAATTTCAGGATGAGGGCAATGATTATGTCTGCAGCATCTTACAATCTTTGGCTTCCTTGGAAAGACACTGGCAATTTTTTAGCAACACAATTTTTAGACTATGAACCAGGAATACATTGGCCCCAGGTTGGAATGCAATCCGGAACTACTGGGATAAATACTATACGTGCATATTCTATGACAAAACAGGGCAAAGACCATGATAAAAATGGAGAATATATCAGAACATGGATTCCTGAATTGTCTATGGTTCCGACAGACTATATTCATGAGCCCTGGTTAATGCCTAATGAATTACAAGATAATATTACGTGCAGGATTGGCATAGAATATCCATTACCTCTAACGGATGAAGTGGAAAGTAGAAAAAAAGGTATCAAGAGGAGTTATTCGGCTAGGTCAGGAGAAGAAGCACGTAGAATCAGTAAGAAAGTTTTACTTGTTCATGGAAGTAGGAAGAAGCCGAGGAAAAAAATAAAAAAAGAATCTACAATACAAAAAAAACTTTTCTAAGAAACTAATTTACAGTATATCAAGAAAACCATGGGTGCTTACCAAAGTAAATTTTTTTTTGGGACTGAAGGGCCATTTTCTGAATAATAAAGGGGCCCTAAGAGGACAGATTTGAGATACTTCTTTAGTCGGGACCTAATCTAAAATTTATGAAGTACTTTTCTAGATATTCTAGGAAATTTTGAAAGAATATGAGGGTATATTGTAATTGTTAACGAACTCCTGTTGTTAGAAGCGACATTTATGTCCCACTAACGTACAATTATATTGTCTAAATAATTGATAACATATTTTTTCCCAGTTTTTTATTAACCGGGTTATTTTTCGATTTGAAAAATAATTGTCATATTTTTCTTTATTTTTGGAAATATTTTAGAAATCCATGACTTTGGTATCCATGACCAAGGCCTTGTAGTGAATCTTTTCAGTGCCTAACCAAGCATGAGTTGTCAATCAATTCGAAAGATCTTTGATTTTTTCAATTAGGTCCATTCTATGAAGGCGCCAAACACCGAAAGGCGTCATGGCTACTGCGATGAGAATAACGCCTGACATTAGCTGCCATGCTACACTCGGAACTATTGTCACAGGGACAAAGATCTGCCACGAAGAGAACTCTGCAGCAAGCCCAACAGCCCCTGCATAAGCAAACAGAATACCAACAATTCCACCAATGATTCCAATCAAGAGACTCTCAAACAGAAACATGGTACCTAGGCTACCAATAGATGCACCAAGGACACGGAGAGTTGCCAGTTCAAAGTCACGTTCAGCTACGTTCATTATCATCGTATTGAACATAACAACGACCGTAAAGAGGAGTCCAAGGTACATCATTGTCTGGAAGATTTGAGTTTGCTGGTCGAGTAAACTATTGATTCCACTGAGGAGAGTTTGGCGTTCAACAATTCCCACTGATGCTTCTCCTAACGCGGAGTCAACTTCAGTTCCTAACGGTAATTCAAGATAAATCGAAGTGGCGTTGACACCAAGTATGCCACTCAAATCATCTCTAAGAAAATACATGGTACGGGCCAATTCTGCAGTCGAGATTCCAACAATTTCCACATCTTGTTCTACCCCATTGATGTTCACTGTACGTTGATCACTAACCTGCCAGTCAAGAAAATTCATGCTCCCCTCATCCATCATTACCTGCGTGATTGCAGAGTTTCCAGCAGGAGTATCTCCATGCGTAACTGAAACTGTTCGCATACCATCCTCAAATAAATCAAGACCAACAAGAGTGATTGCTCTGTCAATTCCATCACCATCCGTCACCGAACCAAGTGGCATTTCGATAATCATCTCATATGATGCTCCATTGCTGTCTGCCCAATCAACGACTGGCCCTTCAGCCTCAGGCATAATGTAGACCTGTCTATCCCAAGTTTGGTCGTTTTCTAGGCTTCCAATAAACGTATCCTGGAGTCCAGCAGACATCATTTGTATCGAACCGAAAAGCATCAATGAAATCCCTACAGCAATAAAAGTCATAGTTAGACGTATTGGCTTACGCACGCTCGAACGAATCGAAAGTCCGAGTGTTGTTGGCATCCATGAAGTCAAGTTTTGAAGAAGATTTGAGCCAACACGCATTTCGTTTTGTCCACTAAGAACTACTAGTGGGTCAAGATGGCTTGCTTTCCACGCAGGAAATGCCCCTGACAAAAATACAACAAGCATGGTCGAGCCAATGACTGATATGATAACAGAGGATGGAACTGTCCGTTCAACAATCGGTACACCAACCAAATTTTCATAGAAATCCAACATCCCATTCATGCCCATGGGCCCAGCTAACGCTCCAAGTGCACAACCGATGCCACCAATCACCAATGGAGCAGCAAGATATCCGGTTATGAGTGATGAGCGTTTTACACCTAACGTTCTCAGGACTGCAATCTCTTTTGCTTGACTTTGCACCAAGCGCTGTAGGCTCAAGACAATTGTAATCGCTGCAATTGATGCAATCATCACAGTAAACGGTAAGGTTGTTCGCTCGGTTCCTTCAAGATCCTGTCGCATGAATTCAACGGGTTCGTTCTGTCCGCGGTCACGCACTCGAGCATCCAGTTCTGATTCGACAAGACTAGCATCTACCAACGCCTTTACAGCGTCAATTTCCTCTCCTTCATACTCGGCGGTATCGGGTAAGTCAAACGAGGGTGTTTCTTCGACATCCAGCAAGATGATATTACTGGTACCGATGACCTCACTGGTCAATCGAGCCATTCCAACGTCCGAGAGATAACCTACCACGTATTCGCCTGATTCAGGAGGAAACAGCGTCCCCTCTGGTGTCATAAATACATGCAGTGGATGGTATCCCATCCCGACAAGAGTGAAGTCTGCAGTTGCATTTCCTGCTCCAATACTTACCGTATCTCCAAGACTGAGTTCAAGCGCCTCCGTCACGTGAGCATCTATGACAATCTCATCAGAGGCAACTGCTGGTCGACCTTCTGAATGACCTTTAGGCATCCATACGCGGTCGGCATTGGCGCCGTCAGGAATGCCGTGCCATAGGGAATTGATGATGTGCTCACCGGTGTCGTTGGAGTGGAACATCGCACCTTGGGTAACTGTACGCCCTTCGCATGAGTCAAGAGACTGAGTAACCGTTGAAGAATCCCAAGCGGTTTCTAAAGCAGAACAGAAGGAATTGACTTCTTCCGGCGTCCAAGCAGCACTTCGGTTATCAATCCACAAATCGGCAAGATTCGCACCTCCTTCATCATCGGCTTGCATAGTATCGTACATACTTGCGAGATTGTATGCATAGCCGCCAACGGTTATGCCAGCAAAAACGCCAACAAAAACCATGAGGATTACAGCCGAAAGTCGAAGTTTGGTTCGCCACAAACTTCGGGCTAGGCGTTTGTTTAGAAGGCTAGACATACTAAAACCTCACTCTGAAGAATCGTTTTTCGTCTGTTCATCGGAGACAATTTTCCCACTATCAATTCGGATAACTCGGGTCGCATACTTGACCAGGTCCTCATCGTGCGTTACGAAAACTGACGTGATATTTTCTTGATTACATGCACTAACCAATACTTCCATGACCTTGTTAGAAGTTTCGGTATCGAGGTTACCGGTGAGTTCATCACCAAGTAGGAGTGTTGGTCGCTTAGCAATACTTCTGGCAATCGCTACTCGTTGTTGTTGACCGCCGCTAATTTCACCAGGAAAACGGTTTATTTCAGCTTCAAGACCAACGAGTTTCAACAATTCTTTAGCCCGAAATGGGTCTTTTTTGCCTGCCAATTCCTGAATGAGGAGAATGTTCTCAAGGACCGTTAAATCTTGCAGGAGATTGAAGAATTGGAAAACATAGCCAATATTCTCTCTTCGGAAAGAAGTCATTTTCTCTGAATTGTTACGAGGAACTGTATCCATTCCCTCCTTTTGATTGGTCATGAAAGTATACTCGCCGCCGGTTGGACTGTCGAGAGCTGAAAGACAATTGAGTAGAGTGGTCTTTCCAGATCCAGAGGGGCCAAGTAAAATGACTCGTTCTCCTTCATAGATTTCGAAACTCACACCATCGAGTGCCTTGACAACGCCGGCTGGAGTTTCATAATATCGCTCTAGATTATCCATTTGTAATAATTTATTCATTTGTTTCACCCAATTTCTCTACAGAGTCTGATTCAGCCAGTCTAAACAATACTGATGCATACATGTTGGAGGATTGAAAAGAAGTTTATTTTCGGGATTAATTATATCAAATAATAGATTGGAATTTGAACCTTCGGATACTTCAACTATTGAACTAGTGGATGCAGGCAGGTAATCTTCTCCAGTACTTGCAAGAGATAGCCGAATAATGTGTCCCGCTTTTATTTGTACATCCATAGCAAAGAACTCCATTTTAGCGTTTATTGTATCAATTATTGGTAACCATGTTTGTTCTTGATCTCCTCCTTCATGATATCTTAAATCCATAATTGCATGCCCAATATGAATGCATGAACCGTCTTCAGAACAGTCTTCTAACAAAGCATAGATTTGCCCACCAACAGTTGTTGTAGAGACATCGATGTGCAATCTGGGAAGTCCTGCAATCCAAATATCTTCAGTGATTACTTCACTCTCATAAATTGGTCCAAAGTTTCCATTAGGAAGTATTCTAGTAATCCCTCCTGCTACATTCATCATACTTCCTCCAAGATCTAATGAAATAGTATCCATATCTTCCGGAGGGTATCTATCTTCAATTCTCCATTGACCTTGATTGGATTGTATTTCTACAAATAATCCTGGCTTATCACCAACTCCTTTGAGATACCAATCAAACCATTCTAGTAAATCTTGCATCCAGTCAAATCTAACCATTTGTGGATATGCCTCTCTACCTCTGCCTTCACCAGAACGGTCAAAATGATAATCTGGTCTATCTGGATAATCATGGTCCCATTGCCCAAATAGTCCTTTGGATTCAATGCCTGCATCAATTAACTGGTTGATAACCGGGATGGCCATATGAGGGTCAACATTCCAGTCATGCATTCCTTGAATGAGGTAGACAGAACCTTCATAATTTTGTAGTACTCTATCTAAGAAATATCTTTCTTCCCAATATGTGCCTATTAATTCTCCTCCCCACATGTACGCAGCAACTCCAGTACCCGGGCCAATGATATAATCAGGACACATATTTCCAATATCTTCCTGATCTCCATCAATTCCATATGACCCATAAACACCGTTATGCATTATTGGTGCTCTAGCTTCACTACTTCCGTTTTTCCACATTAATTCCATGACTCCAATGAGGCCAGAAATTGGAACTATTGTCTTTAGATACTCATTTCCAAACGTGGCGGCCTGCCATGGAGTGGATCCGTCATACGATTTACCAATCATTGATACTCCGCCATTACTCCATTCTTGAGTCCCTAGCCAAGTAACAGCTGCATCAACACCTAGTTGCTCTGCATTACCCATCAAGTCCATACAATGATTTGATCGTCCAGTCCCCATTACAGAGACTTGGGCAAAAGCATATCCATGAGGTAAAATCTGATCAATTATCATCTGACCTAACCATGTACCTGGAACCTCTATCGAGGGTGTCTCAACACTGACTTCATCGAAGTAAGGGCCGAACTCTGCAATTACAGGTACTGTGACTCCTTCTGGTACCTTTGGAAGCCAAATAGCAAGACTAACAACTCCATTAGGTGCTGAACCGCCTTCACTTAGAGGGAGCTCAAAATTTACGAAATGATGAGTTGAACTCCACTCATTTTCTGTTTCTAATAGTTCATATTCACCATATTCCATGACAAATCCATTCGCCTGATCTGTGATATATGGCCACTCTGATCTTTCCCAAACAGTAACTCTATCATAAATCCCTAAATCCTTTTTGATTTCATCGACTACATCATTAACTATCCAACTTTGTAAAGGAACCAATAACATGATTATTACCATTGATACTGCAATTCCCAATAACTTCTTATTTAAACGAGGAACCTTAGATATCAATGCTGATTTAAACTCATCAGCAAGAATTTCCCCTAACATATTATACCCAACTAATCAGTATTATTCATCCTTTTGTATTGTTGATAATTTAAATATTTGTAAAAATAAGAGAATACGTCTCGGAAATCATTTTTTTATGATATATATTTTATATAATTATTTAGATAATTCAGAATCTGATACATATTTTAATCTAATATTGTCCGAAATCCTTAGTAACATTATGCCCAAAAATCCGCTCAATGTAAATAATATCATTGATGATACTCCCGTTGTTGATATCGCTACTCTAATTATGACGGTGGATAATACGAAACCAGTATTTCTTGCGAGATTACCAAAATCTGTGTAAAACCAATAAGACATCAATAATATCAAAATATCAGCCAAGATAAGGAATGTGAAAAAATCTAGAAAAAATATCTCTCTATTGACAGACCCTCCTCCTTGCATTGCAGAAGAAAGCCATCCAGTAAGCGACATTATTGCAATTATGATAAAAGATAGTAGCATTACATTTGCAATAGCCTTTTTTGTTGAGACGAATGAAGATACATGATCAGAGATTTTTATATTCATATCCATATTGTTACTAATATTATAGTATGTCAATGAAGTATAGAATAAGGCTAAAAACGCGCAACATTCAACAAGTAGTAATCCTAAATCATCATCTATTTTCCAGTCATCTGAGAGGTTAATTGCTGAAAGTCTTTTGAGAATATCTCTAACAACTAGTAAGGTGGCAATTTCATATTGTTTTCCAACCGCAGAAGAAAATGAATTCGGAATAGTCCTAATTAATTCATATATCTCATATGCCAATAATATTGAAAAAGGAGTATAAAGCGAGGAGAGTGGCGAACTAACTAATTCTACAGAATCTCCTTTTATTTGTATCATATCTGTAACATATAATATCCAGATAAGAAGGTGGGCAAGGAAACCTAATACAGCAGAACTTATCGCTATTTTTCTTACAAATTCATTTGATTCACTACCCATAAAGGTATCAAATAGTTTATCAAAAAACTTGTCCATTAATA
>CAXAFE010000024.1:0-8827 GCA_963968165.1 uncultured Candidatus Poseidoniales archaeon | reverse complement strand
CAAACACGACCAAGGAACATTGCTCCAAGATACAAAAGTATCTGGTTAAAGGAGGGTTCACCACTACGAGTTTATTCTCAAAAAATGTCAGATTCAATAGAAATGAGATTAGGCAATACTATTTGTGAATTGGGGATGAGATATGGTAACCCCAGCATAGAGTCTGGAATCGATAAATTAAGGGACGCTGGCGTAGAGGAGTTATTACTAGCACCACTTTTTCCTCAGCATGCGCAGGCAACTACGGAATCATCATTGAAATGTGCTTATAAACATATTAATAAAATCGGATGGAAACCAATAATTAGCGAATTGGGCCACTTTGAAACTGCACCTGAATACATCCAACCGTTGGTCTCATCTATAAAGCCCCATTTGGATAATGATTCGCACCTTTTGTTTTCATATCATGGGCTTCCAATCTCTCACGTCAAGAGATCAGATGTAAACAAAAATCATTGTCAAAAAGTGAATAATTGCTGTTCCATTAGCACTGAGTCAAATAAGTCGTGTTACGCACATCATTGTATGATGACTACATTTGCGGCTGTCGACTCGTTAAATTTAGGAATTGAAGATTGGTCTATAAGCTACCAAAGCAGACTAGGTCCAGTAAAATGGCTTACACCTTCTACGCTATCTAAAGTTGAGGAACTCGCTAATAAAGGAGTAAAAAAACTAGTAATAGTATCTCCTGCATTTGTTGCAGATGGCCTTGAAACCTTAGAAGAGTTAGACATTGAAATAAGAGAACATTTCATAAAGTGCGGTGGTGAAGAAATGAGAGTTGTTAATTGTTTGAATGATGACCCAGCATGGATATCAGGATTAAGTAAACTAATTCAAAGTTCATTTGCAGCCATCAATGAAGAACGTTTGCCATTGGCATTATAATCTATTATCAAAAAGGGGGTACTTTACATTTCTAATTTACTAAAAAACCAAAATAAAAATTATCTCGATAAATCGTATAATTTTGATTCCCTAGCAATCAACAATGATGAAAATAAGGAATATCACAGTCATATAAATATGATTTCAGTCAAAATAAATTCAGAAAATATACAAGACGTGAAAATGATTACCACTGAAGGATACTCAGATAATGAAAGATTGATGATAATTAGATCAATCAGTGATAATTTAGGTGCAGAAATTTTTGAGTTTTCATCATGCAATAGAGTATTATTCGTTGGATTCTCAATAAGGTCCGATGAACTTGAAAATGGAATATGCAAATACTTTAATGCTCCAGAAGGAATATTTGAAAGAAGGAGTGGATTAGATGTATGGAAACATTTAGTTAAAGTGAGTTCTGGTCTTGATTCCTTTGTTACAGGGGAATTACAAGTTTTGTCGCAGTTTAGGAAATCTATTTCGTTTCACAAAGATAATGAGCTGATAAGTAAGAAAAATATGATTCTCTTTGACCAAGTTATTTGGGGTAATAGAATCATTAGAAAGGAATTAGGATTTAACAAAACTACAGAATCTATGATAAATTTAGCCACATCTACAGTAAAGGATATATCAGAAAATAAAGAAAACTATTCATCTACTATTTTGGGAATGGGAGATATGGGAATTAAAGCATTGGAGACATTACTAGATATGGGGCATAACAATATTACAATAGTTAGTAGGGATATTGAAAAACGTAAAAAGGGATTCGAAAAATATAAAAATTCAATTCATTTTTTGAATTTTAGTGACTGGTCATCGCATAATAATAAGACTGACTTACTAATTTCGACCATCCGAAATATTACTCCAACTTTTAACAAAGACACTAAGATACCCATCAATAGTAATTGTACGATATTAGACTTTTCGTGGCCACCATCTGTTGACGAGAATAGTATATCTGAAAAACATGATTTGCTCGGAATGAAATATCTAATAAATGCATCCAAGAAGAAGGGACAAGATTGGAATAGAGAACTAATTATAGAAGAAGGGGAAATATTACTAGACAAAATAAATCAAAGTTATATCAAATCACTGAAACAAGCTAAAAATTCAGACTTTAGATCTTTTGTATACAAAGTTTTCACTGATTTATCAGATAATTGGAAAATTTCTGAAGCCATTGGAGAAACGAAAAAATCCCACATAGAAGCATTTGCAAAGGAAATAGCGACTTGGATTTGTGACTTACATGGTGTCGTAAAATTAAATCATTTGATTGAAAAAATAGAATCAACAGATAGAGAAATTAATAAAATTCTATTAAATCGAATTTCGGATGATGTAAAAAGAACTGTAATGGAATTACATAATCACTTACCTCATCCGGAGGTAAGGCCTTGAAATCAGTAAAGATAGGAACAAGGACGTCTAATCTTGCAATTTATCAAGCTAATAAGGTAAAAAATATTTTAAAAGGTAACGGCATCAATTCTGAAATAATCGGAATAAAGTCAGATGGAGATCGCTCACTTGCAGGAAATCTCTCCAAGAGTGTCGGTCAATTTGTTTACTCCATCGATGACGGACTAATTTCACATAAAATAGATTTAGCTGTGCATTCCTCAAAGGACGTCCCGGTAAATTATAATTCAAAAATACAAAATCTAGCCACATTAGAAAGAGGCGTGACTAGTGATTTAATTTTATTTAGAGACAATTTATCAAATACTAGGCTTTCTCAATTACTAAAAAATAGTGATGAAACTGATCCAGAAAAAGCATTGAAAATATTGAATAAAAAAAGTCTTGTTGGTACTGTTTCGGGGAGAAGGCAAGCGTTGATGCTTTCTATACGGCCAGATATTATTCCAATATCTGTCAGAGGTTCTGTAGAAACAAGAATTACAAAGTTAATCAACGGAAATGTAGATGCAATTATAATTGCGGAAGTTGGAATAAGAAGATTGAATGAATCAAATAAATTAGATGAAAGGATGCTGGAATTATGTGCATTGAGATTACAAAGTGAAAAATGGCCTACTGCACCTGGGCAAGGTGCAATAACCGTTCACTGTTTAATGGATAATTCCCTATTAGACAAAGGAAGAATCAGAACGTTGTTGAATCATGATGCTACTGAAAAATCCGTTAATGCTGAAAAGAAGATCTTAGAAAAAATGGGTGGAGGGTGTTTATATCCCGCAGGGATAGAATCTAATGGCGAGGATGTTAATATTCTTGCAGCACCGGAAAACTGGAGAAGAATTACTATTTCAGAGACGAATGTGAATTTATTAAAATATTCAGGATCGATTAAGGATTTTAAATTTGATACTGATAGTTTTAATATAAAAATGGAAGATGTGCCACATATAGGCCATAGTCCAAAAATTATCTCAACACTAAACTCCGATAGGCTATCTAGAATATTAGTTAAGTCAGATATAAATATGATTAATCGTCCAGTGATAGATTTAGAAGTTGTTAAAGATAATTGGCCAACAAATTTTCTATCATCTATTAAAAAACGTTCAGAATGGCCATGGCTAATCTTGACATCTCCTTTTGCAGCAAGATGCGCAGTTTCTATTATTGAAAATAACATTGATATTGGTAGAATTCCATGGCTAGCAATCGGAGAAGGAACTGCAGCAGCTTGCTTTGAACTTGGTCACACAGTTTCTGATTGTGCTAAAGTAAAAGATTCAGAGGACTTATTATTATACATACGAGACAACTATCCGAAATCTACAAAATTTTTGATTCCACAATCTAATCTCAGCGGTGATAAATTTGTAAATGGTTTGTTAGAACAAAAGTATAAATTAAATCATTGGCTAGCGTATAATAATAGTTCAATTAAGATAGATGGCGTAGAAATAGGAGATAATGATGTGATTTTAATGTCTTCACCATCATCAGTAAGGTCCTGGGTAGAAAATAATCTACCGGTTACTAAAAATATTTTATGTATGGGTAGATCATCTTATTTGGAAATAACCGAAAATGAATACTTTAAAGAGTCCTCAGTTGATATTATCGAAACTACATCATCTGAATTCATAATTAATTGGTGGAAAGATAAGAGAGGTGATTAATTTGAAAATACGGCCTAGAATAAATAGATCGACGGCCTCACGCAGAGATTTAAATTTTTCAAATTCCATTACAGACTCCTTAGTTCAGCCGCATTTTGTTGTATCCGGAGATAATGTAGACGAGAATATTGACTCTATGCCTGGAATAAATCATCAATCGGTTGATATTTTAATTGATACCATAAAGGCGGATTTTCAAAAAGGAATAAGAAATCATATGTTATTCCCAGTTTTAGATCAACACAAAAAAGATTCTCAAGGGACTTATTCAATTTCAGATGATCTTCCATTGTATTTAGCGATTAGTTCATTGAGAGAAGAATTTGGTGACAAAATAGTAATAATGGCGGATGTCTGCATGTGTACTTATACCAATCATGGCCATTGTGGGATCATTCATGAAGGAGATATCAGTAATGATTTGACAATTCCAAAATTGATAAATATTGCCTTAAAGTGTGCTGAGGCAGGAGTTGATTATATTGCTGCTTCGGATATGATGGATGGAAGAGTAAAAGAAATTCGTAAATCATTAGATGAAAATGAGTTTAAAAATACTGGAATTATGTCTTATTCTGTAAAATATGCATCTTCTTTCTATGGTCCTTTTAGAGATGCTGCTAACTCATCGCCAGAGTCAGGAGATAGGAAAACGCATCAAATGGACGTGAGGTCTGGATATGATGAGGCTAAACTAGAAGTTGAATTAGATATTAAAGAAGGGGCAGATATCATTATGATTAAGCCTGCTATGATTTACTTAGATGTAGTAAGAGAGATATCTAAATCTACTCGAAGACCGGTGGCTGTTTACAATGTAAGCGGAGAATATGCAATGGTAATGTCATCAAATAATAGTATAAAGGAGAGGGAGAAGATGATCAACGAGATATTCTATGCTTTCAAAAGATCTGGAGCCAATATTATCGTAAGTTATCATACAAGAGAAGCTATCTATAATAATTGGCTGAAGTGAGGAATTAAGATGCTTAGAACTAATTCAGATTTACTCCATGACGAAGCAGTTAAACATCTTGTTGGTGGAGTAAATTCACCAGTTAGAGCATTTAAATCGGTTTACGGAAGTCCCATTTATTTCAAAAGTGCGAAAGGAGCAATAGTCACAGATGAAGATGGGAATGAATTAGTAGATTTTGTTCAATCTTGGGGCCCATTGATTCATGGTCATGCAAATCAAGAAATAATTAATAATATTCAACAAAAAATGGCTAATGGGACCTCATTTGGTGCACCCCATGTTGGAGAGATAGATCTTGCGAAAAAGGTAAAAAGTAGGATTTCTTTTATTGAAAAAATTAGATTCGTAAGCTCTGGGACCGAAGCGGTGATGAGTGCTGTTAGATTAGCAAGAGGCTACACTGGAAGAGACAAAATAGTAAAATTTGATGGTTGCTACCATGGACATATTGATTCATTGCTAGTTAATTCAGGTAGTGGATTGGCTACTTTTGGAATAGCAAGTAGTCCCGGAATACCAGCAGATACGGTGTCTACAACAATAGTTTGCCCCTTAGATGATGAAGATTTATTTGAACATGTAATGAAAGAATATGGAGGTGAAATTGCAGCAGTCATCATCGAACCCATGCCTGCCAACAATGGACTTTTGATACAAAGAAAAAAATTTATTGAGAAAATAAGGACATACTGTGATAAATATGGATGTTTATTGATATTTGATGAAGTCATTACTGGTTTCAGATTCCCAGAAGGTAGTATTTCTGGCCTAATGAAGATTGAGCCTGATTTAATAACGTTAGGAAAAGTCATTGGAGGAGGTTTGCCAGTGGGTGCTTATGGTGGAAAAGCAGAAATAATGGATAAATTAGCCCCCATAGGACCAGTTTATCAAGCAGGAACATTATCAGGAAATCCTTTAGCAATGGCTGCAGGATTATCTACACTTAATCTACTAGATTCCGAAGCATATGAAAAATTAGAAAATCTTGGAAGTATGCTTGAAAATGGAGTTAGAACTATCTTAGGCAAGTATAACTTTCCGATGAGGATAGTAAGGTCATCCAGTTTATTTTGGTTTTCACCCGGTACTGAAAAAATACCCAAAAGAGCTGATGAAATCCCAAATAATGCTGGTTCTAAATATCTTCATCTTCATAAAGGACTTTTGGAAAAGGGATATATGCTCGCCCCATCTGTTTATGAGGTAGGATTTATCTCAACGGCACATAATGAGGAACACATCAGAGGCTTTATTTCTGCCTTGGATGAAGTATTACTTGAAATTGAGGTCAGATAATGAATGGTAGAGAGCGAATTGTATCTGCTTTAAATCTGCACGAAGTTGATCGTACTCCAGTATGGTTCATGAGGCAGGCTGGTAGGCATCTACCCGAATATAGGAAAATTGCATCAGAAACCAGTTTCTGGGAAAGATGCATGGATGTTGATTTATGCACGAAAATTACTTGCCAACCATTAGAAAGATATCCGGAAATTGATGCTGCAATAGTTTTCAGTGATATTCTAACTCCACTTCCTTCGCTTGGATATGAAGTCAAGTATGGAGGAGGGATAAAAATTGATAAATTCCAATTTGAAGATATAGATTCGTGGCCTAAATTTAATTCAAGAAAAGATGCTCCATGGGCTGCAAATGCACTTAATGCACTATCTGATTATACTGAAGATAGAGTTGCTCATCTTGGATTTGTAGGTTCTCCATGGACAATAGGAATGTACCTCTTAGCAGGTGGAACCGGAGATAAGGAATTTATTGAAACTCGGGGAAAGATTAATTCTAATCCCGACCAGGCTAAGGAAATGTTTGATAAATTAGGAACCATAGTAGGCAATCTTCTTGCTGATCAAGTAAATTATGGCGGTGCTAATGCTGTGCAAATATTCGATACATGGGCTGGATTATTGGATGTTGATTCCTATAGAGAATATGCAATGCCAGGGGCTAAAAAAGCCTTAGAAGTTTTCAGATCAGAAGTTAACACTAAGGTTCCAGTAATTCATTATGCCAAGGGATCTGGGCATTTACATCAAGCGATGATGGAATTAGACGTTCAATGCTTTTCCCTAGACTGGAGAGACGATATGCAAGAGTATAGGGAAAAATTTGGTAATAAATATGCTTTTCAAGGCAATTTAGATCCATCATTATTAACAAGTTCTGTTGAAAAAGTATCTCAAGAAACAAAAAATGTGTTGATGAGAGCTGGCAATTCACCGGGACATATTTTTAATTTAGGTCATGGTTTTTCTCCATCTGCAAAGATAGATTGTGTTGAGTCGATTTTACGAACTATCAAGGACGAGTGAAAATGAAGGAAATGATAGAGTCTTTTATTCATGCGCTACAAGATGAAATTTGTAATACAATTTCTAAAATTGATGGGATTAATTTCAGAGAAGATAATTGGGATAGAGAAGGCGGTGGAGGAGGAAGAAGTCGAGTATTTAGTGGTGGAGAAATTTTTGAAAAGGCTGGTGTAAATGTAAGTGTTGTTTATGGAACCTTGAGTCAAGAAGCAGCAGATGCAATGGAAGGCGGGAGTAATTTAGGAGAAGGGAACCTTGATTTCTATGCTACTGGCTTGAGTTTGGTTTTACATCCAAAAAACCCTATGGCCCCTACTGTACATGCTAATTATCGATACTTTGAACGTGGAGATGGAAATTTAGATGGCAGTTGGTGGTTTGGAGGTGGCGCGGATTTGACTCCCAGTTATTTGTTTGTCGAAGATGCAAAACATTTTCATCAAACTTACAAGGATGTTTGTGATAGGCATGAAGTTGCAAATTATGAAAAATATAAAAAATGGTGTGATGATTACTTTTTTATCAAACACAGAGGAGAAAGAAGAGGATTAGGGGGGATTTTCTTCGATAATTTAAATGCAACAAGTAAGGAATCTTGTTTTGAATTTATTAGTGATTGTGCTTCATCCTTCCTTTCTTCTTATCTACCAATTTTAGAAAGGAGAAAATCTCTACCATTTGATGATAAACAAAAGGAATGGCAACAAATACGTAGGGGAAGATATGTGGAATTCAATTTAGTTTATGACCGTGGAACTAGGTTCGGATTAACTACTAACGGTAGAATCGAAAGTATACTTATGTCGCTTCCAATGACTGCTAGATGGGAATACTGTCATGAGCCGTTATCTGGTACTCCCGAATTTGAGTTGCTTGAAGTCTTACATAATCCCAAGAATTGGTTAGGTATGGAAAATGTATGATCTAAAAGATTGGGTTCGTCATGGTGATGAAATAAGAAGGCCGCTTCTTGTTAACCCAGAGCTCTCTAAGAAAAATAAAATTATCATTGTCGGGGGGGGATTGTCTGGGCTATGTGCAGCATTCCGTATTTCTGAAAAATTTCCCAAGAAGGAAATAATTATTTTAGAAAAGACAAGGAAATTAGGAGGAGTCATTCATACCTGGATTAAAGACGAATGGATATGCGATATTTCTGTCAATTCGTCTAGGCCACATCCTGCAGTCTGGAGATTAATATCAGATTTAGGATTAGAAGAGCATTGGAGGATTTCCAAAAGTGAAGCTAAATATAGATGGTTATACTCTAATGGTAAAAGGAGTAAATTATCAATTTCAACTATTTTCAAGATAGGTCCGATTAAATTATTTCGAGGTATCAAAAATTCTAGAAAAGGTGAAAAATCAGTATTAGAAACCATAAGACATAAAATCATTGCAGACGCATTCACTCTTGGGATTGTAAATGATACTTCCAATAGTGTTGATGCTGATTTTTTAATTCCTAGTGTGACTAATTTTGGTGAAACCCCCCCAATTAAAAAAAATAA
>CAXAFE010000023.1:0-11044 GCA_963968165.1 uncultured Candidatus Poseidoniales archaeon | reverse complement strand
AGGAACATATAATCCAATTACAGGGGCATCAAGTGAAGATGATTGTTTAGATGCAGATGCAGGATATTATGTTCCTACAACTGGTCAAACAACACAAACAGAATGTCTTGCAGGAACATACCAACCAGACACGGGACAGTCGTCTTGTATTGACGCAGATGCAGGATATTATGTACCAACAACTGGTCAAACAATACAAACAGAATGTATAGCAGGAACATACCAATCTGCAACAGGACAATCTTCCTGTGATGATGCAGATGCAGGATATTATGTTGGATCTACTGGGCAAATATCACAAGCTGAATGTACAGCAGGAACATATCAAGCATCTACAGGGCAAACGTCATGTGATGATGCAGATGCTGGTAACTACGTCCCTTCAAATGGTCAAACAACACAAACAGAATGTGCAGCAGGAACATACCAATCTGCAACAGGACAGTCGTCATGCAACGATGCCGATGCAGGATATTTTGTCGATTCAATTGGACAATCCAATCAAACTGCATGCCCTGTAGGTACATATCAACCATCTACTGGACAATCTTCCTGTATTGATACAGATCCAGGATATTATGCCGATACTAATACATCTACCTATCAAACTGCATGTACACTAGGAACATACCAACCATCTATCGGTCAGTCGTCATGCAACAATGCAGATGTAGGATATTATGTAGATACTAATGCATCAACTAATCAAACTGCATGTACACTAGGAACATACCAATCTGCAATAGGACAATCGACTTGTATTGATGCAGATGCAGGATATTATGTAGATACAAATGCATCCACGAACCAAACTCCATGTGTAACGGGTACATATCAATCATCTATCGGACAATCTTCCTGTGATGATGCAGATGCAGGATATTATGTAGATACAAATGCATCCACGAACCAAACTGCATGCCCTCTAGGTGCATACCAACCATCTACTGGAGAATCGTCTTGTATTCTTGCATATGCAGGATACTTTGTCGATTCAATTGGGCTATCCAATCAAACTGCATGCCCCCCGGGTACATATCAACCATCTATCGGACAATCATCATGTATTGATACAGATGCAGGATATTATGTTGATATTAGTGCATCTATAAATCAAACAGCATGTCCATCAGGAACATACCAAACTGAATTAGGACAATCATCTTGTAATGATGCAGACGAAGGGTATTATGTTGGAACTATTGGACAAATATCCCAAACAGAATGTGCAGCAGGAACTTATCAATCCAACAAAGGACAATTATCATGCGAAGATGCATCAATAGGGTACTATATTGATTCAACTGGACAAACTTCCCAAACTGCTTGTAATGTAGGGACATATCAATCAGATACTGGACAAATATCATGTGATGATGCAAATGCGGGATATTATGTAGATTCAGCCGCTCAAACAATACAAACACTATGTGCGTCAGGAACTTATCAGCCAAATACAGGTCAATCATCTTGTATTGATGCAAATGTAGGTTATTATGTTCCTGAGAATGGGCAATCTACACAAATAAAATGTAATGCAGGGACATATCAGAGTGATATTGGACAGTCGTCATGTAATGATGCAGAGCCAGGATATTACGTTGATACTAATGCATCCATAAATCAATTACCATGTGGATTAGGAACATTTCAAAATCAGTCTGGTGAAATATTCTGTATAATTGCAGAGCCAGGATATTACGTTGATACTAATGCATCAATTACTCAAACTGAATGTGCTGAAGGAACCCACAGTTCAAATTATGGGGCCTCGGATTCTTCTGATTGTATTGAGAAAGAAGATAACAAAATAAAACTCATTATACTTGCACCGATTATTGTAATTATAGCATTAATAGTACTTTCAATAATGGATTTTGGTATTGCATTTATTAGAAATGAAGAAGAAGAATAATTCTACAAGATATCAATATAGAGGTATTTTTCATTTCTAATTTTAAAAAGACTAATCTTATCAAATTTATAGAATTATATTAATAAAATATGAATGAAGATATCATAATTAGTAAATTTATGATAAGTTGAAAAATGATGACTTTCGCATAAATATTATGGTAAAAATAAATTTCGATGAAAAACTATCCAAATTTTCTGATCATTGGTCACCTAAAGTAATAGCAGAAATGAATGATTATCAATTCAAATTAGTGAAAATTTTAGGAGAATTCGTCTGGCATAATCATGATCATACTGACGAAGTTTTTATTGTCTTAGAAGGTAGTATGAATATTAAATTTGAAGATAAAAATATTCAACTAAGTGAAGGTGAAATGTATGTTGTACCAAAAGGAGTTATTCACAAACCATATGCAGAGAAAGAATGTAAAATCATGATTGTCGAACCCCAAGGAGTGGTTAATACGGGGGAAATACAAGGAAATTTGACTGCATCTAATGATGTGTGGATTTAGATTTTGATACTCTAGATTCTTCCTTAATCGGCAAGTGAATAATAGCTGATACTATTCCTGCTGCAATCCCAACCCACCAAACGAAAGTATATGTTCCATACATATCGTATAGAACTCCTCCAAGCCAAACTCCTACAAAGCTCCCTAATTGATGAGAGAAAAATACTATCCCATACAAAGTACCCATGTACTTTAATCCATAGATATGAGCCACTAAGCCACTTGTTAGAGGTACAGTAGCAAGCCATAAGAAACCCATTGCAAAAGAAAATATTAATACCGAATTAGCAGATACTGGGACTAAGATAAAACAAGCTGCTGCTATTGAACGTCCAACATATATTCCTGAGAGCAGCCATTTTTTTGGATATCTTTTTCCCGCCCAACCAGCCACTAAAGTACCAAGAATATTTGCAAAACCAATTACTGAGATAGCAAATCCTCCAAGTGCTGCTGTACTTTGAATGCCTAAAGGCCCACACCAACCAGTTGGATCTATGGGGGAACTCATTTCAGTAACTAAGGCTGGAAAATGTGCCGTAATGAAAGCTAATTGGTATCCACATGAAAAAAATCCAATAAAAATCATTGAAAAAGAAGGATCTTTGAATGCTAATTTTAGTATATCTCCCATACTTTCTTCCAGTTCTTCTTTACTGGCTAATGCAGGTGAACGCATGAATGGTAATAACAACAAAGTCATTAGTATTGCAACAGAAAAAATAAGGAAAACTGATTGCCAGGGCATTTCTGAAAGTAATGCAATTGCAACCGGTGGTCCGACTACTTGACCCAAAGATCCCGCTGCAGTGGCTATTGCTAGACTCATTGATCGATTTTCATCGGCACTTGCTCTACCAACAACAGCAAGAATAACTCCAAAACCAGTCCCTGCAATTCCAAATCCTACTAATACTTCGTAAATTTGATGCTCTAATGGAGTAGTAGCGCCTGCAGACAGAATTAGTCCCAGTGAGTACATTATTGCACCGATTATTATCGCCTTACGATCTCCAATCTTCTCAGCAATTGCTCCAAATATTGGTTGGCCAAACCCCCAAGCAAGATTTTGTATAGCAATTGCAAGACTAAATTCTGCTCTAGGCCATCCATATTCTTCCGCTATTGGTATCTGGAATACTCCATATGATGCTCTAATTGAAAACCCAACTAGAACTATTATACAACCAGATATTAAAAGAGGACTAAATAGAGGCCTCTTACTTTCCATAAACATGCGAGATTTATAATACAAATAAGTATATCCAAAACCCTAGCCGAATTACATATCTTTAAGATTAACATATCACAACGTTATTTTGTATAGATGCTTTCCAAAGCACATGAAAGATAACAGCAACTACAAAAAAATTATTTGTTATTTTTTAATTCTTCTATTTTTAGGTCTTCCAGTTCTCGGGATAATTACTTCAGATTTAGGCTAATCTCCTGAAGAAGAATGATTCTATAACCAATTAATATGGATGAATTCTCCCATCCCATGTCTCAAAACAACCTGTTGTTTTGATTGATAACTCTGAGAATCTTTCTATTAGTCCGTCTGCAGATTCTGTAGGAGTAAGCCTTCCTTTATTGCTCGTCATGTCGGTTTGTACCCATCCAGGATGATATATTCCAACTGAGATTCCTTCAGATTTTAAATCAGTGGCCAAGTTACGACCGAGATTTAATGAAGCTGCTTTTGAAGATCGATAAATGTAGGAACCTCCCGGGGCAGTAGTATCACTACCCATTTGAGAGGAAATGATTGCAATTTTGGAGTTTTTTGATGCTCTCAGCGGTTCAAGTTGTGTTTCTATAGCTAGATATGTTCCAGTAACGTTCGTGGCGAAGGTATCTTCCCATAAATTAGCCTCAAAACCAGATCCAATTTTCTCACCTCTATCTAGGAAAACACCTGCATTACAAATTAGTAAATCTAATTCTCCTTCTATTGGAATATGATTATCTGGATCTCTAACATCTAATTTCACCCATGTAACATTATCTTCCGACGCTTGATCATTACGAGACGTTGCCACACATTCCCATCCTCTTTTTAGATAACCATCCAAAAGAGCACGACCGATTCCACGGTTGGCTCCAACTATCATTACACGCGGCATATACTAAACTCCTATTTTCTAATCCAGAGGTTCTTATTGTTTAAGTTTCATTCTAATTTACAGATACAATAGGCGGAGAACTACTTATTAATGGTTTAACTTTACAGTGTACATGAAGAAAAAAGCGCTATTGATTTCAATACTTTTTGCAACATCTATTCTAGCAGGTTGTATGGGTGGCGATGATACTTCCAAAGATGAGAAAATAATTTCTCTTGAATCTGAAATAATCAATATTACTGCTGAAAAAGATGAGGTATTAGAAAATAATTTGATCCTCCAAAGTACTTTAGATTCTTCTGATATAGCATTAGAAGCTGCTAACAGCGAAATTGATAGTTTAACATTAAACTTAACTTCAATGAAAGCACATAGAGATAATCTTTCAACATCTCTGTCTGAGACAATGCTTGAATTAAATCGGACTCAAGATGAGGGCTTATTAGCGCAACTTGAAAATCAAGTTAGTAACCTTACTATTCAGATTAATAATGCAGATTCTGAAATTCTAAATCTGAACGCAGATATCTCAGAAAGACAAATTGAAGCTGAACAATTACTTGCAACTGTCACTGCCCTTGAAAGTACAATTAACAGTTTAACTTATGATATGAGGCAAAAAATTGGTAGTTGCCCAATGGATAATCCTGGTATAGAAATTATCGGAGGTTTTGATGATGGAAGCGGTACAGCTATTGCTGATGATCAACAATTGTCAGATGATGAAATACAATTTTCAATTGGCGAATGTCCTGGTAATTATGGACGAATATTAAACATGTCTGAAAATAGTTGGGGCCCTCAATTATTGGTTAAAATGGGTAATAAGTTGATTTTTGCAGCTGATGATGGTATCCATAGTTGGGAGCCATGGAGGACTGATGGAACTGTTGAAGGAACTTACATGATAAAAGATGTCAGGCCTGAAGAATGTTCTACAAATGATGACGGAACGGAAACATGTGAAAATTATGGTAGTCTAACTGTAGCAGATTTTACAGGTATTAACAGAGGATATTACACCCCTGAATTAGTTGCAGGTAATAATAAATTCTTCTTTACAGGCTACGAAGATGCACCTAGTTTGTATATGGCAGAAGTTTTCGTTAGTGACGGTACAGAAGCAGGAACTCATTTAATTCAGGATCAGTGGACTCATGATTATTTCTCAGATAATGATTGGTGGGAATTCTTTTATGTTGGGCCTACTAATTTACATGTTATCCCTTCCAATGGAAATTATCCTGATAGGTTGGTTTATTCTGGATTTTGGGCCCATAGTGGAGATGTAACCGGTGAAGAGCCATACTTGACTGATGGTACTACAACAATAAGAATGGCAAATATCGTTCCTGAAATTACAGAAGCAGGACCATATTGTTGTTTTGATTTCCTAGGTTCAATACCTCGAGATTTCATACATAATGGTAATTTGATTTATTTCAGTGCTACCAGTAATGATAATGGAAGAGAATTGTATCGCTATAATCTAGCAGCATTTGGAAATAATGGCCTATTTTTGATTGAAGATCTAAAACCCGGTGAGGAAGGTAGTAATCCTGAACAACTTACTTCGATTGGTAATGGCGAAATATTTTTCACTGCAGATACTGGAAACGAGACAGGTAGGGAATTATATTTCAGCCAAGGCAGTGCTTCAAATACTGATATAATAGTTGATATATGGCCCGGAATTGGTAATGCTAGCAATCCTGAAAACCTAATCTCTCATAATGAAAATATATTTTTTACTGCTAATGATGGAGAAAATGGTAGGGAATTGTGGTATTCTGACGGCTCCATGTCTGGAACTTTCATGATAAAGGACATAAATGTAAACGGATCAAGTGATCCTAGGCGTTTTCTCCTTTCTGATGATACATTATACTTTACCGCATACAATGAAGAATATGGAAGAGAATTGTGGAAGTCAGATGGAACCGAAGAAGGTACGACTATGGTAATGGACATATACCCAGGCCAAAGCTCAAGTTTTGATTATGGGGCCCCGTTCAGCAACTTTGGAAACCAACTAATTATACATAAAGAAATGATTTATTTTACAGCTAACTCTCCAGAATATGGGTATGAAATATGGTATTCTGATGGTACAGAAAATGAGACTCAAATCCTTCTCGATTTAAACCCAGGAACAAACTCTAGTTACCCTTGGTGGCTAACAAGTTTTGGAGATAAATTATATTTTACTGCAGCCGAAGAAGATCCATACCCATTTAACGGTCGCCAATTATATTACTATTGGGATAATGCCGGACCAATAATTGATACTAATTAGTTTATTTATACTTCGATTTAAGGGACACCTAACTACTAAAAGATTAATCTAGTATTCTTCAGTGCGTGGTTTAATGGTTAACTGGATGCTAGAATATGGAGCTAAAGATCGCCATATTGAAACCGCCTTGGCAACTTTTCTTTGCCTTTCTGTAGCAGTTTGGTCTGTTTTCTATACTGATTTCTTAAGTCACACTCCAAGCGTAGAATCGGTTGTTTCTTCAGATTATGTTTCAGATGAAATTCTTGCTTTATTTAGGACTGCATGTGCTATTTTGAGTTTAGTAACGCTGGCTTGGATCGCTCTTGATCCAAAAGGTTCTCCAGATAATCCTCTTTATTATGAAGAACGAAAAAGTCGACCTCGTCATGCAAGTGGAATTACTAGATTAGCACCATTTACAATGTGGTCTTTTGGTTTATTTGGAATAAGTTTTGGAATAGCAGCCGCTAGTTCCTGGACTCATATATCCGGGGGAGAAATACCAGAATGGATGTTAATTGCTAGCCCAGCCTTATTTGCTACTTCATATGCTTGTGCAATACTAGTTACATTTGTTGTCACATTCTATATTATTGGAGACTCAATTTCAAAAGGATATAGTTTAGATCATCTATTTTATTGGTACGAAATAGTAATGCATAATTTCAATGTCGTGTTGTTGGGAATAGCAATTATTTTGAATAATTTAGAAGTAGATTGGAGATACTTTGCATTACCAATAATTTTTGGAATAATGTATATTGTATGGGCTCGAATTTATGTAAGTATTGAAGGAGTATACATTTACTCATTTATCGATCCAAGGCTAAATGGGGCTCCCATTATTCACGTTATCCTTCTAACAATATTAGTAGTATCATTTGTAATTGTAAAGGGTATTGAATTAATTTCAGACTGGAACATTATTGCTGGTGTAGTTGTTTTAATAGTTTTAAATACATTAATTACAACATTTATGCAACCAGAAACTGACTATTAATTATTCAAATCTTCCTCAAATGGAGTATAAGACCAAATTTTTGTTGTGATAAATGCCATAACCAAAATCTTAGCAATATCCCAAGCTAAAAATGGTTCAACACCCCATTCGTAAGCCTGTGCAAAATCAACATCATATGAATGAGCTAACCAAATTGTTCCAAATATATACACTGGTATCATTGCAATTACCCAACAAATAATCTGTGCTCTAAGATCTGCAACACCCGATTTTCTTGACCTATCCAATCCTTCTGCTATTAATGCAGACGCGAAAGGAAATGCTAGAAGATATCCTCCTGATGCTATTAGAGTAGATTCTGAGAATAAAACATCTCCTCCCTCTGCGAATACTGGTGCACCAATCGCTCCCGCCAGTAAATAGATACACCCTGATGTAAATGCATCATTACGACGTAGATATACTCCAGTTGCTAATACTGCAAATGTCTGTAATGTATATGGGACAGGAGACCAAGGCATAGTGAATGCGATTTGAGCACATATTGCAGTTACTCCGGCAAAGAAGATAATAGAAATTATTCTTTCATTACGATTTAATTCATCGTTGCTTAATGCTAAGTGCCATTTTGCTGGTTCTTGCAGTTTCAGATGTTCGAACATATCCTTTGGATTAATGGTGAGCACTTAGTGATTGACATTAATTATTTTTTTCTGGATCAGGCCAAGGATGCGTTTCATCATCCCAAGTTATCCATTCATTAACCCAAGGCTCCATATATGGTTCTAAATCAAATCCAAGTCCTTTCATCACAATCTCTGGTTCTATTGTTCCATTCTTATCTCTAATTCCGGTCCGTACGATGGCTGAAGATGACACAGCTCCATTTTGTTGAATAGCATGATGAAAATAAAAGAATTTTTTATTGAAACCGACAAACTGCGTTACAATTTTTGATTTTCTAAAAGGCCTTAGTCGCTTACGATATCTTATCGTAGATCCACCTACTACAAACAAATATCTCTCCTTTTTAATATATTTTACAAGACCAATTTGTAATGCAATATCATATCGAGCAAGATCACAAAAAACAAAATGTCTACCATTATTTACTTCAGGGTATAAATCAATATCGCCTAATCCAGGACGGAAATGAAATGTATATTTCTGAGTTACATCTGTAACTTTTTCTCTACGTCTTAACATATGTTTTCCAGCTATCATAACTAAACGATGGAATGGATACATAGCACTCGCAAAGCAAACTAGAAATGAAGGCTTTGGAACTATTTTTATAACGTAATTATCTTATGAAAACCATTTATGTTTACCAAAATGATTTTTCAGAATTACCTCATCTTTTTCTATGAACCAACCAAATCCACCAGTAACTGATTCTAGATAGTAACTTAACTTGGGAGTGATAAAAAAGTAATATGGAAAGAAAGAAATTATCTTAGGCCATTTATTCATGAAATAAGGATGAACCGTAATAGTTAATTCTGTCAAATCTTCAGATAATTCTTTCAATTTCCATATTACAAATGATTCAGGGCCATTTTCTTCTCCAATCATTAATGAATATCCATCTTCTTCTTCCCAAGAAATAAATCGTCTTTCAAGTGTTAATCCATTGAGATATACTATAGTGTCCTCTGAACCAATGCCAGGCCATTGTTTAACTTTATTACTAGAACAATATGGGTGACATTTTTCTAAAATTTCTGGTGTAGTTATCGTATCCCAAACCACTTTTTTAGATGTTTTTATTACTTTTGAAATGCCAATGTTATTGGACCATTTTATAGTCATAAAAAATCACTAATCTTAACAACATCTAGAGAGATTCTGCCCATTCTCCATTTCTAAATACGGGAATTCTTTCTCCATTAGCAGTAATTCCGTCTATATCTAATTCTCCAGAACCAATCATCCAATCTACATGAATCATTGAGGAATTTCCCCCAGCTTCTTCTATTGCTTTTTTATCATCTCCAATATCTCCTTTGAAACATTTGGAATAACACTGCCCTAGTGCAATATGGCATGCTGCATTTTCGTCATACAATGTATTGTAAAACAGTAAACCCGATTGAGATATAGGTGAAGAATGAGGAACTAACGCAACTTCTCCCAGTCTACTAGCTCCTTCATCAGTAGCTAGTAATTGAAGAAATACTTCCTCTCCTTGGGTTGCTTTTGCTTCTACTATCTTACCATCCTCAAATCTAACTTCTATTTCATCAATTAGTGTACCTCTGTGAACAAGAGGCTTTGAGGCTCTGACAACTCCATTTACACGATGAGCGTGAGGAGTTGTAAAGACCTCTTCAGTTGGAATATTTGGTGAACATACAATACCATTTTTTGCCATACTGGCACCTCCTTTCCATGCATGACCATCTGCTAATCCTAGCATTAAGTCAATGCCTGGACCAGTGTAATGGAGAGACTCAAAAGCATGATCATTCATCCATTCTTGACGAGCTTTGAGAACCGCATGATGTTCATGTAAATCCTTCAAAGGATCTTCTCCATCAATTCTTGATGCTGAAAAGAGTGCTTTTGCCAAGCTTGCAACCGCATCTCTTTCAGATAAATCAGGAAAAACCTGTTTTGCCCATGCAGTACCTGGATACGAAACAATATTCCAATTAGTCTCAAAATTTGTAATACATTCCATTGCCGGTTTAGCGGCAATAGACATTGCTTTACCGGATCTTGAAATTTTTGCAGGATCTTGCTCTGAAAGTAACATAGGATTATCTCCTGCAATGGCAAGTCGTGCAGTATTATTTCCGAATGCTTCTGCCATTCCTTTAAACAGCCATTCTGGAGCCCTATCAAAACTTTCATCATTACCATATCTATACTTAGCAAGGCTCAATTCTTCATCAGAAAGCAAAGTAGTAACTACTCCTGCACCTGCACGATATGCTTCCTCAGTTATTCTACGAACTAAAGGCAGAGACTCAACAGTGGACGTAATAATTAGGTCTTGACCACTTTGAAGATTCAATCCAAAATGCACACAGACAGATGCCATTTGGTCAAGCATTTTAGTATCAAAAGGCAGGTCTTCGTCACGTGTCATACTATTCCCTCTGATATAATTGATTTAAATTCAACTTAATTGTATTCTCTGTAATAGTAATACTAGAATATTCTCATTTAATCTTACTTTACGAATATATCATATGTGACCCCCTCTATTGGAGCATGTGAAGGATAAAGGAGAAGGTGTAAA
>CAXAFE010000022.1:0-14678 GCA_963968165.1 uncultured Candidatus Poseidoniales archaeon | reverse complement strand
ATAATAATAGATATTTATTCTACTATTGGGACAATCCTTATTCTTCAATACATTACATTTGAACCAAATAAACCCTGAGGTCGGGAGTTAATTTATTATCTAATCCAATTACCGTAATTTATGAATCTTAAAAAGTTCAGAGTACCATTGGCACTCTTATTTATTACAATACTTTTTAATCAGCTGGGACGAATATTTGCTGGTGAAGAGGGCGAGATTATTACACCATCAAATGGGACATTATCAATATTTTTCACATGTTGTAGTTTCCCAATGTTGTTGATAACAATAATTTATTTTGCTTATTCTCTTGGATACAAAGAAGAAAAAGCAGAGTTGGAACAAATTTCGCAAGAGGATAATAATGAGAAAGAAAATAATAAAATCAAAAAATCAAATGAAGATAATGGAGAAACGGCTAGAGAAATAGCATTTTTAATAATGCTTGGAAGTATATTAGCCATCATTTTAATGATTATTTTCGGTTTTTTGACAATTTTACAATCATTAGGTCCGGGCCTTGGTTTCTCAGGAGGGACGTGTGATGGATTTTGCAATGTTACAGAAGGATTAACGATTATTAGTGGCGGATTTAGTATCTTACTATTCATTGCAGGACTTATTACTCTAGCAAGACCATGGTCATGGATTCCTGATTCCTGGCTTTCTAAACTTAGACAAAATAAATAAAATAATTTAGAAATATATATATCTAATAATAAATTAATTTATGCTATGAGAGAAGTTGGTTCACTAATTATTGGAATATTTTTTTGGGCTTGTTTTGGATATATTATCATTAATGGGGGTACTCATATTCGTGGAAAAGAAGGGGCAAAAAGAGATGAGTTTTCTAAAAGTAGTACAATCAATTTAGCGATATATTTCATATTAGGAATGGCTTCGATAGTTTACTTCATTTTTATTAATTATTCAATTAAATGAGATTTTGTGGTAATCTCATAGCAGAATATAAAACAAAAAAATCATTCATTAGATTGAGGCAATTCGGGCCAAAACTCATGACCTAATACGATGACCATTTGCCATGGAAGAAGACTGGTGGGGTTCTGAAGAATCTAAAGAACCAGTACTAGTGGGACCTCAATCGGTCATGTTAAATGAGCCTGGAAAAAAGGGAAACATACTTTCAGGTGAAGTAGAGAAAGTATTAGAGATTAAAGAATCTGGTGTTTGGGATCAAATTCAAGGTAATGATTCCTTTAAATTGCCTTCATGGGGATGGTTTCTCATCGGTATGATATTAGTACCAATTATACTTTCCATCATTAGTGTATTGTTAATATCAATAGGAGAAGGGGGGATATTGGATGAAGAATATTATTCAGATAATGCATATAAAATAGATAATGTTACTATTGATGAAATGGAGTTTGAAGTGTATGAATTCTCAATGAGATCTAGTTTTTCGGATATATTTGCTGCAGAAGGACAATGGGATTTGAATATTGAGGGTGAAAATAATGACGAAGAGTTTTGGCGGATTTATATTTATGGCAACAGAAATGGACCATATAATGAAGAAATCCTAGATAGCGAGAATGTAGTTTGGTACGTACCGTCTAGTGATATTGGTCCAGAGGCGGCTAATATCTACGTTAAGGTTAGTGAAGATAACGTCTACGTTGCTACTCAAGATGGAAATTACCCAACACATACTGCATATTGGGGGAACATGAATGATTCAAACAATGGCTCATTTTTCTGGGCAAGTTGTTTTATTTGGCCAATTACAATAGTTGGTGGCTCAGCATGGGCATTTGTAACCAATAGAAAGACATTAGCATATGGAATATGGACCTGGGGTATATTCATACTCTTTGGGTTATCAATATTTGGATTTCTCTGGTTCATTGGATTCTAGCGAACTAAATAAAAATATTAAATATCGAATCTATCATTATTCATGATTTTTGTCCAAGCTGAAATAAAATCTACCTTGAATTTGTCAGAGTTATCATTCTGTGCATATACTTCTGCAATAGCCCTTAATTGAGAATTACTTCCAAAGACCAAGTCAGTACGGGAAGCTCTACGAATTACTTCACCAGATGACCGATTTTTACCATCATAAGAATTGCTACCTGTTGCTGTCCATTCTATATTCATATCAAGAAGATTAGTAAAGAAATCATTTGATAAATTATTGAAGTCATTAGAAAACAATCCACGATCGTCTGAGCTTACTCCTAATGATCTTAGTCCACCGACTAGAACTGTCATTTCAGGAGCAGATAATCCGAGTAATTGTGCTTTATCTAGCATCATTTCTTCTGGGCTAATTGAATAATTTTGTTTCAAATAATTACGGAAACCATCCGATAGAGGCTCTAATACACTGAATGATGATTCATCAGTCTGTTCGGAAGTGGCATCTCCACGGCCTGATGAGAAAGGAACTTTCATGCCTGATGCCTGTTCTATGGCTACATTTCCAGCAATAACGATAGTATCAGCAATACTTGCACCATGTTCTTTGGATATATTTGTAAGAATATCTAAAATTCTATTTAATTGATTAGGTTTATTTGCTAACCAGGATCTTTGAGGCTCAAGACGAATTCTAGCTCCATTCGCTCCTCCACGCATATCCGAACCACGGAATGTGAATGCACTGGACCATGCAGTTTCTACCATTTCTGTAGTAGTGAGACCACTATTCAGAATGGATTCCTTCAGTGCTTCTAAATCATAATCTATTGATCCAACTGGCACTGGGTCTTGCCAAATAAGTTCTTCTTCAGGTACTTCAGGTCCTAAATATCTAATTTTTGGACCCATGTCTCTGTGTAATAACTTAAACCATGCACGGGAAAAAGCATCTGCGAATTCGTCAGGATTCTCATGAAATCTTTTAGATATTTTTTGATATTCTGGGTCCCTAAGAAGAGCCATATCAGCTGTAGTCATCATCGTTGGCACTTTTTTTGTATTATCATGAGCTACGGGTGCCATATCTTCTTCAGCAGGATTAACTGGATGCCATTGATGTGCTCCAGCAGGACTCTTTGCCAGTTCCCATTCATGTTTGAACAATGTGTCAAAGTAACCATTATCCCATTCGATAGGATTGGGAGTCCATGCTCCTTCTATTCCGCTTGTGATTGTGTCGTCACCTAGTCCTGTTCCATGTTTATTTTTCCAACCAAATCCTTGTTCTTCAATCGGAGAACCTTCAGGTTCAGATCCAACAAGATTAGCATCACCAGCGCCATGTGCTTTGCCAAATGTATGGCCTCCTGCTACTAAAGCGACAGTTTCTTCATCATTCATAGCCATTCTAGAGAATGTTTCTCTGATATCTTGAGCGCTAAGTAAGGGATCGGGGTTAGAATTTGGCCCTTCAGGATTAACGTAAATTAGGCCCATTTGAACTGCTGCTAGAGGATTTTCAAGGTCTTGTCTTGTTTCCCCATATCTATTATCTCCTAGCCATTCGTCTTCCGCTCCCCAATAGATATCATTTTCTGGATGCCAAATATCTGGCCTTCCACCCCCAAATCCAAAGACTGGTCCGCCCATAGATTCAATTGCTACGTTTCCAGTTAAAATTAATAGATCGGCCCAGCTAATCTTGTTACCATACTTTTGTTTTATTGGCCAAAGTAATCTACGAGCTTTGTCCAAATTTCCATTATCTGGCCAGCTATTTAATGGTGCGAATCGCTGTGCTCCGGTACCTCCTCCGCCACGACCATCCCCTGTTCTGTAAGTACCAGCTGCATGCCATGTCATCCTGATAAAAAATCCTCCATAATGGCCGTAATCTGCAGGCCACCAATCTTGACTATCAGTCATAAGATCGTGGAGATCTTGTTTTAATTCTGCATAATTTATACTTTTAAATTCTTTAGAATAATCGAAATCTTTTCCCATTGGATTTGATTTAGAATCATGTTGATGTAGTAGAGATAAATCTAGTTGATTCGGCCACCAATTACGGTTTGTTGGGCCTTTTTCAGGAGTAGTTACCGCTCCATGCATAAATGGACATGTTCCTTCGGCTTCATCATTATTGTCTAACATACCCCCATCCGTCGATGGTGACATATTAATCATTGTCGATAATAAATAAATAAATCATACAGGTCAACAGTTAACTAAGAATCAAATTCGGATATAAATCATGAATTTGAAACCAGTTTGCTATGAAATATCATTATGGCGAATTATGAATGCTGCGACTGCTCGCCCTGTGGATTAGATTGCAAATGTGATGGTTGCTGTTAATTTTCTACAGATAAATCGTTCAAATAAAAATTACTCCTAATGTCAATTTATATTGGCAAAGGTGTACTCATACAACTGGAGGTACGAATACTTCACAATCTGAGCACCACTCTATATTATAATCCCAAGTGATAAGTTGAATTTCATAGTCGACTTGTTCTCCATCATCGTTGTGTTGACATTGGAAGCTTCCACCTTCTTCAGAATCAACAGTAATGTCAAGGAAATAATCTCCAAGACCTTCTTCACCGAGATCGATAGAATTTTGAATTTCAGATTTCGAATAATTCGATTGAGTATCATTATTACTTATTGCAAGTCCCGCATTTGCAGTGAACCATATCCAAAAAGGAGACTGTCCTAATAAAAATCCTGGATAGCCTTCATCAAATTCTCCTAATTTAATACCAAAATTACCTTGTTGATTAAAGGAGGAATCAGTATCATTCCAATCAGGTAATCTGAGCAAATTATGCCGTACAGTGCCGGTAATTGTATCAGGTTCAGAATCACCTCCTACTGCGCATCCTAGTCCACTACTAGTTTCGTCTTCATCGAACGAGAGATAAACCAAAGCCCCCACCACGTTGGTTCCATTTGGCCATGATTCAATTGAGTCAGAATTGAATGAAAGGGACAAGGTTTCTCCATCATTTATGTATTCAGAGCCTGAAGTAAAAAGGATAGTTTCTTCGGTATATGTTACAAGATAGCCTCCTGTAGAATTAGATACATTTGAAGAATCAGGTGCGGAGACATAATACACGGCCTCACTCATAACTAGACCTAGTGCGATTACTATAGCAAAAGTTGCCAATTTTTCTTGAGTTGGTATCTCAAATCTTCCAAGTGAAGATATTTCTGGTGTTCGAATTTGATTCATTACAAAGTGAGCTATGAATGCAGCTCCCATGCCAGGTACAGAAGGAAATATTCCATCTGAATCTCCAAATTTCAGTAGACTCCATCCTATAACTCCAACAAAAGCTGATACCATCATCACAATAGAATGTGTAGTATCAGGTTTGTATCCCATCCATCGTATAATCAGTAACGGGATGAAAATTCCACCAAGACCGTAAACGGCAAGAATAACTAGCGTGAATACTGAGTCACCACCAGGAATGTACAGTCCACCTATTGAAATCATAGTTGCAAATGCTGCAACCACTAAAGTTACTTTCTTTGTGGTTTTATGATCTTGCCTCCATTCGGGTTTAATGTCATCTGTTATGGCAGCAGTACACGCTAGAACTTGACTGTCTGCTGTAGACATAGTTGCGGCAAAAATAGATGCAAGAATCATACCAACACCAATTTGCGGCATTGTTTCCATTGCCAGCATTGGTAAGCCGAGCTCTGGATCGAAGTCACTGGCAGTAAATAGAATGCGGCTAGCAAGACCAATAATTAACATCAATACTGTGAATGGAATTTGCCAAATAAAGAACCAAACCATTGCTTGTTTACGATCAGATTCAGATCCAAGTGTCATTACTCTAGATACTACTTGTGGTTGTCCTGCAACTCCTAAACCGCCTAAAAAGAAAGCAAATGCCCACATAGAGAATCCAAATCTTAAATCAGGAGGTAATAACTTAGTTAGTGTTGGATCTTGAGCTTCTAGGCCTTCGGTAAGACCTCCAAAACCTCCAACTTCTTGTAATGCAATCCAGCAAAGAATGGTTGAGCCAACAATCATTACACAAGATTGGGCGGCATCCGTCCAAATTGAAGCCCTAATTCCCCCAGCATAGCAGTAAGCCACCACTAGAACAAAACCGATCAGAATTCCAATTGTCTCATTCCACCCCATCATAACATAGAGTGCTTTTCCTCCAGAAGTGAGTTGGGCTGCTGCATATATACTGAGGAAAAGTACAGACAATATGGCAGCTAACTTTGCTTCAGGTGCACCAGCCTTATCAGCAACGAGAGACGAAAGTGAACGGACATTCCTTTCTTGAGCTTCTTCCTGTATAAATTTAAACAACCATACCCAAGCAACAACTTGTCCGATTGTAGATAATAATGCTAGCCAAATGACATTGAAGCCAAGCAGGTAAGTAAATCCAATAAAACCAATAAACATGTAACCGGAATTCCAGGTACTAACTGCAGATAATGCAGCTAATGCTGGGTGCATTCCTCTTCCAGCTACGAGGTAATCATCGGTTGTATCTTCTTTGACCAATGTAGATGCAAGACCTACCGCTGCAAATATAGACATAAAAAATAGAAATGAGAGAACTAATATCAAATCCATTACTCCGTAACCATGAGGGTTTACTATTTGTCTATTTCTAAGTAATAATAAATTGATTAAGTATTTATTTTAGATATTAATAGGTTTTAAATTAGATTATTGGATGGCTCGATTCATGAAGGGTAATGCCTATTTTATGATGGTAATTTTAATTCTTGTTCCTCTGAGTGGATGTACTTCAGTAGAAGATGATACTATTCAAAATGATGATTTAGATTATTCAGCCATAGAATATAGTAATGTCATCCTCAAAATATCTCATGGCGATGATAATTATGAAATTGAGATTAAATTGAATCATACAGCTGCTCCTCTTCATTCTGATAATTTCAGAACACATATCATTGAAGGAAATTATGATGATTCTAAGTTCCATAGAATAATTGATAACTTTATGATTCAAGGTGGCGATTTTGAGTTGGGGATCGGCTCTGGAGGTTATGCAGCAAAATGGTATGGCGTATGTAACGGGGTTGAAACTACAGAGGACAAGTGTTTGGATCAAAGTAATTGGAATGTACCTGATGAAACAGATAATGGTCTAATGCATTTACCTTGTACTATATCTATGGCTAAAACTTCACAACCTGACAGTGGCGGATCTCAATTTTTCATTATACCTAGTGATTCAACGCCATCTCATCTTAATGGAGTTCATACTGTATTTGGGGAAATCGTAAATGGTTGTGATGATGTAACAGAAATATCAGAAGTTATGACTGATGGATCAGATAGACCTATTGTCCCAGTGATTATTTATTCTACCGAATTTTCTGAGATAAATTTTGATTATTTCGAATCAACATCATGTCAACAGGCAGGTTCTGATATGGATTTGAGAGGTATCGATTTTACTGGTTGTAATTTTGAAAATATGGATTTATCATATTCTGATTTTACTGATTCCATCTTAATTGATACAAATCTGATAAATACTAATTTTACTGGAACGACCTTGATTAATGTAGATTTTAGCTATTCAAATATGGCGGGTGCGATATTAGAAGACATAAATTTTAGTCAAGTTAATTTAGACTACATAAAAGGATGTGCTTCTGTTCTCCCGTTGGAATGGAATTGTTACAAAGTTTTAGGTATGAATTTTTGGGCTGATCAGATATATGGATTAATGGATGCTAATCAGGAATATTACGATAGAATTAACAACCTTGGATATCATGAAAGGGAAGATGAATTTTATGAAATTATCGAAGAAAATAATGTATCTCTAGATCAAATTAAATTACCAAGTTTCGAGGATTATAGTTACTATTACTTGGGGCCCGAATGTCTCCTAAATAGTGGTAATATCTATGGAATAAATGCATCAAATAGTAATATGTCAGGTTGTACTTTCAATAATTTACAGATTGGCTACTCTGATTTTTCTAATTCTAATTTCACTAATTCGTATTTTTATCAAGTAAATATTATTAACTCTGATTTTTCTAATATTGAAAGTACAAATGGCTATGTCTATTTCCAAAACGGTAATTGGGCAAATCTCACAATGTACAATTCAAGCATTGGGAGTTTGTACATATATCAAATATCCATTAAAGATGTTAATCTAATGTCACTGCAAGCTGAATATGTTGATATCCGTGTTCTCACTGAAAATTTAAATCTACTAGATTTTGATGTAGAGACAATATATTGGTATAATTACAATAATTGTTCAACTATTCTATTGGATAATGGTTCAGATTGTTTTGGCGATATTATTATTGGACCCAATATTAATTCTTATGCTAAAAATAATCTAAGTGGGTTAGACTTATCACATGTAAATCTTAGTGGTTCTAGAATAAGTGATATAATATGTCCTGAAGTATTACCTGAGGATTGGATTTGTATAAAGAGCACCAGTTTGGGAGATATAATATATAGCGGTATAATTTTAAGTCCTAGTGATGATTTATCAAGGTTGGAATTAAGTACAACAAACTTATCAAATCTTAATATTACAAGTTCTGACTTATCTTATACTAGAGCGATAAAATTGGTATCTTGTCCTTTGTCATTACCAATTGAATATTATTGCCTCAATCACAATATCATCGGACCGAAGATGAATATTATCCATGCAAATCTATCTAATTTGGATATGTCAGAAATTAACTTCTACAAGATACATGCAAGGAATCTACCAGTTTGTCCTTTATCATTACCGGATGATTACACATGCATGCTAATCCCAGATGAATCAGAAGAATATATGATTCTGGGGCCCAATATGTTACTTGAAAATTATGAATATGTTGGAAATGGGGCTAATACTTCTTTTACATATTCAGACATGACTAATCTTAATCTTACAAATATGACTATTTCGAACTATGACTTTACTGGGGCAGACTTCTCCAATACAACACTAGATGGAACCATATTTGGAAGTTGTATTTGTCCTGATGGTACTGAAACTTCCAGATTTAGTACAGATTCAGTTTTGTTGTCTACATGTGTTGATAATTTGCTTTAGAGAAATTTAAGTTTACTCTAGGTTTAACACTAAGTAGTGGAAACCGGAGTCTAATTCTGAATTAAATGAACAGTTATCTACACATGATGAACTTAGATTTAGTATTTCATCATAAATATCATCATTAACGAAATTATTAAAATTAGCTGAATTTATTGTCAATAGGCTAAAGTTAGCAAGAGTTAATACTTCAATGTCAACTGATACTAATGATGTTTCATTTAGATTTATTATGATAATATCAGAATCCTGAGAATCTAATCCAACAAAGATTGACTGATTTAATATGGTTTCATTATTGACCTCGATTGACATTTGTAATTTGGCGCATCTGCTCTTCCAATTTTCGATATTTTCAATATCCAATGTATTATCAATGTCTGATTGATTTTCATAACAATATTTTCCATTATATAATTTATCTGAATTTAAGCAACCTGAAAATGACCCCGTAATTATAATCAAAGACAGCATGATGGTTTGGGCCCTCATATTAATCCATGATAAGGATTTCAATTAAACATTTCACATCAAGAATAAATAAAATCTGTTGGATACTTATTTACAAGGCAGTATTAATGTCAGACATCTCATATTATTGAAACAGAAGTTCATAAGTACAGATACCCCAATGCAATTGTGAAAATCACATTTTCAGCATTGAGTCTCGCATGTTTAATGTTGTTTTCAGCGGCTGGAGGAGCTGCCATTGTGACACTTTCAACAGCTAGTTCTTCTCCGAGTGGCCCATTTTCTATTGATGCCCCCGTAGTTTATGGCGTTAACGAATACACTCTTATTGAGATAGATGATGGCGATAATGATGAAGAAGAGGTCATAATTGCAAAACTACATGAGTTCTTTTTCGATAGTTTGAATGCACGTGGAGTGGTTGTTTGGGATTTTGGTGACGGTAATTCTGCAACCGGTTCAAATGCCTCCCACGCCTATGAAGAACCTGGATACTACACAATAACAGCCACATCATCTTCTTCTAAAGGGATTGATCTGTCAACGGTTGGAGTTATTGTAGAAAAGACAGGGTATGTAGAATCTGATAATATGGAGTGTGTCTGCGCACCCTCCGCAAAATCTACTGTCATTGATCTCATGCCCCCTCAAGGTATTGTTACCTTCGAAGGCGTAGTTACAGTCGTGCATGATGGCAGCAGTGAATCATGTACATTACGAAACCCGTTTCAAGAATGTCATCTACGAGTAATAATAGAATATACCGTAGATGGAATGGTAACTGATGAGATTATTCTCTTTGATGATACATTTAGAACAAATCAAAAAGATGTTGCCTTCGAACTAATTGATTTGGAGACTGAACCAGGAGAAGGGTTGCAATTACGACTAGAAACTGATCAATTGCGAGATTGGCATAAACCTAGTACTTCGTGGAGTATGACTGCTCCTCGAAGATAATTTATTTATCAGAATTATTTTGGTGATAAAATGGCATCAGAAATATCTCTTGGGAATAAATTAGTGGAATTTAGAAGTATTCACATACTAGGTGCTGGATTAAATAAGGAGAGAAATGCACATTCCGCAGTTAGTGAATTGGCTCAAAGAGGATGGAGGGCGGTGCCAATTCATCCTCGAGATGCTGGAGCAACTATCTCGGGAGTACCAATTAGGGATGAAATAGAGAATGGAGTAGAAATGGAAGTCATAGTTTTGTTTCTGGCTCCGCAACGTGCACAAGACGTAGTGCGTAATTTATTGATAAAAAATCCAGAAAATCCTCCCCTTGTTTGGTTTCAACCAGGGGCAGAAGATGATATGGCAATATCATGGTTAAATGATGCCGGATGGCAACTAGTTTACGATGATTGTATTGTTGAATTTTCGAAAAGACATGATTTAATCAGATCTTCAGCCATATTTCCTTGGTTCCGTCAGGTGCAATATCCTGATGATTCTGGATGTTCATTTTGGTCAGTTCATGAATCTAGTGAGGAAAGTGCTTTGCCTTCGACAAAACTTGAATGGGTTGGAGATTTACTCGATCTTGAACTTTCGAATCATGTCATTCCGAGATATGTGCGTAGTCTAGTATTAGATGGAGAGAATATCGAAGAATGCGCTCGAAGATTAGCAAAATAATGAATTATATTACATTATTATATCGCAGCATCATTCATCATATCCATCTACCAATTTCTTCATCAAGCATAACCTATATTCCTTAATGCCGTGATAAATGTAAAGTCTAATAACGATTTTGATGCAATTATGACTTGGTGGGATGGAGGCTATAATCCTGAAAAGTATCAAATAAATAAAGCTGTAAAAAAAGAAAAGAAGGAAATGGGGGAAGAAGTATATGGAAATTGGAATCCTTATGGTAAACTAAAGCCATATATACAATTGAAAGTTTTTCTGACTCTATATTTTCCAATATTAGCATACATTATATATGCATATTACATTGAAAAATGGGATAATTTTGGTATTATTGAACTTGTAATATTTTCTTCGGTAATCAGTGTACCAATCTATCAGATTGGGGCTGGACTATGGCTAATTCAACCAGCATATAGTCACCCTGGATGGGTTGATTTGGAGTGTCCCGAATGCGGCCATAAAGGAAAGCGTGGACAGGATGCGAAGGGCTATGCAGAGAACTTTGGAAAATTTCTATGGAACCGAGTATCACTCGCTCTCTGCCCAAAATGTGGTCTTGATTTTGAGATTGAAAATATGTCTCAATTATTATGGCCTTACGATGATGAGCCAGATGATAACAAAAAATATGGTGATTCTTCTAAGATTCGAATTAAACCAAAAATACCTTTTAGATTTGGTAGTTTAATTTTGAAAAAGAAAAAAGGTTTCACCTCCGCACATTATGAATTAATCAAAGTTGGACCAATGATTGGTATTTTTCTGGGAATTCCTTGGTATTTCGGATATCTTGCTCATATTTTCTTACTTTACCTTTTGATTACTGCATATTATATATTTATTTGGAAAAATTGGAAATTCCAAAGCTTCCGTGAAGAGATAATAAAAGAGTTGGAAAACATGGGAATTCTAAGAAAAAATTATGTTATGAGATGGTGGGAAGAGTTAATTATCAACGTTATATTTTTTGCAATTGGAATTGCAGTTCTTTTCATCTTCCCCGAGGTATTCGATATCTCAAGCAACTGATTTATGTATTAAGAGAAAACTAAAAATTTGTGAAGCAAGATGTCTGGTGGACGATTTATATCGCAGATAGATAAAAATGCTGTAAAAGTTATATTGGCAACCCTCATTTTAATTGTAATTGATGTTTATTTCTTATTCACTGGCTTTTCCGGTAAAAGTGGCAGATTTTGGATTTTATTAATTGTTAATTTTATATCTATATTTATTTTATTCTCTCATTTACAGAGGATATATTTAAGAATTCAATTAAGGATTCTTCAGAATAAAAAAGGTGGAACTGAGTCAGAGCGAGCCATGAGAAAAGAAGAAATTGATACTATAGAGAATAAAATAGATTTCATGGAAAAGATAGAAAGCGGAAAAATGTTTATGATTAATCCTGATACTGGCGACGTTGAACTCAATAAGAAGCAAAGAGAGTATTATGCGAATATGACGATGTTTCAAGATATAGATAAGAAAAAAATAAGGAAAAATAGAAAGTACTATACTCGTGGAAATGAAATAACACAGGAAGCTAGATTCGGATATAAAATAACGAAGGGCAAAACCAAATCAAAGGAGAAATAAATATGAACGATGAAAATGATAAACAACCTATATCAGAGAAAGTTATAAGTTTCGCAATAGGTTTAGTTATATTACTCATATTAATTGGAATCGACATTCGATACTTGCCAGTCCATTACGATCAGTGGCAGACTCAAGATTGGGACAAGATAGATGGAAATGTAGAGTATATTCAAATTACAGAGTATTGTTCTGGTGGGAATTGTACCTATAGGCTGGATATTGATTATAGTTATAGATATGGAAGAGAAGTATATTTTAGTGACCAACTGTCATTAACTGATGGGGGCGGAAGTGATAGTTCTTATGGCTGGAAATATGAGTTTTTGGTGGACCATCCCGTAGATTCTCAAATTACAGTTTTTGTCGATCCCCTTCGTCCAGACAATAGTGTGATTTTCGCTGGTTTTTCACAGGGGAGTGATGTTTTTTTTAGTATTCTTATACTTTCAATTGTTCATATTGTTCTATTAATTGCCATGATTACCTTTTGGTCGAATATGGATATAAGAAACAATGGAAAGAGAAGAAATGGAATGGTCAATAGAATCGGGTATAAAATAACGAAGGGCAAAACCAAATCTAAGGGGAGAAAAAATATTATTGAGAGAAATGAAAATGCCAATGAGGCTGAAGATGGTTGGTGGAATCAAGAAGGTAATTCATAAAATATGATAGAACTAAATGAAATGAGATGCCACACAGCCATGTGAGTCATAAAAAAATATCCTATTATTCATATTATCTCGGAAAAATTATTGCCTTACCAGTTATGATTTTACTAGTTGGTTCTTATGCAATCATAATTGAGGGTTATTGGCCATTGAATGATTTTGAGAAAAATATTTTTTCTATAAGCTTCTGTTATATGGTAATATATCCATCTTTTAAAACAATTATAATAAGAAATAAAAAAGAAGATAAAATTATTTTTCAATGGGTTTTATTTGGATATATCATATTAAGAAAAAGATCTATTTTAATAAAAAATTTATCATATAAATCTAAAAGGATTGTAAATTCATCTGAAAACGGAGGGAGTACTGTTACCTGGAGAAGAACATTAAAGGAAAATAATAGAGTTATTCTAAAATTTAATGGAGGTATGTCTGATTTGAATAATCTTATTCCAGAGTTAACAAAGAATGATTCAATTTCGGAAGTTGATTTATCTATTCCTGATACATTAAGTAAACATATTCCTCCTTCAGGTATGAATGGAATTTCCTCCATGCCTTTAGATGAGTTTCAAGAAAATATTGGTATAAATTCTGAATTAGATTTACCGTCAAATTATGATTCTTCTAAGACAGATACAGATGATTTAGAAGTTGAATCTGAAGATTTAAGGGTGGATGATTCTAACTGGTGGGATGAGAAATAATAATGATAAAGAAGAAATTTAAATTGTATTATTCTATAGAAAAAATTCATATTTGATTCATGGTAGCATCATGTTATGAGTAAAACAGTATTTGTTAACTTCGTTTCGGAACCAAAAAACGACAAAATGAAAACGATTGTAGGGCTAGCGTGTGCGACGCAGGCGGTAAAGGATGGACATGATGTGAATGTATTCTTCGCAGCAGCAGGAGTACGACTTTTGGATCCTTCATATATTGAAGAACTAGATGAGGGACTTGAGCAACCTATGGTTACAAAATTTATGAAAAAACTAATCCAAAATGCTGGATTATATTGCTCGTTTGCTTCTGTGAAAGCTGTTCTTAATATTTCTGAAGGTGATGGAGCACTAATAGTCCCGGATGACAAAATTACATGGAGTGGTCCACCAGGTGTTATTGCGTTATCTACTGCTTCTGAAGTGCAACTAATTTATTGATTGTTACAGATTCATCTAGTCATCAAATATTATCTTATCTAGATTGAGGTGGTAGATGGCGAGCGTGAATCGTAACGAGACCCTGAAAGAAATCGTTACTG
>CAXAFE010000021.1:0-18010 GCA_963968165.1 uncultured Candidatus Poseidoniales archaeon | reverse complement strand
CACTCGCGGAAGTGGCTCTCGTGGTGAAGATATAACTGCAAACGCACGTAGAATAGCTAACGTCCCTGGGTCAATTAACTGGGAAGGAGATTGCCATATTAGGGGCGAAGTTGTAATGCCTTTAGCAACCTTTAGAGAAAAATATTCTGATATAGCACCCAATCCAAGAAATTTAGCCGCCGGTTCACTACGTCAAAAAACTCTTGAATCGGGAATCGGTAAAGCAGAAGATCTAATCTTTCTTGCATATTCTGCTGAATTCCCAGAGGGAAGCGATAGACATCCTGATAGTAAAAATCCTCCTAAATTTACTTATGATTCAGAAATTATTTCATGGCTTGAGAATATTGGAATCCAAGTTGCAGGAAATAATGTTGTAACTGGACACGATGACGAATCTACTACTAAAGAAGTGATGTCAGCTATACAATTTTGGACTGATAAGAGGTCTGAAGCAGATTGGGAGATTGATGGAATTGTTGTTAAATTAGATAGATTGGATAAAAGAAATCTTCTGGGCATGACTGCACATCACCCAAGATGGGCATTAGCATGGAAATTCCCTCCTGAGGAGGCTACTACTGTACTGATGGATGTAGAATGGCAAGTTGGAAGAACTGGTAACATAACTCCTGTTTCTAGGGTAGCACCAGTAGTTGTATCAGGAGTCACTGTTGAAAACACTACTCTGCATAACCGTGGTGAAGTTACACGTTTGGGTATAAAAATAGGAGATAAAGTCCGTATTGTTAGAAGGGGTGATGTAATACCGAAAATAATTACAACTCTTGGTTATGCAAAAAATACTGATTTGCTTAATCGCAAGCATGCTGACGGCTCACCCTATCAGGAAATTTTACCAATATCAAAAAATATTGAAATCCCTGTAATATGTCCACGCTGTTCCAGTAATTTAGTAGAAGATGGTGCATTTATTAGATGTATAGAAATCACCTGCCCGTCTAGATTAGAGCGAACAATACTGTATTGGTGCCGTTATTTAGAAATGGATGGCATTGGAGAAAAATTAGTAGGACAATTATGTTCTTCTGGTTTAGTATCAAATGTAGCCGACCTGTATAAGCTAACTCTTTCTGATATAATGGGCTTAGAGCGTATGGCTAAAAAATCAGCAACAAATGTAATCGGTGAAATAAATAATACTCGAAATATAACCTTAACTCAATTTATTTCAGCCTTTGGATTACCTAGAGTGGGTCCAGAAATAGCAGCCTTAGTTACTTCAGAGATACAATCATTTGAAAAATTAATGGATTTAGTCGACCTACGTGACATGCCAATTGAAGAAGAATCAGATGGAAATATTCCTAAATATAACCCAGCAATCAGTAAACTGGTCAAAATCGATGGAATAGGCGAAACTGTTGCTAGATTGATATTGGATGGTTTAGCTTTAAGAAAATCAACAATATTAGATCTAAATAAATATTTACAGATATCAGAAGAACTTGAAATAATACAGTCTGGAAAACTGATTGGTAAAACATTCTGTATAACTGGAACTCTGAGCCGTCCTAGAAAAGAAATAGCCCTATCAATTAAATCAGAAGGAGGAAAGGTACAGTCTTCAATATCTGGTAACTTAGATTATCTGTTAGCAGGCGATTCTGCGGGTTCTAAATTACAGAAAGCCGAACGCCTAGGTGTAAAAATTATTTCAGAAACTCAATTATCAACTTTAATCGGTTTAAAAATACTAAAAACACTACCTGAAGATAAGCAAGCCACACTTGGAGATTTCTAATCCTAACCATACATTGATTCAGGGCCATTAGAATTGTCAATCTGAGGATTTAGTTTTACAGCCATCATATCTCTAATTTGATTTTCAATTCTTTGAGCTTCTTCAAGCAGTGGCTCTGGATCAAGGTGAATAGCAGGTAGTAATCCATCTAAACAACTAATTATTCTAGCAGCAGCTCTTGCATCTGGAAAGGGCTGTCCTTCCATTGGTCCACCATTTGACTCAGCTAGAATCGCCAAGGAATCTATTCTTCTACGCCTAGATTCACCTAACATGACGCCAGTCATACCACCAACTACGCCATGTTTCAATAATGGTAAACCAATTTCCTTTAACATATTTATAGCAGAATCTGTAGATCCTATCCCAAGCATGGTGGTATCAATATTATCATCATCTAGTATCGTATGTCCCTCAGTATCTCCCTTGGTAAATGAATCAATCATTATTGATATTCCAGATTCAGATTCCTTTACCCAATCAATAAGACTTCTAGCCAGATTCATTTTTATTTGATTATCTATTTGGACCTCTGAAACAATCAATATTACTTTATCACATTTATCAAGTTTACAAATTGGTTCTCCCGTGTAGAATCTAAGTGGAGGTAGTGGCTTACCATCTTGAACCAAACACATTGGGGGAAGCTTTTCATGATTTACTCCTCCTACTAATCTTAATTCTAATTTATCAATCAAATAATGGGCAACAATGCTACTAACAAAACCAACTGATGGAAAACAATTCACAACCAGTGCTCCAGTAGCATCAACTCCATCATCAACTTCCACTATCGGCCCCACGTTCATAATGGGTCAATGAAACTAAATCACTGTTAACCGTTACCACCTCTGGTGCCGTATGGAGGCAGGAGAGATTAACTGGGGGCCGGTCAAAGGATACGAAATTCAAGAGTATCAACTTTCACCATCTTCTTGGAATAGATACGAAGAATGTCCTAGGAAATACTGGCTTTCAAGACAAGGTCTTCCAAGAAAAACTGGGATGCCAATAGTGATTGGTAATGCTATACATAACTCAATTGAGGATCTATGTAATATGGAATTCGAATATGAGGGTGACGAGGAAAAAAAATGGTTACCAAAAATAGCAAAAAAAACACTTGATCATCACTGGAAATTACAGAAACAGATATTCTTTGATACTCCCAGGCATCCAAAATGGAAAAATAACTCCTATAATAAAGCCGTAGATGGTTTGAACAAAGCATTATTCATGCTCCTTAATCAAGTAAAAATCAATGACATCAAACTTTCAAATGTTACTGTAAAAATGTGGAGAAAAATAAAGGATATAATATTAGCAAACGAAGGGACTATGAATTCTAAGTGCGGTAAACTCATGGGTAGATTAGATTTATTATTGAAAGACTTAGATAAGGATAATAATGAAATTGGATGGATAGTTGTAGATTTAAAAACCGGCAGACCACCCAAAGATAAGTTAACAGAAACTACCAACCGTCAATTATTATTTTATAGAGATCTTTTGAAATTAATTAATCCAAAACACCCTCCTATGCGCGCAGAAGGTTGGTATACTTCCAATCAAACTATGCACGAAGCAATAGGAGAATCTGTGACTGAAGACGCTTTATCTAAATGGGATTTAATTGAATTAACACATACTCCGTTTGATGCAACACCTGAAGAATTTAGTTGTGGTTTTTGTGAATGGAAACCATGGTGCCCCAGTTGGCTAGTCGCAATTAATGATGGTATCTTAAAGAAGGGCGGACGTTTTACCAATGAAGTTGTAACATTGTTAAATTTCGATGAAGAAGAAGGTCTAGCTTCATTTAAATTAATGGATCCAATTGGTGAGGATGGGCAATTAGTTGATTCTGGTGAAAGTTTCGGTGCATTTTTAGCTAATGCACCACTAAATCAACTCCGAGAATTATACTCTGAAGGATATGATGGTGCATTATTTCTTGGAAGTGCTAGAATGGATGGAAAAACCAGACACCTTGGAGACTGGTCCGAAATACTACCTTGGACACCATTATTAGAATCAATCAGATAATGAATCTACCAACTCATTCCACCATTTTTGAAATTCTTCAGGATATTCCTTCATTATTTTCCATAAAAGCATCAAAGTAGCACCCGCATCAGCATCTGCAGAATGAGCATTTTCTAATGTAATATCAAATCTTTCGCACAATGCACCTAAACTTCTTTTACCATATTGACTAATTTTAAATTTCTTAGCAAGTATCCAAGTATCAATAATTGCATATGGCTTTGGAATTTCAACCCCACAACGTAAATACTCCATTTTAATAAATGGCCAATCGAATCTTACAATATTATGTCCAACTAATATTGAATCCTCAACCAATTTAGAAATTTCATCTATATGCTCAATAAAATATTTTGAATTTTTGACATCAGCATCAGATATCCCATGAATTCTAGTAGTTTCAGGAGGGATTTTCATATTTGGCTTAACTAGAGATTCATAATTAATATGGCTACCATCAACTTCGCTACCAACAAATGCATACTGTACTATTCGATGTTTTGATGAATCAAATCCAGTTGTTTCCAAATCAAATCCTAAAACCCTAAATCCACTCAGCATAACTTTCGTTCTATGGAATGTGGCCAAGTCCATGAACTCTCTTAACTGAAATAAATAATACTAATGTCCCAACATGCATATGAGCACAGTGCATATCTCACGTAGTGATGAAGAATAGTGGCAAGCATATTTCATTGACTTTAATTTCAATGATAGTCGTTACAATATTTGCTGGTTGCAGTGGTCTTGGAAATATCAATCCGAATGCAAAAATCATTTCTGATGTGACAGAAATAAATGCAGGAGAAACGGTAAATTTTGATGCACGAGGCTCCACAACTCCCGATCCTACAATAATAGAAGAATATTTATGGAATTTTGATGATGGTAATACAAAGACTACAAAACAAGGAATTTCGAGCCATCAATTTAATACTCCAGGATACTATTCAGTAGAAGTTACAGTAACTAACGACCAAGGCGGTTCAGATACTGAATATATTTCCCTTTTTGTTAATTCTCCCCCAACTTTGATTTTTGAATCTTCTACATTAATTAGGACTGGAGACACAGTCCAACTTGATGCTAGTAAATCAAAAGATCCAGAAGGAGGATTAGTATCCTTTGAATGGGATTTTGATATAAATACTGATTCAAATAATGATGGCGATCCTGCAAATGATATTGACTCTTCTAATGCTATTACTAATGAGCTTTTATTGTTTGAATCTGGTAATCGCACTGGAAAAATCACAGTGAAGGATGATAAAGGAGCCACAAACTCTTCTTCGTGGACAGTCATGGTTATATCCAGAACATTTAGGATAATTTGGGAAACAAAACATGTGGAATTAGAATATACTGGATATCTAGAACAAGGTAAATCTTATGAAATAATAAAAAATCCGTATCCAGAATCCAGAATGATTAGTATGAATTCAACGTTAGTATTAGCAAGAGATTTGATTCCAATAATGTGGCCAGAGGATAATTTCACTCTCTCTATTAGCGTACCCACATCAGGTTGGACAGTATTTTCATCCACTACTCATGATAATATAACTCAAAATGCATCCGCAACGATTCTCAAAGATTTAATGAATTCATATCCTGATTCAGGTTACACAACTACAGCTGACTCCTCTGAAGATCTTTTGTATTCATTATTGAATCAACCCGGAGAAAGATTTGGTCAAGGTGATTGGATTTGGACAATAACGGCAGATGATTGCCATCCAGACATACCAATTGATGACATAGATCCAGATACTGGTAATGATTGGAAATTGATACTTGATTTCTTGATATTAGTGCCAAGAATTAGTGAAATTGGGATATAAAATTAAGTATTTTTAGTGCGAAGTGCTTTGAACTTGATGTCTATGGCAGGGTTCATGGTTAAGTCAATGCAGATAACCAAGACCTCTATCAGGGACCGTTTAATAATTGATACTGAAGTACAAATGCATAACCCTGCAGATTATGATTTTTCTCCAAGGGCCGACATGGAAGGTAATGTTCTAGAAATTCGAAATGAAGGAGATTCCGAACCAGCAACTAAAGTCGAATTAGATGAAGAACAAATGATAGTTGTGGAGAGGGACAGGCTAATCGAACTACGTGTAAAATTTTCAGTTCAAGGAATGCATGGAGTACTTACTAACAAGACTAAAATTGTCAGAGATGGACCAAATTCTAAAAAATTAGCAGAACCAAGATGGAAAACTGTATTGCCATTAGTTATGTAATGCTTAATTTCATCCACCGTCGAGATTAAACAGAAGTCTTGGTTGGGTTGTTATTATTGGACCCATAGTGTAGCCTGGATATCACAGGGGCTTGCGGAGCCTTTAACCCGTGTTCAAATCGCGGTGGGTCCGCCATTTTAACGCAATCTAATTTATTGTTTTTCAGGTTTTTTCATGATTTTTTATACTTTTAAGACCAGTTTTGATATGGTTTTGCATTCGACGTTATTTTAGGGTGTTATAAAATGAAAGATAATAGTATTGGAAAAAGTAGACAAAAAAAATCTCTCGGATTAATACTTACATTAACCGTAATCTCACTTTTAGCAGGTGCATCGGTAAGTGCAAGTGTTGAGGATTTCGTAGAACCTAATTATGTTGAAGATAATCCATATGCAGGTGTGGTTGATGATGCAGTTGGAGATGCTACATGGGAAGATGTAGATCGAGATAAAAAAGGAATCAAGAATTCACTAAAGACATTCCTAAAAAATAGAATGGATATTTCAGATGAAGATAGACAAAATCATCTAATGGAAAGAGTTGAAGCACATAATTCACTCAAGACAGCTCTACAGTTTTGTTTAGATAACATTAATTGTAATGCTGAACCAGAGTTCCTAGAGCTTGTTCTTATTTCTTTAGATGATAGAACACCATTGATGGAAGACGAAATAAGGTTTGACAAAACAGCCGATGCAAAAGAATGGGAAGAAAAAAAATCTGATTGGGACGATATGGAAAAGGATGATTTTGATATAAAATCATACAAAAATAAGCCAATGATGGGGCTTAAAAATTGGGATTCCATGGATAAAAATGATATTTATCATAAAATGTCAATGACTATGAATTCCGCAATAGCCATTTCATATTGTATAGATAATCAGGATTGTGGAGGTTTGGATATTACAAACGACGAGCGTCATGACTTAAACTCATTATTGACTAAAATAGGAGAAGAAATGGCAAATCGTCATGTTGATTATGAAGAATGTCATGATGATTTAGATTGCGAACGCGAAGCACAGGCCCATAGTCATAAAAAGGGGCCAAAAGGCTTAATCACTCGTATGAAGAACTTTATCGATAATGGAGATGATGAAGAACAAAACTTGACACGTGAAAATTTAAAGAGAGAAGATTTTACTCGATTTGAGATAAATCAGGAAGAATGTCAGGATAAAGACGGTACATGGACGGCTGCTCCAGATAGGGGAGAGGACTACTATTACTGTGCCTGGAACGAAACTACACGAATGAATTATGATAAACAAGCCGATAATCAAGAAGACTGTGAAGCCAAAGATGGTACATGGACGTCTGATTCAGATAGGGAAGGCGAATTTTATTGTGCATGCTCTAATGAAGATCTGACTCAAGACGAAGAAGAATCTGTAGAGGATTCCGAAGAGGCAGACGACTCTTCTGATGATTCTCGTAGTCAATAATAAGACTACATTTTCACTGTAAAGTTATGTATATTAGGTTACACATACCTACCCAAGATTTGAATCATACTTCTATATCGCATAACTATTGAGGAGCCTAATGATGAAGGAAACTAATATTTCATTATCAGACTCCATAGATAGGATTGCAAAATTAATTTTAACTTTGACTGTTTTAATGATACTGAATTTAATTGCAGTACCTATTTTAATTAATTCTGAAACATATGGGGATATAGTTCCATATCTCATATATTCATTATTTTTAACAAGTTTAGGAGTATTATCTGGATTAGCCATGGCATGGGTTATCTATACAAATCAGACTGAGAAAACTATTGAAAATTATGAAGAAAAGAGTAATGAAAAGAAAAAAGATCTTCCTATGATGTCTGCAGATGCTAAATCAGTAGTGAATATTCTTACATCTAATGACAATAATATGTGGCAAGCAGAGCTAGTAAGGCAAGTAGGTTTTACAAACTCTAAAGTTAGCAGATTATTATCGAGCATGGAATATGATGGAATAGTTAGAAGAATAAGAGATGGTATGGGAAAAAGAGTTGAATTAATAACTAAGGATGATTAGATATGAATAATGATGAAAATAAAAGAAATTTTATACTTGCTGGAATATTAATTTTACTAATAATAGTATTAGTTTTTAATATAGTTATTTCCTTAGAAAATAGTAATCAAAGTGGAGATTTAACGGAAGATAACTTGATTACAGTATTTCCATTATTATTGACAATAATAATTTTAGTAATATTACTTAGTACTTTGTTCAATTGGGGGCCATTCCAAGAAGAGGGCCTGAAATTATCCAAAAATGATGGACCTATTTTATTATTAATCATAACAATGTTTATTGTTGGATTTATTATTGAGCCTACATTAAAAATACCAAAAACATCTCCAAATATTGATTTTATAGGATTAATAATTCTAATCATTCCAATATCAATTATCACATTCATGTTAATCAATTTTCAAAAAGATTATCAAAAGAAAAATATTTTGAAAATTGAAGAAGAATAATATTACCTTCTATCAAGAGTATACAATATAGTGATTACCTCTTTGATTTGTATAATCCGTAATAGATAATTTATTGCCTAATAACGATGATTCTGCTATTTCTCTCATTGCCTTACTTATCCAGTTAATGCCATCAAATTCTGTAATATCGAACCAACCATAATCAGATATTTCATCAAAATCAATTTTAATATCCAAATCTTCTGTCGATACTGAATATGCAATAAATATTCCTAATGTATTTTCATACATACGCTCTCTTATTGCAATTAAACCTTCAACAATGCCGGTAATTCCACATTCCTCATTTAGTTCCCTAAGAACCGCAATTGAAGGGGCTTCATGCTTATCAACGGCCCCCTTGGGCATTCCCCAATATCCTGACTTTGACCCTCTTGCTTCTTCAACTAGAAGTATCTTATCGTTTTTGACTATACACGCTGCTACTCCTATGTCTGCGATGATAGATCTCACGATACCAACAATCAACAACCACTTATGAATTGATATTACTAATATAGGCCTACTCAATACCTATTTATGATTGCCTTTTGCATCATCATGGGCGCAACAGTGACGAATGGAAAATACGGCAATAGTAATGCCATTGATTTGTCAGATTGGGGGAGATATTTTGCTAAAGTCATTGCTAAAAGACTCAAAAATTCACCCATATCAGTATTACAAGTAACAAATGTACATTTACTTCTTTCAGCCATCTGTGCTTGGTTAATAGTCGAAGGTAAAATTATAGAGAGTTGCTTCCTATTGATTATTAAGGGAATTATAGATGCTGTCGATGGCGAATTGGCTCGTATCAGAGAGAGGCCCTCACATGTTGGAAGATATTGGGATACTGTTGCTGATACCATTGGCCTGATATTAGTTATGTATTCATTTGGAATTTTTCTAGATTGGAATAATGACTTAACAATTTTAATAATTATAGCCATATTATTTCAGTATTCTTTATTTAATCATTTTTCTGTAATGATGAGAGTTTTAGGCTCAGGTGATTCAACTAGCAGAGTTGATGAAAGCATACGTCCTATCGCTCATCCTTGGGAAAAACAAAAAAACGTTAACTTTTTACACGCTATATATCTATTATTTTTTAGTTGGCAAGATAGAATAATTATGAAATTAACAGGAAAAGGATCAGAGTCCCTAGTATTTGAATTGACTATCTCTTCAATTTTAGGCTATGGGATGCAATCATTATTCATATTCCTACTGGCTGTCACACATAATTTAGAATATCTTCCTAATTTAGTGTTTGGGCTTAATGGTTTCTTAATGTTTTTAGTTATTTCAAGAAGTAGATTATGAAAGTAATACTAAGTATGTAAACATAGGAGGAGGATTCATGGAAACCGGACTTAAGAATGCAGTAGTTTTAGTAACGGGAGGGGCAGGAGGCATTGGTCAAGCCATATGTAGAAGGTTTGCAAGCGAAGGTGCATCAGTCATAATTCACTACCATTGTTCTTCTGTAGAGGCTAATTTACTAGCTCAGGATATTGGTGCATTTGCAATTAAAGCAGACCTTCGTAAGTCTGATGAAACAACTAAAATGTTCAATGAAATCATAACCAAGTTTGGTAAAATAGATGTCTGTATAGCCAATGCTGGATATTATCCAACTGATTCAAAACCTCTCTGGGAAATAAAATCTGAAAGATGGAATGATACAGTATCGTCTAATTTATCTGTCACATATAATACATCACGAGAGTATCTTAAAAATGCTTCAATTACAAATACAGGCTCTCTTCTACTTATGGGCTCTACTGCGGGAATTTATGGCGAATCCGGACATTCTGATTATGCAGCAGCAAAAGGAGCCATAACATCTGGATTACTATTATCCTTGAAAAATGATGTAGCAATAATGGGAAATGTCAGGGTCAACGCCATCGCACCGGGATGGACATTAACTCCTAAAAAAATAGAGCAAGGCGTTGATAAAAATACTATCGATTTAGCAACCGCGACTATGTCTTTAAAGAAATTGGCAACTCCAGAAGATATAGCAAATATTGCGTTAATATTATCTTCAGATATAATTTCTGGGCATATCACAGGTCAAATAATAGAAGTAGCAGGAGGCATGGAAGGGAGACTGATTTATTCATGATTATTCTTCATTACACTACTATATGTTAATATAACTTCGAATGTCATTTTTCCATAGGTTTGAAAAATAAGATATATAGCAGGGTTACTATGGCATTTACTTCTTCTAGACGAATTGATTTTCCAATGGTCGACCTTGCAGGAATTGTTTATTATCCTAGGTTCTGGGATTTAGCACACCGTTTTTATGAGGAATCATGGGAATATACGTGTGGTGTCCATTATGAAGAAATACTATCTAAATATCGTATAGGTTTTCCCTTAATACACAGTGAGGCGAACTTCATTCATCCAATGAGGTATGGGGACACAGCTTTTTGTCAGCTAACAATAAAAAATATAGGAACAACATCTGTAACTTGGATATATAACATTACTAACCAAGATGGAATTATATGTTGGAAAGCCACGCAGACAACTGTTTGTACAAATATGGACTCAATAACAGAGAAAGTTGATATTCCACAGTGGATGAAAGAAGGACTTCAAAAAATTATATCATAATTTTGAATATTATTCTTCCTTCGGCCATTTTTTCGCCAAAGCTTCACGTAAATCATCATCCATTCTAGCATCCCACCAGTTTGCTCCTCTCCATATTGCATATCTACCCCTTATGCCTCGTAAATCTGCCCGATCTAGCTTGGTACCTTGAAAGTTTGATAGATTCATCTTTGCTTTTATGAATACGGCATCCCTCATATCGGCATTATCAAAAGAGGCTTTCATCAAATTTGCCTGCTTAAAAGATGCCTTTCTCATATCTGCTCCAGATAAATTCGATCCTTCTAAATCAGATCCATCAAATACAGCTCTCCTCAAATCAGCACCAGATAAATCTATACCACGTAAATCTTTACCAATGTGAGAACTATAGGCCCAATCCTTTATTTTATCTTCCATTAAATTACCTCTTGTGTTATACAGCCTATTTGATAACGATATAACCACCTGATGACCTTAAATAAAGGTATTTTTTCCATTGTCAATTTATTTTAATTGATTAACTAAATCCGTGAAATTAAAATTAGTGAACCCCGGGGCCAGCGTATGGATGATGGGACAAGTGCAGGCTATCCCTTGGTTTTACACGCAGAAGCTGACCCTTCAAAGTTGGGTGGAATAGCAATATGTGGCTTTTCTACTGTGGGATCAGTCGGAGTGATAGCTACATCTCATTTAATCCAATCTTTCAATTTACAACCAATGGGGAGTGTCATGCATCCTAAGTTTCCTGCAATTGCGTTAATTCATGACTCAGTACCAAAACATCCAGTTAGAGTTTATCAGGGAGAAAAAATAGGTGTTTTCACTGCTGAAATCCAATTTCCAAGTGAAAACGATGTATACTTTGGTCAAACCGTTCTTGAGTGGTTTACTAAAGGAGGTTTTGAAAAATTAATTGTCATTGATGGAGTAGTTAGTAATGATTTAGGGATAAAAGAAGAAAGTGATCTTTGGGGAGTGGCATCCACAACCATGGCTAGAAGTGCCTTAGATGATTCAAATATTCAAAGAATACAACAAGGTATAGTTTCTGGAATCGCGGGATATCTTATTGCAGAAGGAGAAAGGCAAGGGTTAGATATAACAGCATTACTTTCTGAATGTAATCCTATGTACCCAGATGCTAGAGCAGCTTTGGTTGCAATAGAAGGACTAAGTGAATTATTGGACGTAGAAATACCAGTAAACAGTTTACTCAAAGATGCACGTAATATCGAAGAAAAAGTCCGCGAAGCATTCGAAAGAGCACAATCTATTGCCTTGCCTGCACCCGATGATGAAGAAGACGACGTCTCAATGTACTAATTAGTAGAATGGATTTGTTCCTGCAGTATGGTCCGTCATATCGACGACTTCGATAATTCCTGGAACATTGTCTTTTATCATTACCTCAACACCTTGCTTCAGAGTCACATCAACCATTCCACAACCCTGACAACCTCCGCCAAAGGAAATCAATGCTTTGCCCTCATCTACTCCGACCAGATCAACATGTCCACCGTGAGATGCTACAGCCGGATTGACCTCCTTAGATATTATTTCAGCAACGGCTTTCGATAAATCATCAACCCATAATGGATTAGGATTATCGAAGCTAAATCCACCGCCCATCAAGGTTTCTTTGTAATCTATAGTTGTACCTTCTAGGTAAATTTTACTCTTTTCTGCAACCAAAACATTCATCCCGTCGATTTCAAGATGAATATCATCCTCTTTTCCTTCTTCGTGATTTACTAATTGTAAGTCATATTGAAATCCCTTTGGACCTCTGCCAATAATCTCTATTCTTAGCACTAATTCATCTGAATCATCAGCATTAATTGCAAATTGATCAAGCATTTCACGTGCTTTGGGACTAATGGATAGCATCTTTCTCGTCTCCTCCTATAATGTAGCCTCTATTCAACCTGTCCAATATCTGCATTCAACTTAATGACGTATTTTCTCTAACTATTCCCCATTCTAGATTCGCCCATCCTCTTTCATGTAAATAATATAAAGCAACCTTGGTAATAATCTCAATACCACCAATCGCAAGGCCTGCCGACCAACTTCCAGTAATGAGTCTAGCAATTACAACCGTATCAGTTGTAGCGAGAATCCTCCAAGTCATTGTTTTTGCAAAACTCCTTTTTCGTGTCGCGTGGTCCATGTACAGTCCAAAACCTTCTTGACTTTACCATTTTCTCTAAAAAGAGATATAATTAGAGATTTAAAGTTATTACTGACATAATACTCATCATCTGTTGCTTCACGGGCATTACTATGCTCGCCGACAAACATGGTCGAGAATTACGAGATTTACGAATATCAGTAACTGATAGATGTAATTTCAGATGTAGATATTGCATGCCAAGAGAGAAATTTGGTTCTAAACATGCATTCATGCCTCGTAGAGCTTTTCTTTCATTTGATGAGATTGAAAAAGTGGTTATCGCTTGTAAAGAATTAGGTCTAGAAAAAGTTAGAATTACAGGAGGAGAGCCACTATTAAGGCCAAATTTAGAAGAATTAATAAAAAAATTATCTAAACTAAATTTAGATATCGCACTCACTACCAACGGATCTTTATTACGTAATCAAGCAAAAAAATTGGCTGATGCAGGACTCAATAGGGTGACAATTAGTTTAGATGCATTAGATCAGGATATCCATTCTCAAATGACTGACAGCCAAACTTCTGTAAAAGATATATTGGACGGTATAAATGCAGCGGTAGAATATGGAATGACTCCAGTCAAAGTCAACTGCGTAGTTCAGAAAGGAGTCAATGAATCCCAAGTTAAAAAAATGGTAGATTATTTTCGTGATACAAATGTAATTGTCCGATTTATAGAGTATATGGATGTTGGATGCACTAATGATTGGATGCTTGGCCAAGTTATCCCTTCTAAGGATTTATTGAGATATCTTCAAAATGATTTTAATTTGATTCCAGTAGAGCCAGAAACAACAAGTGATGTTGCCAAAAGGTGGATCCATTCGGATGGTTCTGGCGAAATTGGCGTCATATCTTCAGTTTCTGCCCCCTTTTGCGGAGATTGTGTAAGAGCCAGACTCTCGGCAAACGGTCATTTACATACTTGCTTATTTGCTTCTGGGGGACATGATTTGAGGGCTATAATCCACAACTCAGAAGATATAAAAACTCTAACAAAAGCAATAGAGGCCATTTGGTCACGAAGAGATGATAGATACAGTGAACAAAGATCATCTGGAAATTCAGCACTCCCCAGGATTGAAATGTCATATATTGGCGGTTAGATTTCTAAGGCAAATTTTACTATTTTATCCCATGGAGCATCTGTTCTAATAGAGGGTTTTTTACCATAATTGGCCAAACTAGCCTTATAACCATCATTTTTTAGTAAATCTACGAGTTTTTTCGGACTAGGTGGAGATCCAATTTCTAACCAACTTGATAAATAATCTACAAGAATATGATGAGGCGTTTCTATCCCGTTGGCCTCATCAGAAAGATTTTTTACACTTTTTAAAATTCTTCTTCTTTCATATTCAAATTCTTTCTCTGACCAGCCTAAAATATCATTTTCAATATATTCAGGAGCACAAATCTCTAATGCCCTTTCTTCGGTCATAAATTGTAACACCTCCTTCTTACCCATATTACCTATCCATAATGGCCCTGAAATCCTTTTATCATCTCTTTTTATTGGGTATTTGAGTGGTAAAAAGCAATCCATTGGTAAAGTCTCAAGCTCTGTATCTGGCTGTAATTTATTTTTAATTGATGATTTTACTTCTTCTAAAGTTGGTGAATGCACACGCCAACCGAGGGATTCTTCAATTTTGTTGGCATCTTCAATACTTCTAATTACTCTAACTGATACTCTTAGATGATGGGAATCCCAAACAGATAAGAGGGGGTATATCGCTCTTTCATGTTTTGAAGCAATTCTACCAATATTTGCTAAAAGCACTCTTAGAGCAGAATCATGTGCCAAGCCATCGTTTCTCACTCTTGCACCATATCTTCTCAATAACGCATTTTTTGATGATCCTGTTAATGCAGCAGTATCCGTTGCACTTACTTCCAAAACTCCTTTTCTTGCGATAGACTGTATAGCGGTATCAATAAACGGAACAGGAGATCCATATGGATCAATATCAACCCAATGCCATCCTTGTTCTAATATCGCTGAACGTAAATCTCCATTTATCACTCTCAACTCTCCACTCTCATTTTTTGGAGGAAATTCATCATGATTTTCCAATGCACATTTTAATGCATTAGAATCCATGTCTATCATAGTCGCCCGAATCCTTCTAGAAGACTTTGATGGTAATTCATTTAGCCAACGCCTCGCCCGTAATCCTGAAGCAGATAATCCATCAACAGCATATATTTCATTTTCTCCTAGTAAGTTATTTTCAATCGCATATTGCATTAATAAAACACTTCTTGTCCTACTCCTATTCATTGCCGGATTATAGAAAACCAATGATTTTTGTTTTACACCGGGTCCAACTTTATTTTCATCAGGTTTAATATCCAATTTCATCAAAGTTTTTCCTTCTCTGTGTACAAAACTCTCGATTTGCTCAGAGTTGTCCCTATCCATAGTCATCCGAGTTACTGCTTACACAAGGTATTGACTATCAATTCTGATTCAATAGTGTTCATATATTACTTTGGGATCAATATGTGTGACTCTGTGACCATTATCCTTTACCATTCCAATCACCATTGAACCATCCAGTCTTTCATTCAACCATTTTACAACCTTATCAGAAATATTTGAAGATACAGCAATAACCATGCCCATGCCCATGTTGAATGTTCTATGCATCTCTTTGTTATCGACTAATCCTACTTCAGATATCCATTTGAACTCTGGATGAATAGGCATAGGATTGGTGATATCCCATCCTAATGAATTGTGTAACCTGAGTAGATTCGATAAACCACCTCCTGTAATATGGGCCAAAGCCTTCAGGTCTGTAGATTTACATGGCTCATTCTTATTCCTACAGGACAATATTAGGTCTACTACTGGATCAACATAAATTCTTGTAGGATTGAGTAATACTTCGCCAATAGTCAAATCCTCTTTGGTATTTGGAAATCTTTCAATTTCTCTCCCTAAATGACTAGCATCAAATGGAACTTTATCCTTTAGGTTTAAACCAGATCTTTCTAATACTGCTCTAACTAAAGTATAGCCGTTAGAATGTATTCCACTACTTGGAAGGCCGATTAAAACATCTCCTTCTTCTAGATTCTCTCCAGTTATGGCCTCACCTTTGGGAAACCAGCCAAGAGCCGTTCCGGACATATCTAATTCATTTACAATTCCAGGAAGGGTTGCTGTTTCTCCTCCTGCTAATGTAATTCTAGCTCTCAAACAGGCTTCTGATAGAGAAGATCCTAAGATTGCATGAACTTCCGGATCTGTTTTTGGAACAGCAATATAATCAACAAATGCGATTGGTTCTGCTCCAACACACAATAAATCATTAACATTCATTGCTACACAATCTATTCCAACTCCCTCCCATCTTTGTAGCTCATTTGCAATTTGTAGTTTTGAACCAACTCCATCAGTTGCAAGTGCTAATCTTGAATTACCAAATTCTACAATTCCTCCAAATCCTCCTGGTAAGTCTACCGGTGCACCATGCTGTCCTGGTTTTCTAGACGATTTAGATAGTGATGATATAAGACTAGAAACAGCCAATCCTTCTGCATCTATATCTACTCCACTAGATGCGTAATCCATTGGCTTAGGTGCCTCCATAGCTCTTGCGAGGGCCTGATATCATATCATATTCACGGCCTTCAACATAATTTAATAAAAAATAACTCATAATTTATTAAAATATACCTTTAAACATGTTTTAAAGCACTTTTTTTATTGTACTATATAAAAGATTTAGACAATAGAGTCTATAAGTGTTACACATTCTCGCGGGGCCACGGAGTGTGTTTACACAATGAATAATAATAAAATAATTGCAATGATGATGACATTGAGTATGCTTGCAGCAGCGTTTGCAGGTTGTCTTGGTGGAGATGATGAAGAAGATGTAGAAGATTGGTCACTAATGGTCGCTAGCGACGTTAATGCTGATTTCGTTACATCTGATTGGGACCCAATAATTCCCAATTTGAACGCCAATACAGGAATGTGTGATGCAATCTTGTCTGCTATGACCATAACGGATGCACGCGACGAAGTAGTCGATTTCACCCGTGCGTACTATACTAGTGCGCAAGGAGTCATTGGGTCGCCCGCTATCACTAGTGTTGCTGATTTGAATATGGCAGGAACTACAATAGCTGTACAATCAGGAACAACTTCTGATTTATATGCTGCTGATAACCTTGCATCTGCTACCATACAAGCATATGCAGATTGGCCATCAGTAATGGCTGCTGTTGCAGATGGTACAGCACACTATGCTATTGGTGACGCACCAGTTGTAGCTTTAGAAGGAACGCTCCTTACAACTTTCTCTCCTGAGAATTTTGGTATTGCAGTTCGTGATGAAGCAGACAACGAATTAGAAGATGCTCTCAACGTGGCAATTACCGCTATAGTTGCATCTGGTGAATATGATGCTCATATTGAAGCTTGGTTCCCTGGTACCTCTGGTACATTAGTGGACACAACAACTGCTATGACAGCTACAGCATACCCAACTCCTACTGAAGGAAGTACACTAACTATGGTGCTAGAGTCAGGATCTCTAAAATTCTGCTCAGATACCACATATCCTCCATTCGAGAGTATGGATGCTGATAATAATCCAGTAGGATTTGATGTTGATATCGGTCATGCAATCGTTGATGA
>CAXAFE010000020.1:0-22078 GCA_963968165.1 uncultured Candidatus Poseidoniales archaeon | reverse complement strand
AATCCCATCTCCATCTAAATCTGAAGGAAATAATGTGCTATTATTAGAATCAGTGACACAATTATTTTCATCAATATCTGACCACCCATCTCCATCATCATCGGGATCTACCAAATCACAAATTCCGTCATCATCCGTATCGCTTGGTAATGAACTGGAGTCTAATGAATCAGTGGCACAATTATTTTCATCAATATCTGACCACCCATCTCCATCATCATCAAAATCTGTATAATCACTAATTCCATCACCGTCTGTATCTGTGAAATTACCTACGCCATGTATTATTATTTCCCAAGAATTAAGTGACCCTACGTCCGAATTAATAGTATCTCTAATTTTCAATTTCCATTCTCCTGCAGCATCTTCGCCCCAATGGTGAACTGTATTGAAAACCCAATTTGAATAACCGTTACCATTATCATCTCTTGATTCTGCTAACCATGATTCTTTTCCAGAGGGAGCCTCTAAGACAATATCTAAATCACCTCTGGAGGTATGAGCAATATCGGTTAAAATATCTATACTTTCTATCTTAATATCAGAAGTAACATTTATTGAAAATTCTGTCCATGTCTCATTATTGTCGGGAATCTCATAATTTAGGTCAAAAGGTCCAAAAGAAAAATTAGACTCAGGATTTAATCCAGTCCAATTTTCTGATAATGAAACTGCTGCACCAGCATCAATAACTCCAAAACCATATTTATGAGATACATTCATTCCAGCTCCATTAATCTCCCAGGATTCATCTGATGGATCATTTATTCTTGAACTATGAACAAGAATATGTTGGACATCTCGCCATGTAAGGTTATTATTTGATTCTAACATCAGGGCGATAACTCCTGCAGCCAAGGGAGTAGCACTTGATGTGCCTCCGAAATCATCTGTAACATCTCCGCCATCATATCCGCCACTACCTTCAATGTCGGTAGTTGTAATTCCCTCTCCATCTCCATTAGAATGTGCAGCAATCAGTATATTTGCGCCAGGTTCTGCATAATATGATTGTTCACCATTATGAGTTATAGCCGTAACTGCGATTGTAAACCTACTATTTGCATAACCATCATAATTTGCATTATCATTATTCTCCAATCCATTTCCTGCGGCCCATGTATATATATTTCCTAATCCTCCTCTGCCATTATACGCTGCATTTTCAAAAACTGCCAAAGTTATTGGGCCAGGGGCCTCCAATGTCGCCCCATCATCACTTGGTCCCCAAGAATTCGAATATATGTCAATATCATTTAGTTGGAACCCCAATGCATTTGCTTCAAGTTGATCACTTGTCCCACATGCTATTAGTGTCGACCCAGCCAAAGTTGCTCCAAATGCTGCCCCTGCTACATTTATTCCATTATCTCCAACTGCTGCAGCCACTCCTGCTGCCGACGTACCGTGTCCGTTGAAGGATTGAGGCGTCGGATCAGGATCGTCATTACACCAGTCATATGAATAGGTAGATGAGTAATGTGGCTCAATATCTGGATGATTATGATCTAATCCATCATCTATGATACTTATGACTACTCCAGAGCCATTGTAGGAATCCCATACTCCGGTAACATTGGCGTCTTCTCCAGTTGATCCTCCACTTGTTTGACCAGTATTCTGTAAATGCCATTGTTCGTCAAAATCTGGATCATTTGGTATGTATTTTATGCTTTGCTGTTTGACAATAATTGGAGAAAAAGACTCAATTTTATCTGATAATATTAATTCTTGGAATTCATTAATCAAATTTGATGAATATTTTAGATTCCAAACATAAGTTCCTTCTAATAACGCTAAAGATTCTGTTAAGATTAAATCAGGCATCAATTCCTGATGGGCATCAATTACTGAGTTTGTAACAACCAACCAACTTTCGACGTTCATCATTTCAGATTCAGAGTACTGTGACATGTCTGCTGCTCTTTCAAATCCATTTTGAACTACTTTAGAATATCCGGACATGATATTATTGTTTTCTGTGGAGAAGCCATCTGAACCATAATTTGTCTCAGCAATTGCAACGTTAGCGCCCGGAAATAACAAAAGCAAGACAACAATTGCTGTTTTCATATGTTTGTTAAATTAATTTAGTCTTTATGTCTATGTATTGGCTGTGCATGCAAATATCCAAATTATTTATTGTAAAAATCATCAATTGAGGAATGAATTTCTTCATCTTCCATCATCATTGTCTTCTTTTTAGCATTTTCAAATAAAAACTCTACTAATTCATCATTGATTTCATAGTCATTTTTTCCCAACCACCAATTTATATTTGAGCGTCCACTCATATGGCCAATTCTTATTTTTTGTTCCAATCCGTAATCTTGCGCCGGAACTCCGGAATATATTCTGTCTGCAAGCCACTTGTCACCCTTCTTCATTGCTTTAACAACAGCACTAGCATGCACTCCAGTACCCGTTTCGAAGGCATCCTTACCAAAAACTGGATAATTATTTGGTAAATCCACTTCTATATATTCATGCGCCTTTCTAATGTAAGAATTCAAAGACGTTAAGTCATTGTTTATGACTCCCATTAAACTTAAATTTACTAAAGTCTGATCTAATGGCGCATTTCCTGCTCGTTCACCAACTCCCAATGCAGTTCCATGGATAACATCGGCCCCGCTCTCAACTGCTGCTAAATTATTGGCTACTCCCAAACCTCGGTCTTGATGGCCATGCCAATTTACTTCGATATCTCTACGCTTAAAACCTGCATCTGGAATCACCTCTTCTTGTATGAATGATAGTAATTTTTTAACCCCATTTGGCGTTACATGTCCACATGTATCGCAAATACAAATTCTATCGGCTCCTAACTCCATGGCTCTAGTGTAGACTTGTTTTATTTCTGCAGGTTTACTTCTAGTTGTGTCTTCAGTAACAAACATAACTGGAATATCGTTATTTATTGCAAATGTAACTGCCTTTTCAGCTGTATTGAGAATTTTTTCCATATCCCATCCCTCTGTATATTGTCGTATTGGACTTGTCCCAAGAAAAGCACTCGCTTGTATAGGTCTTTCGAATTTAGCCTGTAACTCTATCAGTGGTTCAATATCATTAATTACAGTTCTTACAGCACAGCCTGGCCTCAGATTATATGAATTATCAGTCATATGTGAGAGCATTGATTCAATATGATTTATATGAAAAGGACCCGCTCCAGGCAGGCCTAAATCTACTTTTTGAATTCCTAATTTTTCCATATAATCTATTAGCTCTATCTTTTGTTCAATTGTTGGATTCCTCGCACTCGGACTCTGCAAACCATCTCTTAAAGTTTCATCATCAAACCATATTTCATGAGGGTGTTTCTTTGATTCTCGTAGAATTTGATAGTCAATCGAATTCCAGTCAAAAATTAGTTCTGTTTCCTTCACCAGTTCCCCTCTCCACTTTATAACTCCTCAACTAACCATCAGGCGTTTGAAACCATCGGATTAGGATGAGGCAAACGGATTAACCTGTCTCTTAGCCTTAATTTGATTTCTTATTATCACCACTAGAGAGAATAATGCACCAATGATGCCGCCAAATAATCCCATACTTGCCATTACAACTACAATGAATACTAATGCAAGATACAACATTGAAACCCAGAAAGACCTTGCTGCCGTGGGTATTCTCCCCGTCCGGTCCTTTACTTCATTTACATCAATTGCAAATACTGTACTTGCATACCAAATTGATAAAACTACAGTCGTCCAACTGAAAATATGGTACAAATAATCGTTATAGTCCAAATTACCCAAGGCCATCGGAGATAAAAATGATAATAAAATAATAATGATGACATAGATTTTCATCTCAATCAAAGTTCGCTTTGGCCCCTTAACGCCTGGCATCATTGGAACTTTCACTTTTTCATATTCGTCTGACCTGTATAGTGCCAATGCCCAAAAATGGGGAGGGGTCCAAAAAAATATCAGAAGAAATAGAAACCATGGCATAAAACTACCTAATGAGAAAATAGAATCTAAGAAAGAATTCAAACTTTCAGTTCTAATTGCCAAATCATCAACAGCACTAGCCCATCCAATTACTGGCGGGGTAGAACCTGCAATCCCTCCTACTACAATATTTTGTACTGAGGTCCTCTTTAGCCATATAGTGTAAATAAAAACATAAAAAAGTATACTGAATGCTGCCCAAAAAGCTGCAACCTCATTAGCCATTATTATGAACCACACAACTCCAATAATAGATATTAAAACTCCAAATATTAAAGCATTATTGGGACTAATATCGCCAGCAGGTAAAGGGCGATCGGCAGTTCTCCTCATAATTGGATCAATATCCTTATCATACCACATATTGATCGAATTAGCGCCACCAGCAGTCAGATATCCCCCAATTAGTACAATAATCATTGTACCAATTGTATCCTTAATTTGTATTATTGACAAGCTATTATTTCCTAATAGGTCATGGGAGAGTACTGAACAGAGAGCAGTTATTTGTAGGAGTATAACTACCTTGGGTTTTGTGAGTAAAAAATAAGATTTTGCATTGTTCATATTCCACCAACTCCAATACTACCTGTGATGATTCATATTTAGTCTTCAGGGATTACTCTATTATTGTCTTCGACAATTTCGACGATCGATATGCCCATATATGCTGTAGCAATTAACAAAAATGTACTGGATGCCAAGATTAAATGTATCAGAGACAAAGTTTCTATGAAATAATTTTCTTGTGTCCATGAAAGTATGTATAAGCCGCCTAATAATATATTTATGACATAAAGGAGTGTAGAAACATGTATCCATTTTTTTAATTTTGAATCATTCTCATGCATTAATAAATACGAATATCTTAATAAAATAATTCCTACAAGCGCTACAATCCACCTATGTATCATCTGTGATTGAGCGACAACATTTGTTATTCTGGAAAATATTTTGCCATCACACAGTGGCCACGATTGGAAAAAACCACCTATTCCACAGCCATTATTAGCCCCAGGAGAAGTAGATACCAAAGTACCTGAAAATAACGTTAATAATGTTAAAACACACGCAAATAGAACTCTCTTTTTCCATATTATAGATATCTCACTTCCGAAATAAAACCAACTCTCTCTTTCCCTTATAGATAGTATCATCCAAGTCCAAATTAAACTTAACGTAAATATTAACGCAGATCCCAAATGAAGTATAACACTCCAATGTTCATTATCCATCTTCACCGTCAACATACCGACAGCACCCTGCCAAACAATTAGAATCAATGAAATTGTTGTTGCAGATTTAATAGATTTATCTTTTCCATATTGTCTTCTTGCCAAAAACCAATTTACAATTACCAATGGCCCCAAAACCATACCAGCGAGAAAACGATGTATCCATTCAGTAAAAATTTCAAATGTTGAATATCTATGCCAAACACCGCGAGAATCTATTTCATCAGGATTTTCATCATACCATATCCCCTGCTCACTTTCAGATATATCAAAACCCCAAGTGCCAAAACATTTAGGCCAATCAGGGCAAGATTCTCCCGCATCATATATTCTAATTGTCCCCCCGAGGGTAATTACTACAATTGTGGTTAGAATTAAAAATATTGTTAATTCTTTAACTCTGAGTTTATCCTTCAAAAAACTCCACTCCGAATGACCGGCCTAATATATTCCATAATACTAAAGATGAGGATCAACATCAATTGGTATTCTCTCTTGCTCATATTCTAGCGTTGCAATTTTCATTGGGTCTAAGACAACTCTTTCTTTGGCATCGTCCACTCCATAGAGTTGAACTAATTCATCACTAAAACTCTCTCTCAATTCTTGCTCGCTTACGTAAAGTGGTGCTCCCATGCTGATTTGAAGCGCTCTGGCACCAATTATACGTGCCTTTTCAAATCTAGTATGGGGTTTCAGTGGCTTAACCATTATCCTACCCCACTAACAACTCCCAAATAAGTACTATGACTGTAAGATTACAGTAAAAATATTATTTAAAAGATTATTTCCTTTCAATCAGCATAGCCACGGCATTTCCTCCACCAAGACATATTGTAACAATTCCTAATTTTCCTGATGTGCGTTCTAATGCATTTACTAATGTCATTAAGCACCTAGTCCCCGTAGCTCCTAAGGGATGCCCAATTGCAACAGCACCGCCATGAGGATTGAATTTATGTTCCGGGACATTTAATGCTTTTCGTACAGCACATGAAGCAGATGCAAAGGCTTCATTATGTTCTAAAATATCTATATCATCAATATTTAGAGAATTCCTTCTTAATAATTCCTCTACTGCGTAAATGGGGGCAGACATGACCTTACTCGGCTCAACTCCTGAAGTAGTGTAATCCAAAATTTTTGCTAAAATCGGTAAATTAAATCTATCTGCAGAATTATTAGAGGCGATTAAAACTGCAGATGCCCCATCAGATAATTGACTGGCATTTCCTGCAGTAACTTGACCGTCATTTCTGAAGATGGTGCTTAAATCTCTCAATTTTTCGATATTTGTTCCGGAGCGTATGCCCTCATCTTCCGATATGCCATTTATCTCAAATGTCTCTCCTTTTAACCATCCTTGAGCCCATCCTTTAGATGCAAGTGCATGCGACCTAACGGCAAACTCATCTGATTGTTCTCTAGTTATATTATAATCATTCGCTACTGTCTCGCCAGTGTGTCCCATCATTTCCCCAGAAAAAGCATCTTTTAATCCATCATTTGATAATATTGAATCCAAATCTGAGAAATTTATACTTTCTCCCTTTGGAGGTTTTGTGATATAATGAGGCGCATTACTCATAGATTCCATCCCTCCAGCAATGATTATTTGAGCCATATTTGCTCTAATTTCTGTCGCCCCTATCATAACTGCTTTAAGGCTCGAGCCGCAAACTTTGTTTATTGTCGTACAAGGTAATTTGACTGACATTCCAGAGTTTAGACCCACTTGTCTTGCAGGTGCTTGACCTACTCCTGCTTGTAGAACTTGACCCATGTATAATTGATCTATTAAGTTGGCTTTCGGGTCGATATTTGCTCTTTGCAACAATTCTTTTATGACCATTGAACCCAATTCTGTAGAGCTATAATTTGCTAACATACCTCTAAACTTACCCACAGGAGTTCTTGCATATGCGCATATGTTGACTTCCTCCATGCTTTAACGGAAAGAACAACAGTATTCAATGATACGATTGTTTATACATTTTTTAAATCCCTTAATCAGAATTGTATCCATAAAATTCCGCATTTTTTAGAATGGGTCTATTTTGAGGCTTTATTAAAATTGTTCTAACGCCCCATAGGTCTTTAAAAATTCTATATTGACTCGTTGCATCCAAATAATCAACACCACTTGATCCTCCCGTACCAACTCTCCTACCCATTATTCTTTCCACCATACGAGCATGAGAATGCCTCCATTTAACAATTGACTCTTCTAATTCCACAATTGCATCTATTAATTTTCTAGGCCATGTAAGCAAAGGCAGTTCACGATAGGATTCTATAAACAATAAACCTGCTCTAGGGCGACTTAAAATCCCATCAGGCCTAAGGAAATCTATTGCACCCTGATGTCCCATATTTATTCTTTCAATCATTTTTTTATTTGAATCATTACTAGCATAAAGACTATTTCCATGTTCTTTATGTGATTTTAGATGACTATTAACATATTCTTCAACATTATCATCATCATCATTACTTCCATAAACTGATCCCATTATGGGAGTTCTTCCAATCCAATCCATCAATACTTCTACTAAGGATTTCTGGGATAGTAAATCCTCTAATCGATTCAAAATTAATGCTGCCTCAGAATCTTTATTCGCAGCTTTCCTAAATCCTTCTATTGGATCCATGCCACCTAACCTATCTTCATTTTTTAGCCCCAGTAATATTTCAAATTCTCTCATTTGATATGATTCAAATCCGGAAGCAGTACCTAGTCCATCTCTGAATGCTAGAAATCCCTGCGGAGTTAATGTTTCCAAAACACTCCATTGGTTGGCCATCAGCCTAAATATTTCTGTCGTCCGACCTAAGTGGTCAACTGCTATTGGGATGTGATGTTCTGGTACAATATCCTGATTCAGGATGTCCCTGACCTTAATTAGCTCAGCAATAACCTGTTTGAACCAAAGCTCGAATGTCTGATGTACAATTATGAAATGCATTTCATCGTTTGAAATGCCTCTTTCCTCTCCTTGTAATTTTAGTAATTCAGTTAATTGTAAGTATTCACCATAGGTCCAATTATTTTTCTCTACGCTACCGCTCATGCCACTCCGATTCTGTATATGTTTGAAGTATTACCCCCGCTTTAGAAAGATACAAGTATACTCTCTTCATGGATTGAATAATTACGAGGAGTTTTTTGAATTTGGAAAATAGATATAAATCTGAATTACCATTTCCTGTTTTGACTGTCGAAGAAAATCTAGAATTACATCAAATGAGAATTAATGATGCAGAAGATTTTTACAATTTGATTAATTCAAATCGGCAGTATCTAAAGACTTGGTTGCCTTGGCTAGACGATATAAATTCAATTAATGATGAAGAGAAATTCATAGAGAGTACCTTGAATGATTATTCTCGAGGTATTGGTATTCATTATGGAGTGAAATATAAAGGACAAATGATTGGAAATGTTGGCTTAAACTGGATCGATTACAATAATCGTTCCGCTGGAGTTGGTTATTGGATATCCGAGAAATATGCTGGCAGGGGAATTATTACTAAATGTTGTAAAAAACTAATGGACCATTGTTTCTATGATATAAATCTCCATAGGTTTGTATTAGAGGTGGCTGTTGAGAATTACCCTAGCATAGGAATAGCAAAAAATTTAGGTATGCGATTAGAGGGCAAATCAGTTGATCGAGAATGGCTTTATGATCATTTTACAGATTCATTTCTTTTTGCAATTACAATTGACGAGGTCAAGCAACTTAATTAATCAATCCATGATTATCTATTGAACATCCGCCTGGAGGTAGACAGGATAGTATATCATCTTGAGATAGTCCTGTAGATTTAGCAATTTTATTAGCAAGATTTTCTTTTTTTTCTTTACTGGGAATTATCTTAGCCCAACGGGGAAAAGTCTTTGATATGGTTTCAGTAGTTCCTATTACTGGTAATGGGACTCCATTGATTACTCCGATACCAATCCCTAGCTCGAGTATCACATCTTTGTACCAACTTCTTTTACCTCTAACAACAAACGCACCCCTTCCTAGGGACTCTCCACTTTCTGTAGTTTTTGAGACCTGACTAGGTCTCGCATGAAATACAGTTGCTGAAGAATTTCCACTTCCCCATGCTCTAGACCAGCAAACAGCCAATTGCGCCGCCTCTCTGTGGACAAGATTTGGTAAGTCCCGCGCATCATCAATATCCTCTGAGACATTTTGTTTTATTTTTAATGAGATAACTCCATCAGGAATATTCTCAGATGGATTTAGATTGACCTCAAAACCCTCATTTAATTTCAGTGAACAGGATGGAGCTCCATGTAGATCAGCATGGAAATATAAATCATTGGAATTCAAGTGTTTTTTTACTATATTATCATTACCTTTAGCATCGCTACCCCCTATTATCAAACTTCCATTACTTAACATTCCCCACCGGTACTTTTCGAACCAAAATTTTTTATTTCGTTTTGAACTTTTAAGCCGGCCGGCAGCTGCATCTTTTGCTGCTTTTTTCGATTCGGTTAGTTTAGTCCTTTCTGTTGTCTTTAATGCTTTTTTTGCACCCTCAGCTTTATTTTTTTGTATCCGAGCATCTTTAAAATATCTTTGAGCATTTTGATGAACGTTCTTATCTACATCCAGAGTTATACTCGCCCCCGGGTCCCCATCTTCATCAGGTAAATACGCCATGATGGTCCTCTTGGCAGGATTTAATTTTCCTATCCAAGAAATATCATTAACTTTCGTTTCAACAGATTGCCAACTTTCAGATTCTACTGCCCGATTAAACTGTTCTAATATGTCATTAACATGACTCCAATTATTTTGAATCATTTTTCCTAATTCTTGATTTATTATTGCGTTTTGTAAAAATCTATCTATAGCTTTAGTTTGTTGTTCTGATCTTCGCCCCAATTTTGCCTGCCTTTCTCCTTCACCTTTTCCAGTATTTACTAATTTTTCTTCCTCCCTTCTGATATACGCTGCGGCATCATGAGTCCCATAAATTATATCAAAACATTCCGACAAACTTTCCATTTCGAAAATCATATCATCATCCAAATATGATATATTTATTGGCGATACTTCAATTATATTTGATGAAAGTTCCTCATACTCTGATAAATCGTTAGAATTCTCCCATCTTTTTAGAGACTCAGAACTATCTATCCAAACTTTTACACGTTTACTAGAATCAAGTTCTAAGATCATTAAATTTATTGTTTCTTCTAATTTTTTTCTTTCATCAATACTCATATTATTCGCAATCAAATCCTCATTTAAATTTGCATTAGAACAAGCAATACTTCCATATAATGCACCAAAATTAGCTCGAACAGCCAATGTCCGTATGAGGTCGTGTTCACTACCATCTAGTAATTCATTCAGTGAAGTCATATCTAGATTTTTTGGATTCAATGAAGCAGGAGGAGGAGTATATTCAAGCCCTTTTTTTATTGATCTAGATGAATAATTTACATGAGTCAGAGGCTGTATTATCACTCCTTCATCATCAATCAATAATACATTGCCATCTCGAAATAATTCTATAATTATCTTCAATTCTCCACTTCCTTTTTCAAAAGTAAGTTCTATTACTCTGTCAAAACCGTGTTGACTAACTCCAATAAGTCTAGCATTATTGAGATGTTTTCTTATAACCATGGCAAACTGAGATGGTTTTGATGGCATAGGCCTATCTCTCTGGGAAGTATAAATTCTTTTACCACTAACAATTACTAAGTCAGTTGAAGGTAAACCCTTTCTATTTAATTTTAGAACAATTTGCTCATAATGTGGCTGGTATGCCTTTCTCATTCTTGAACCAATCATTTTTTCTAATTCTTTCACGACTCTTGCAACATCAAATGATGAGAACTTGTCGCGCATGCTGTTACCATCCCGGTGATATATAATACATCAGTCAATCGCTTGGAAACTATATTTATTCTATTGAATTATGAAAATCTTCAATCTCTTTGATCACTCCAGATTCATGAGTATATTGATTACTAGGGACATTAATTAAGGTACAATTAGGTATTTTTTCACTAATTAATTTAACTCCCTCAATTGCATGTAATTTATCAGATTCCGCGTTAAGAATTGCACATGGGATTACCATTTTTTGAAAATTTAAATTCATATTAAATGATATATTAGCCCTTGCAGAAAGTAACATTCTCCTTGGATCCTGAGCATTTAACATACGTCTATATCGTATCCTTTGACCCTCTTCCTTTACTTTTCTTTCAACAGCAAATAATACTATTTTTAATAATAACGGATAACTAAATTTAGGTACAGGAAATTTGAGAAACAAATTAGCCCATATGGGAGGTTTGAAGTTTACATTCGGGCCAATCAATATTGAAGTCCTGCCTCCAATAATTTGTTTTTGATAACCATTTAGTAAAATTGTAGCCCCTAGGGAGGAAGAAAACCAGTCTATGTTCTCATTATTTATTTTCAAAAAATCTACTACTTTAACTATATCTCTTGATTGGATATCCATATCAAAGTCATGTTTCGTAATCTCTCGACAAAATATGGCACTTTTTTTTTCTCTAGTTTCTATGTATATAATCGCTCTTTTCTTCGTCCATTCGGTCAATAATGGGCGCCATCCTTCAAAAACTGACCCCCAACCCGGGACTACAATAACAATATTTTTATCTTCATATGATTGATTTGTAGGAGTCCATTTTAGAACTCTTAATGAAACCTCATCTTCTACTTCTATATATATTTCAGAACATTTGGAGCCTTCGAGTTCGGGAACGACCCGCCATTCCTCTATCACAACATTCGCGTCATACTAATACGAATAATAGTGCCTATCTTTTTGTATTATTTTATTTTCCTTTATCAATTGTTTTACATGGGCCAAAACCTGATCCTCTGCCAAGGCATAATTTATGCCAATATCATCCATGTATACAAATTTAGTTATTTCTCTTAAGGTGTTAAAACCATCTTTTATGGCCCTAAAAACTCCCTCATGTCTATTTTCTCTGTGTAATATATATTTGTTTAATAGTTTTTCCGGATTTGCTATCAACGGCCCATGGCCCGGAAATAACATCTTGGGATTAAATCCTTTCAATCTTTTTAGACCTTGAATATATTTCCCCATATGTCCCTCTCCTGATGGTACTAAAATACTACCTACTCCAACACAATTATCTCCGCTAATTATTCCAGACTCGCCGATTATACATATGTGTCCTGGACAGTGACCAAACGTCTCTATTATCTGCCACGAAGTTTGGCCAGAAGGGCCATTTAATACAAACTCACTTCCTTCTCTCAATATGATTCTTTCTTTTACATCAGGGATTTGTTCATGAGTTTCCGAAGTAGCCCAAATCGGGGCATCATATATTTTTGATATTTTATTCAAATCTCCAATATGGTCCGGATGCCGATGTGTAAAAATTGTACCAACAATCTTTGAACCGGATAACTGAACTTCTTTGATTTTACTTGCTAAACTAATAATTGACTCCTCACATTTTGATGCAGGGTCAACAATTACTCTTTCTCCCCCCACTTCCCCAATAATGTAACAATTCGTATGCGTTGCAGGAGGTAACGTTTCAGTTCTAATTGGCATACACTCGATATATGGAGCAAACTCTATTCTATGATATCCAGAAGGTCTTTTTCTTGATAATTCCTCACAAGCATCTGCCAAATTACCGGACTTCTCAATTTCGAATACCAAGTCTCGAATAAGCGTTACAATTGGAGGTGGTAACCTAACTTCATTATTTTTCCATGAATTAAGTAGTTCATTTGGTTCCCACCATCTAAACTCATCAAACTCAGATATGCCAGGAGGAAAAGTAGGCTCAATTAAATCATCTCCAAGTCTTACATGGAAGAATTTATTTTTGAATCTAATTGGAGCAAATGGAGGTGTAACTCTTTCTGTTATGACCTTTGCATCAAATTTAGAAATTATTATTTCACGCTTCCTGATGCTCTCAGACCAATTATGCTTATCTTCATAGACATTGCTTCTAATTTCACTATCTAGTGAAATCATATTACCTAATTTATCAGGAGTGAAGCCAACTTCCTCTGCTATTTCACGCAATAAACAAATACTGGCTACTCTATCTTCCTCCATTTGGGCTAAGAAATTTGAATTATCAATACTAAATTTGATATCAACTTTACTAATTCCTCCACCTGGGAAAGCCCAAAAATCTGGAAAAGAAGGCATTTCTGAGACCCTATGCCCCAATAATATCTCATCACATCCTCCTTTTTTCCTACTGATTACTGCTGAAGCTGATAATCTAGGTTCTCTGACATTATTTTTAGGCATTATAAAACCTTTAGGAGTCTCACCCATGCAACGTCGACGCGACATGTAATTTCAAACCCACTACAAAAATGATTGAATAGGGGGAGTGTCCTTGGGGGAATGTAAAAGAGTACCAATGGGCTTTATGCCGATACAATCTTCTACTTTTAATGAGGAATTTACTTGAAGCCCCCAGAAACTATTGAGGAAGAATTAGCAATTATGGCCGAGGCAATTGAAGCCGGCATAGATCCGTTTAAACCAATTAAAAAACCATCTAAATTAGTAAAACTAACATTGGGATGGTTCATGATTATACTTTTGGTAAGTTGGGCATCACAGATTCTCTATCATTCGATTTGATAATTTATGCATGTAATCAAATCTGGATTAATTTTGTTATCAGTAGTTTTAAATTTGTTTCGTTTAACCCTAATATGATGATTGTATCTCACATGCATCAATTCATCTTTATCAAAACAAGGAAGACTGCCGGGACAAGCGTAGAAATTATTCTTTCCAAGGATTGCGGGCCCTATGATATAATTACCCCAATTCAAAAAATTGATGAAGATATGAGATCAAAATTGGGACATATGGGGCCACAAAATTACAAAATAGGTAAATTTAAATTTTTAAATATTTTACGAAAATCATTCGGTTTCAAACTATTAGAACATTACAACCATTCGCCAGCGAAAATAATACGTAAAAGAATAAATAATCATGATTTTGATAATTATTTTAAATTCTGCATTGTTAGAAACCCCTGGGATCGCATAGTTTCAGAATATTATTGGCTTTTGAATGGACCGGGTAAGGGAAGATGGCCAGATGGTAAGACATTTAGCGAATTTATTCAAGAATCCAACGCAGCATTATTGAGCGATTCTCATATTTATACGATTGATGGTAAGCCAGCTGTTGATAGATTTATAAAATTTGAAAATTTGGATATTGAACTGAATAAATGCCTTAAAGACTTAGGAATAACCAATATCGAATTGCCTCATACCAAGTCAGGAACTCGTAAAACTAAGGCGCATTATTCATTGTTGTATGATGAGAATTCACTTAACAAAGTAAATGAAATATGCGCGTGGGAGATAGACCATTTTGGTTATATCTTTGAAGATAATCGTCAATTATGACTAATCAAATAATTAATATGAATGCAAATCATTCTAGGCAACAACCTCATCAGATGAACATGAGGCGACTCCTAGTATCTGTAGTTTTGACCTGTTTACTCTGTAATATGGCTTCTCCAATTGCAACTGCACAAGTCGGTCAACCTGACATAATCAAAGAACATTGGTATCATACATACGCCACTCTTAGCCTTGACCTAAACGAATGGGCGAATGACTATCCAGAAATCGTCATTTTACTTTCGGTCGGACAGACGGAGCTTGGAAGAGAACTTTGGATGCTACAAATATCAGATTGGAGCCAAGAAAATAAACCCAATGGCATGGATAAGGATGTGGCCTATATTGATGGGGGGCATCATGGAAATGAACATTTAGGTACCGAATTAGCATTCTTAACAGCCGAATATTATGTCGAAGGGTGGGGAATTAGTGATCCTGAAGTGATTGATATATTACAAACTACTGAGTTACATATCCTCATAATGTTAAATGCTGATGGTAATGATCTCGATACAAGATGGAATACTAATCAAGTTGACTTGAATAGGAACTATGATCATTATTGGAATACATGCCCCACTACACAGCCAGGAAATAGTGCATTTAGTGAATCAGAAACTCTAGCTAACTCGATTTACATGAATGAAGTAGTACCTGATGCAGACCTCTATGTTACAATGCACACTGGAGTTTGGATAATGCTTTATCCATGGGGGAAATGGCCAGAACAACCATCGGATTGGGAATTGTATCACCATATTAGGGATGATGTTAATGACAATATTTCTGAGATACCTATTCGTAATGCCAATCAAGGACTTTATCCAAATTGTGGGACTAGTCGTGACTATGGCTACGGAATAATGGGCTATCCAACATTCACTTTTGAGACTGATGATGAACAATTTTTGTTGGGAACTGTAGAAGCACTTTCAGATAGATTAGATGAGGAATTAGATGTGATGAGATATTTAATTCAAAATATTTGGTACTGGAGAGCTAGATTAGTAGTCGATAATTTAGAAATTACGAATGATCAAATTAATGTTGATATATCAAATTTTGGATATGCAAGTACTTCCAATGCCACGCTACACTATTCTGACTCTAATGGTGATTTATTATGGCATTCAGAATATTTCGGAGTTAATGCTACAAATCAATCAAATATTATCCTTGAAATTAAGAATCTTACTTTGGCAAATAATGGAGTTTGGTCTATTCACTATCAAAAAAGAGTCATCGACTCCTCGAAATGGGTCGAAGAGTTAATTGATGAATCAGTAATTATATCCAATTCAGGAAGCACAGGTTTCCTCCCTGCTCCATCTTTACTCATCTATTTAGTATCTATAATTACAGCTGCAATAGCCAAAAAGAGAATATTTGAGAATTAATTTTCTTAATATTTGTGAATTTGACTTTGATTAGGATAAATGTTAATCAATATTATTCATTCTAAAAAGTAGACTAATTGAGAAGCTTGAGATTGGTACAATTGCCGACATCACTCCAGCAATTTTATACTCGCTATTTCCGTTCATCATTTATCATATACTGTTCCTTTATATTGACAAGGGTCGAGAATCGTAACTGTTGTAAAACAACACAGATTATTCAGTGTAGCATGCTCAATTATTATTCGAATTCAATCTTTACGGCCCAATCAATTCCCATGTCAAACATTGCAGTGTACGAATTTTGGTCACCTTAACCAAGAAGTATAAAGAATTATACTACTTTTTTAAGCAGACACGTATTTAAGATTGAGTTTCTCAAGTACAATATAACTCGTTTGAGGTTTTGTGTATGGTTTCAACTCAATTCGAAAATTTTTCGAATAAACCTTCATTCAATTTGTGGTATCATCCGTTGTACACAGATGGAATTCATGATGAAGCACGTTTCCCAAAATATCGCTATCAAATGGTACTGAAGATGCTCAAACAATCAAAGGAATTTAAAAAAATGTCAATCCACAAACCTGATCCAATCTCAAGAAAATCATTATTACTTGCTCATGATGAAAATTATGTTGATGCATTCCTCAAAGGAAATTTAAATGAAAAAGAGATTAGAAGAATTGGACTTACTCCTTGGACTCCAAAGATGATAGAACGAACACTTCGCCTCACCGGTGGAGCTGTTAAAGCAACAATTCATGCCATAAAGCACGGTGGAATCACAGGAAATATGGCAGGAGGAACTCATCATGCTCACAGAGATTTCGGCTCAGGTTACTGTGTGTTCAACGATCTCGCCATCAGCGCGAAGTACGCCCTTGAAAATCAAGGATTGAAACGCGTAGTAATTCTAGATCTTGATGTACATCAAGGCGATGGAACAGCAACAATACTGGCTAATGATATTCGAACTCGTACTATTTCAGTACACTGTTCTACGAACTTTCCATTCCGAAAATCCGTGAGTGATTTTGATTTGCCTATCGAGCCAGAATCAGGTGATGATTTGTACCTTGAAAAAGTTCGTGAGGCTGTCAAATTAAGTCTAGATTTTGAGCCAGATATCGTCCTTTTCCAAGCAGGGGTTGACGGACTCGAGCATGACCATTTGGGAAAACTCAATGTTACTAAAGAAGGGATGAAAATAAGAAATCAATACGTTTTTCAGAAGATGCTTGATTGCAGAATTCCGACGGTCATTTTCATGGGTGGAGGCTATTCTAAACCAATTGAGCACACGATTGATTCATTTTATGATTTATTCATTGATGCATCGATTTGGAATGAGCGTTGGTAGAACCAGCTGACTTAATAAAATAAATATTATTCTTAATTCCTATGTTCTACTTTCTAAGGGTTCAGGATTGGTATATCTAAAGATTTGGAAAATGCACGATTTACAAGCTTTGAAAGACCCTTTATCCAATCAGGATTATCATTTAAACAACTGACAACAGTCAAATTCTTACCGCCATGTTCGATAAAATGTTCTTTTACTTCAATTTCCAACTCTTCGATTTACATTACAGCTCTAAACAACAACCGCGTTGCCCCGTTACTACTCATGATGCCCATCAGATATCTAATCTATTGAGGATGAATGTTAGGCCACCAGATGATGAAGGTTTTCTTCCTTGGTGGCTTTAATACTATGACAATTATTTTTACAAAAATCAATAATTGTGGCCGTTTTTATAAAGTCTGCTGGCGGGCTACGAAAATGTTCAAATGACAATCTAAATATTACATATCATGGCGAGTAAACTTTACTATGATACTGAATTAAACGATGACTGGAAACGAGGTTGTGATGCAGCAATCAAAGTAGGAAGACTTCGAAACCATAGGGAAGGGACAACTGAGCTTAATGACAAAAAATACCCTCTTTATGTTTCATGTGAATTCATGGAACAAGGTGTTATGCGCCCTGAAGACATAACTGAAGATGATTGGTTGAATCTAATTGAAAGATATAGGCACGGACAAACTGATTATACTATACTTTCTAAAGTTTAGGGCACCCTAAATTTGATATGATGTACTATTTTGGCTAGTAATGTAAGACTCCTGTGGAGTTAGGAGAGGAATTTCTATGAGTAATGAAATAATGATTGTTTTTGGCACCGAAACTGGTAATGCAGAATATTTAGCTGAGAGAGCGGCGAAAATGGCCACAAATTATGATAACCATAATCACTCTAATTGTAGTTCAATGGCATTTCAGAAAAGAAAAAGAATATCGAAGAAAAGATATTTTGAAATAAAAGATTCTCATTTTACTCAAAAATTTCTATCTATAATTCTAACTTTAATCATTACTTTACCTGTTATAACTGCAGAAAATGATGAAGACCAATTTACTCTTTCAGGACAAGTATTCTCAGGAGGAGAAATTGCCGATACTACATATGTAAAAGTTGTTCCAATGCAATCTGTAATTTCAGAATCAGGAAATTATTCATTTGAAGGAATATCTCCAGGAGAACATATTATACGTGCATACTTCATGAATAATGGACATACTGTTGTCTATCGAAAAATGTTATTCACTGAAGATGTAAACTTAGACTGGTACGAAGGAATGAATTGGATAACTACCAAGGTTTTCGATGAAAATGGGGGAATTATTTCTGATTCTTCAATGACTGAGATAGAATTAATAGAGACCAACGAAAACAAGGCGCTTAATGATGGAAGGGTTGAATTCGGACCTTATGATGTTAACCAATATTTTACTTTAAAGGCTAAATATGGAGATATTGATAATTCGACTCAATATGTCCATTTCAAATTAGAAAGAGGATCAGCGGCATCAAATCAATATCCAGATTTGAATGATTTTCAGTTTCATCACGGAAAGAATAGTAAATATGGTTTTATTAAAGATTCAGATGGAAATCCAGTATCAGATGTATTAGTTAGTAATGGAGATATCAGTTACATGACTAATTCTGATGGTTTTTATCTACTTCAAAATCTAGATGTAGGCTCTTCTTATACGCTAACGTTCCAGCAATTCGGACAACAGATTTCTGAACCATTAGATGACTTCATGACAACAGGACCCGGATGGCTTAATCAAACAATTGACATTGAGTTGATTTCACCCGGAAATATTAGCTTTCTTACTCCAGTACAAACACTTCCAATGACGTCTATTGAATTAGAATGGTCCGGATCTGAATATTCAGATTATTACTCAGTTTATTCCGGACCAGTGGTTGAAGAGAATTTGATTTATAGAGGTCTTTCAAATACTTTTATGTTCGAACCGTCGGAACCTGGAATGATTGATTTTAATGTAGTAGCCAATAATTCCAATGGTTCAACAGAGAATTTGAATTCTTTGAGAATTATTTTTCTCCCCTCACAATCCAGTGAAAGTATCTGGAATGTTGGAATGAACTGGGACTATAGGGTAGAATATACTCCTAGTGGAACTCTTCGAGATGTTACAATGACTATGATAGGTTCAGAAAAGATTACCGATTCATTTGGTCATGAGAGAGATTCTTTTTTGTTGAGATTAACCGGTGAATATCAATTACCGGATGAAAAATCATACAGATGGGTTGATTCTAATACTTTACTGAATCTTCACACTTACTGGTTAGATGACCCCATCTCATCTTCATATTTCACAGAAGGGACATTGGGGTGGAACTTCACGGATGATACTGGTAATCAGGGTAATTTATTGAAAGATGAAGATAATTTAACAATGCACTTTAACCGAACAAATGTCATTGGAGTCCCTGGTCATCCTGATGGTTACGATGATACATACAACATGATTTCAATAGAAGATGATGTCATGATTACTACTTCTGCTGGAGTGTTTTCTACCAGATATATCAGGATTACAGATAACAGCGATAGTATGGTCTCGTGGGAATTATGGTATAACGAAACGGTCAGGAATTGGGTGAAAATAATTGATCGTTTATCTGGATCTCATTCAGATAAAGTTGATTATGAATTAACATCCTATGAAGTACCAACAACTCCACAATTTATCACAGAGGAAGGAGAGATTAATTCCAAGGATTACGAAATAAGTTGGGCTAATTATCCCGGTGCTAAAGAGTATCAACTTCTACAAAATAATGAGATAATTTATCAGGGAAATATGACTACATTCTTAATCGAAAATAATAATGATGCAGTTTACACTTATCTGCTTAGAGGGATGATGGAAGGATATTACATTGAAGGTGATACTTTGGAACTGCAAGTAGATTATATTCCTCCAAAAATAGTTCTTTCAATTAATTCAGATATAATAAATGAAGGAGATTCTGTGACTCTAAATTGGTCTCATGTTGAAAGTTCTGAGTGGTACGGAATTATTGTACAAGATGAAGAAGGAAATATTCAGGAGATGTACAACGGATCTGAAAATCAAGTCACTTTAGATGGATTGAGTGTCGGTCAGAACCGAATTAGGATAAACGGTATGATTAATGGTAAGGTATCTGATTATTCAGACTCGGTATTTGTTGTAGTACTAGAAGATGAAGAATCATCATTCTCCAGCGGAGTATTAATTATTGCATTTATGCTAATAGTTTTGGTTGCTACTAATGTTATTTTCCGTCAGAATAGAAGTAGAGAAGAGAATAAGTAGGTGTAATAATGTCAGTTTCTAAATTAGCAATATTCCAGGTAGTCCTTGTCTTAGTATGCTCTTTGGGTGTTTATCAGGCATCAATTCAGGATTCAATATCATCAACAAATAATGGGAATATCATTGTCACCGATTCTAACGGTATCGAGCATCACTTTGACGAAACACCGTCTAGGGTTGCTATTACCAATACCTATGCTGCTAGTGTAATGCGAATGCTTGAGGTTGATTTAGAGAGAGTAGTTGGTATCTCCGGAGATTTTGATGATGAATCATTATGGCCTGAATTTATCAATACCCCATTGGTCCAACAGTCCGCACATTCTGAGATAGACTTTGAATCATTACTCGACAGTAGGCCTGAAATTTATATTGTTTTCGCTACTAACGGAATGGTGGATACCAATGCAATTAGAGAAAAACTAGATCCTGTTGGAATCAAGGTAGTAGCTTTAGATTTTTACAAGTATGATGTATTGAGAGATGAGATTAACGTTATTGCAAATCTATTTGGAAAGCAGCAAGAAGCCTCAGATTTGTTTTCGGAATTCGATGAGATTGAAAATATGGTATCAGAACGTATACTCGGTATGAATGAATCACTAAGGCCACAGATCGTGATGGAACATCATGCATCCCTTACACGTGATCCTGTTGTTTTGACTGGCACCTCACAATGGACTGATATGATTGAGAAGGCAGGAGGCAGAAACGTCTTTGCTGACCTACCTGGACATACAACTCATGTCGATATGGAAGCAATAATGGATGAAAATCCAGATGTTATTATGTTTGATGGAATAACTTTTGATATTGGATTTAACAATTACGATAATGAAGACAAATGCCAGACTCACATGCAATTCATTGCAGATAGGCCCGGTTTTGATAGTATTACAGCAATTCAAAATAATCGGATGGCGATTATGTCTGGTGAATTTGCCGGTCCAATGATGATCCACGGTTTACCAACTCTAGCGAAATTATTACATCCAGATTTATTTTCGGATATTAATGCTGATCAATATCTTGATGATTACTTCATTGATCACCATAATATTGAAAGAATTGGAAAGTTTGTTTGTACCTCTTTCGGCGGATGATAATTATGGATCCACTCTCAGTCCAGCATATCGAAAAAGGTAAGCATCAGTTAATAATGGTAATATTACTGTCGATTACAACCTTTTTGTTAGCGATTTATGCTTTGGGCCAAGGTTCTTCTTCGAGTCTTGATATGTGGACAACTGCTAAGATTCTTTTTGGTATTGATGATCCTAGTGATTTACAGTCAGATATAATCTGGAAATTACGATTTCCTCGTATCTTG
>CAXAFE010000019.1:0-22831 GCA_963968165.1 uncultured Candidatus Poseidoniales archaeon | reverse complement strand
CTCTTCTTCTAATTCATCAGCCTCTTCTTCTAATTCATCAGCCTCTTCTTCTAATTCATCAGCCTCAGAGACTGGAAAAATTGGTATATCTTTTTTTGCTACTCCTTTTTCGACTGGCTTATATTCGGAAAAAGAATCATCTTCAGGCTTTGAAACATTGGGATATTTCTTATGAAGTGCCTCAATCATTTTTTCATATTTACCTTCGAATTTATCCAATAATTTAGGAATATTGGATATTTTCTTTGATTTCTCGGGATCTTCAAAATTATTGATATATACTTTTTCGAGTATTTCTGATGTTTCTTCACGAGTTAGTTTGCTGGCCATCTATACACAACTCCGAGAGTTTCTGTTGGAGGCATGATTATTAATGCGCCGATATACTTTATTCTTCTTCAGCACCATCTTCAAAGTTACCAATATCCGATAAAGAGTCAGATAATCCCCTCCATTTTTCTGAATCTTTACCATCGGGGGACGTTAATGCGCCCCATCTATCAAAAGAAGTTTTTACATCCCCGTCTTCCAAAGCAGTAGCTGCTATATTCATTGCGGCTGAGGCAGAAAGTAAATCAATCAAATCTGAAAATGCATCATTAACCATCGGAAGGGATTTTTTAGGCCTCGAATAACCTATTGATATTGCTTCGTCGGTATCTCTCCAGACTTTTTCGATAATCGTTAATTTATCGGACTTTGTTTTCTTGGGTAATCTTATTTTTATTGCTCTTTTTAGACATAAAATTATTAATCCCAAAAATAATATTGATGAAATTAAATCAAATAAGCCTAGATTAGGAAGGGGTTCGACCCATCTAGGGTCCCCGAATAAATTGAGCCTTGCACCTTCGGGAAATTCTTTGAAACCTGTACCCTCGTAGATTTTAGCTATTCTCCCAAATTTGTTAGCAATAAAAATTAAGTAAAATACTATTGAAAAGAATGATAAAAAGAGCCAAGACTTAGATTTTAATGATATCATTTTAGTTTTTTTCCTATAATTTTCTATCCTAAGTTTTCTAGCAGGATTATTTATCCAGAGCCTAAGCAAAGTTGTCGCTAAGAAAGCGATAATAAGATAATCTTGCCTTGCCAATCCGAGTTCCCCCCACATACTATGAGGGGGGTTTGCAAAAATTGTATCTGCTATTTCCATTGAAGAGGGTATGAAAACTAATTTTTCTTTTCCCTCAATAACGGAAATCTCTGGTAATATATCGTAGCTATTTATTATTAAAATTAAATTATCCATGAAACCTAAAACATTAATTAATTCTAAAATTGCAATTACAGTCGAAAATACGACAGTGAATGATTTTGGCTCAGAAAATATGCTTGCCACCTCACGTCACCTATACACCGCAACACTGTGTAGTCTATGAAAACACCGAAAAAAAAAAATTTCTTAGCAATGTCTACATAGGACTAATAACAAGTTCGAACACACTACCACAATGACAGATTATTTGGACCGGATTGGGGCAGGAAAAATCCTGATAACTAAAGAGCCATTATCTTATGATTGGAGTCCGCCACGCTTAGTTGGAAGAGATAACGAATTGAGGGAAATCGCATCTATGTATATCGGGATGGAAAATCATAACGTTAGTTCCCGGGCCGTAATAATTGGACCGGTTGGTTCAGGAAAGACTGTTTTAGCAAAAATGTTTAGTGGAGATTTAACTAAACTATTAGAAGGTAAACGGGCTATAAAGACAGTTCATATAAACTGTAGAAATTACTCAAAAACTTCTCAGGTTTTACATCAAATAGCCATATCTTTAGATCCAGGTCATCCTGAGAGAGGATTTAGCGCAGGGGAAATAATTCAAACTATTAGGAGATATCTGCAATCATATGGAATTCATCTAATTTTAATTTTAGATGAAGTTGATGTTCTAATCAGAAAGGATAGTTCAGATTTGATTTATAGATTTCTAAGAATCGATGAAGGAAAAAATGAAAAGGGCTTTTTGTCTTTGATTCTTGTTAGCCAGGAACAAAATTTAATGAATAGATTTGAAGATGCCATAATTTCAAGATTAGGGATGACAAATGTATTGAAGTTGAATCCTTACAGCGAAGGACAGCTCATAGAAATTGCCGAGCAAAGGGCAATTTTAGCATGTAGAAGCGGATCGGTTGGCGTAGATGTTTTGGCTAAGATAGGAAGATATTCCTCCATAAGTGGCGACGCGCGAATGTGTATTGAACTACTTGAAGGAGGAATTAGGAGGGCAGAAATAATAGGTAGAGATGAGGTTTTTATTGAAGACATTGAGCCCAGCCAATTTAGGAAATCATCAGTTGAACCTAGTCAGATTGATGATATTTCTGAGCATCAGAAATTGATACTTCTCGGTATTTGTAGAAGATTGAAAAAGAGTGACATGATTTCGAGCGGGGATGCAAAAAAATTGTATTTATTAGTGTGTGAAGAATATGTATTAAAACCTAAAGGGCATACTACATTTTGGAAACATTTAAAATATTTAGAACTTGAGGGGTTGATTGAAACAAAAACGGCTAATTCAAGCTCTGGAAGAGGGAGAACTCAGCATATAACTATGACAAATTCTTCTCCTGCAGAATTAGGAAATAGACTAGAAAAAACATTGTTAAGATGATTATAAATTCTTTAGTACTTCCGAACCGCTCTTATAGGAACCTTATGTCGCAGGGCTCGTTAGAGGAATAATATGGCAGGCGAGCAATCATTCAAGGCTGTAATTAATGATACCAATCCCTCTGAAAAAGGTAGGGCTTTTTCCATGGACATCACAGGATCGAATTATAATCATTTCTTGGGGAAAAAGATTGGAGACTCTGTAGATGGAAATTTTCTGGGAGAAGGAGACCAAAATTTGACAGGCTACAAATTACAGATTACTGGTGGATCTGACACAACAGGAAGGCCCATGAGATCTGATTTAGATGGTGGTGCTGTTAAATCTATTTTGATTACTGCGAGTGTTGGTTACAAAGGTAAAAAGTATGTTAAAAAAAATGGTAAAGTGTATCGGTATAAACATGATGGACTAAGAAGGAGAAGAAATCTTCGTGGTAATGTCATAAGCCCAGATACGCGTCAAATTAATCTTAAAGTAATTGAAGTAGGTAAAAGAAATTTAGGTACCATATTCGGATTAGAAGAAAACAATAATGAGGAGTGAAACTGTAGGAGTGGTTTAATCTGGCAAAATCACATCCAAAGCAACCAGAAATAAATATTGGCATGGTTGGTCACGTTGATCATGGAAAAACCACTCTAACAAAGGCCTTATCAGGAACTTGGACTGATACTCATTCTGAAGAAATGAAGCGTGGCATAAGTATTAAATTAGGATACGCCGATACCACATTTTTCTGTACAGAGAGCGGAGAATATTATGCTAAAGGTAAGCATCCTGAGGGGAAGCCCGATCAACAAACAGAACTTTTGAGATCTGTTTCTTTTGTTGATGCACCTGGTCATGAAACTCTAATGGCCGTGATGATATCAGGTGCTTCAATTATGGATGGTGCATTACTGCTAGTATCTGCTACTGAAGAATGTCCTCAGCCACAAACTAGAGAACACCTTGCAGCTCTTGAGATTGCTGGAATTAATAATATTGTAATTGTTCAAAATAAAATAGATATTGTGACTAGAGAAAGGGCAATTGAATCCCACAATGAAATAAAAAGATTTGTAGAGGGCACTATTGCAGAAAAGGCACCAATAATTCCAGTTTCCGCCCATCATGACGTTAATCTCGATATGCTAATAAATGCAATTCAAGAAACTATTCCAACTCCAAATAGATCAAATGATGAGAATGCACTAATGTACGTTGCACGATCATTTGATATCAATAGGCCAGGAACTAGGCCCTCAAAACTCAAAGGCGGCATAATTGGTGGAAGTGTAGTAGAGGGATCATTTAGCGTAGGAGACAAGATACTTATTGCGCCGGGGCGGAGAATAAAGGAAGGTAGCAAGGTGAAGTGGGAACCATTAGAGACAATAATAGAAAGTGCAAAAGGAGGAGGTTTAGATTTACAAACTATTCACGCCGGAGGATTGTGCGGGATTGCTACACCAATGGACCCCGTCTCTACAAAGGCTGATGAATTATCAGGGCAAGTTATGGCAAAATTTGGAGAGTTGCCGCCAATATGGACCGAGTTAAAGGTTGATTTGGAATTATTAAAGTCCATGGTATCTGGAGGAGAAGAGGGGAGTAGTAAAGTAAGGCCACTTCAGCCAAATGAGATGTTAATGATTAATTCTGCCACTACTACATCAGTAGGAACGGTATCTTCGATAAAAGGTAAAAAGGCAACAATAACTCTAAGATTACCTATTTGTGCAAAAGAGGGTAGTAGAATTACCCTATCCAGAAGGATAGGGACAAGGTGGCGATTAATTGGTCACGGTTCCATAACTGGGTGATAGAAGATGGTAGGCGTCTTGGTGGACGCGTGCGGATGGATAGCATTAATGGATGCTAAATTAAATATTGATTCAGCCCTGATAGGCGTTGTTGGAGAATTTGAATTAATTCTTATAGATAGAGTGAAAGAAGAATTAAATAGCATTTCAAAAAATAAAAAAGGATTACTGTTAGATTTATTAGATTTAAAGAGTATGTCAGTTCCAAATGTAATAGGGATTAAGCATACAGATGACATTTTAATTAATCTTTCATTAAAAAATTCTTGGCCAGTTCTTACTGTTGATAAAGAATTGAAAGAACGATTAATTAACTCAGGAGGTTCTTATATCGAAGTTACATCCAAAAAAATATTGAAATTGATTGGTTTACGGAAGGGTGAATAAGGCATCATCATCATGTCCGTTCAAAAAACCTATTCTTACGGCAGCATCGACCCATGCATGGGCATAATTAATTGCTGCGAAAGCATCTACTAAATTGCCATTTTTGAGAAAATGTTGGGCATCAGAATAATAGTCATCGCACATCCTTAACATTGATTTTAATCGTGCATTATCTTTTTTATTATCGGTGATCGGGGTTGCTTTTTTCCTAGCTTTAGCTGTTAATTTGAGGTATTTCTCTACTCGAGCGATTGAAATATTATCTTTTATCATAAAAAACATCCTAGAAATATTTTACAGCAGAATCGGTTAATTTGAATAATCTGGATCTGCCTTTTTTCCTAACGGAGAGTATTCCAGCTTTATTTAATCCATTATAAAGTTGAGAAAGTCTTGGGCGCCCGACTTGCAATAATGCTTGCAATTCATTATCAGAAGGAGATATTTCTCGTACTTTTGCTTTAGAAATTATAATACTTTCAGCATCAGAAAGTTCTGATGCAAAGTTCATATCAAAAGGGTTATCTATATCCCATTTTGGTCCTACGGGAATCTTTATTGGAGTTCGAATATGTTTTATTTTTAGTTCTTCGTAAATTGGTTCTTCGTAAATTGGTTCTTCGTAAATTGGTTCTTCGTAAATTGGCTCAGAAGGAAGGGTTCCGTACTCATTTGGATCAACGGTCCACAATTCGCCATCAGTTCTATCGACAATTTCTTCATTTATATCTTCTAAAACGTCGGAAATAATAGATTTCTTATTTGAAAATGAATTTGATCTATCGTCGATATGAGGTTCAAAAATATCAGCTTTAGTACTTGCATCAATATATACTGTTTTGTCATCATCATTCACAGTATTCTCCATGTAATTTGTAGTTTTTCTTGACCTACCTATAATTCCGCCAAAGTTTGAAAAATTAGTTTCTTTTGTTGACTTATTATTTTGTAGAGAGAGAGAATTAGAAGTATCATCCATAATTTCCTTATTAGGAATTTCTATTTTATCTACAATAATACTATTAATCTCTAAATCATCATTACCTAAAGAATCAAAAGTAGTCAATTTAGATTCATTATCCCAATTAATTGTAGTAAAGTCATCATTTCTAGGCTTCGGAGTTTCTATTATCTCTGAATTATGTTCTTCTAATGTAGGGGTATCTAAAAGATTAAATTTTTCATCAAAGATACTTTTCTGATAAGACGTGGTATCATTTATTTTTGGTTTTCCTTGAATAGAAGTATTTGCAGATGTTTCAACAATATCAGTTTTTTCGGATTTTTTTGGTATTTCCTGATTCACGATTTCAATATTTGGTATTTCTACCACTGAATGCGCTTGTAAACTATCTAAAGTACCATAAGAACCTATGCCCCTATGTTCGTCAACTAGATTCTGTAATATTTTAATGATAGAACGAGGATTTCCACCAGTTTTTTCATGAATTAATGATAGAATTTTGTTATTTATAAGCCACCTCTCTCTAGCCATCTTTCTGATTCTCTTATCGACTAATTTTTGTATATCTAAAATACACAATGGATTCAAATAGAGCGGAGGGGAAAACAGATTTATGCTGTCATCGTCCAACGAATTAAGTTGTGAGGGCGTTAGAGCGATTATCACTAAGGCCCTAAGTCTTTGAAGTATTGGAGTTATTCTAGGAATGAAATCTTTCATCTCGACATTAGATGGATAATCTAATGCAATAATTGGTAAAGGACCATTTCGTGATTCTAAGTTTTTTACTAATCCATCGGAAATCTTATGAATAGATTCTGAAGTTTCAAACCCATCAAATGAAATCGATATTTCATGTATGACCGATAATAATTGATTTTCTTCTGGCCAATATTGACATACCATATTGTTCGAAGTAAATGAGCAAAGGGCATTGATGAAAGAAGTTCTTCCAGAACCTCTTTCTCCAGATAATAAAATCATTCTAGGTGAACCGGATAATATCAATTCCCTAATCGAAGAAAGTAGTTCATCCCTACCTACGATCTCTGGAACTCTGTTTCCTTCTATTGGACGAGAGTCAAATGGATTTCCCCGTAGTGCTGGTATAGAAAGGGAAGAGAGTTGCTCCAATACCATAAACGGTCAGTTAGCATGTTAGCATATAATATTGACGGGTGTTAACGTTAGCTTAACGCATAATTCTAGCCTATTTTTAAAAAACCAACGCCTGATTTTATCAAAATGTATTGTAGTTGCCCGTTTTTATATATAATTAATTAACGTATTATTAACGTGTTGTTAACGTGTTATTAACGCTTAAAAAAAGCGTTAACGGTAAAATAGAGAATATTTTATTTTTGAATAATGAAAAAAATTCGGAAATATTAGAAGCATGTTGCATCAGGACATAGGGATAGGCATGCCAGTAGAGAACAGTCGTTTAGGAGGGTTTTACAAACTACCCGTATCTGAAAGAAGAGAAATGTTAGCAGAAATAGCTAATTTGAAAGAAGAACATTTGAAAGCTTGGTCAGATAATGGTGAATTAGATGAAGAAAGTGCTGACCGTATGATTGAGAATGTCATAGGAACATATTCTTTGCCAATAGGAGTAGCTACTAACTTCATAATTGATGGTGAACATTATCTAATTCCATTTGTCCTTGAAGAACCCAGTGTAGTAGCAGCTGCAAGTAATATGGCGAAAAGATGTATTAATAATGGAGGATTTATATCGAATAATGATGAACCAGTAATGATAGGACAGATTCAGATAGTTGGCTGTGAAAACCCCGCATTTGCCAAATCTGAAATATTGGCATCTAAAAATGACTTGATTGAAAGATGTAATAACGTAGATCCCATATTGGTAAAATTCGGAGGAGGATGTAAAGATATAGAAGTTAGAATAATTGACACGGATTCCGGCCCTATGGTGATAGTGCATATTTTAGTAGATTGTAGAGATGCCATGGGAGCGAATGCAGTCAATACAATGGCCGAAACCATTGCTCCAATTATAGAATCACTATCAAATGGTACAGTAATTCTGAGAATTATTAGTAATCTAGCAGTCCATAGACTAGCCAGAGTGAGTGCAAAATTCTCGCCCGAAGAAATGTCTGAATCCAGTGATGATCCCGTCCGAGGTGCTGAAATAATAGATGGCGTAATTCAAGCTTATCATTTTGCTAAAGCTGATCCCTTTAGAGCGACTACTCATAATAAAGGAATTATGAATGCTATTTCATCTGTTGCACTTGCCTGTGGGCAAGATTGGAGGGCTATAGAATCTGGTGCACATAGTTATGCTGCATATAAGGGTGATAAATATGGCTCTTTGACCCACTGGGAAAAAGATAATCATGGAAATCTAATTGGCTCAATTGAGTTGCCTATGGCAGTTGGACTAGTAGGAGGAGCAGTGAGAGTTCATCCCGCTGCACAGGCCAATGTAGCATTAATTGGAGTGGAGTCTGCAAACGATCTAGCCAAAGTTATGGCTGCATCAGGATTGGCTCAAAATCTAGGTGCATTAAGGGCATTAGCGACAGTTGGCATACAAGCAGGGCATATGAAACTACATGTGAGAAATATGGCGGTAACCGCTGGCGCTCAAGGTAATGAAGTTGACATTGTTGCAAAAAGACTTAGAGAGAGCGGAGTAAGAATCACTCAAGCAGTCGTGATTGAAGCATTAGGACAACTTAGATCAGAATAATAAGACTAAACTAGAATTAGGCTTCTTTTATTGAAATATTATCTGAAAATTCTGAAATAGTCATTTGTTCGTCTGGTGCGAGGGAGGCCGCTAATTGTGCACTAGTAAGGCCCATTTTTTTTGCCTCCTCTCTGAACCATAATCTAACTTTACGAAACTCAACTTCAGGACAGCCGAAATACTCAGCAAATCTACGAGTAGTGGTTAATCTCCTTGTTAAGCCATCTCTTCGTCTATCAATTAGTCCTCTTTGGGATAAGTCTCTAACATGATCATAAGCACGTTGGCCCAACATATCTACTAATTGTGATTGACTCATTGGTTGGTGATATGCAATTAAAGCAGCAGCTGGCAATAGCCTTTGAGGGATATCTGCTTTGAAAGATTCCGGCAGGTATGGAGATAGTCCAGACCTTACTTCAAGGATCCAACGTCCTGAAACATTAGTTAATTGAAGCGCAGAGTCTTTTCTTCTTTTGATTGTATTTTTAAGCATAATTAGTGAGTTTTCGACTTCATCATTTTTTCTACCGACTAATTCTGACAGCTCGGAGGTAGACATTGAGCGCCCCGCACCGAAAACTATTGCTTCCAAAATAGTAGTTAATTCTGGTTCAGACATTTTCCACACCTTGTAATTTTGATTTCGGATAAAGATATTCTGTTAGTGTATTGAAGTTATCCTCTTCCTCCCACAGATTTCTAAGAATTATCTTACCATCACGTCCTTCTTCCTGATTTAAATCTATATACCCCCTATTTGTTAGGAAAAGCGAGGCTACGAGAGCTGTCACTTGAGCTTCTGCTTTGGCTTCTCCAGATGTCATTCCAGATTTTATCGATTTCTGATTTAGTGATCGGACAATATCTTTTAATTCAACTAATCCAGATGACTTATTTGCATTATTTTTTAATGCATACCATGTTCTCTGGAGATCTTGTTCTAAATTTTCTACATGTAAGCTTCCACTAAATCTAGCTCTTGCTTTTTCGTTGGCTTCTCTTCGTTCTTTAGCAATAGTTTCTCTAATTCGTTGTTCTTCTGCTAATCTACCTGCAGATTGCAGTCCCATCAATAATTCTCCCAATGTCACAGGTCGGCTTTGATCTCTGTGAATTCTTCCTTCAAACATAGAAGGAAGAGCTACATCTGCAGCACCAGAAAGAATGCTTCCAGTGAATATATAATCTTCATCATCTAAATCTGATTCCCAGCCCCCTTCAAAGTCCCAAATTTCCTCTTCTTGATAGTTGAATGATTTTTCCTGTCGTTCAATTAATGATGCTGCTTGGCCCCTTAATATCGACCATGCCATCCTTACGAGTTTGCCGCAAGTAGGTAAATCTATATTCTCAGTATTTTCTATTCTTTTGTTAAACATTTCTAAGAAACTTGAGAGATCAACGTCCCAGGGATCAAGTTCTGATGAATTGAATAATTGGAAAACGAGAGCGACCGATCTGTCAAATGGATCTAGTAAAAATTGATGTTCTGCTTCTTCTAAGGAAGATAATTCCAATAATCGATCTAAATAAACACTAGTCTCGATATCTGTGTCGCCGCCGAGCAATCTAACAACGATATCTTCTCTCATATCATTTCCAAATACTGACAAAATTAAACCTCCTCAGTTTCGACTTCAATAACAACATCTTCTTGTGATATTTTTTCTGAAGAATACTTTATCTCTCTGGCTTCAATTTCTTCTGTCCAATCTTCTGTCCTTTCTCTTAAGGAATCTAAGCTTGGTTCTTGATTTAATTCTTCAGATTTAATGTTGGCCCTTTCCGATAGTCCTCCAAGACTTTTCAAATTCATTAATGGCTCGGGGGATCTCGGCATATTCTCTGCTTTGGGTAATTCTGGCATAGCATTCTTTTCTGCTTCTGAAGCGCTACGAGCTAATTCTTCGGCCTCCATTTCTTCACCTAATTCCAAAGCGGATGCTCTATCGAAATCCGTTATTCTGCGGCTACAACCATCACCTGCGTGTGTTATGCCAATGTGATGGTCTGCGAGAATTAGGCTTACCTTTCTCAGAGTTACCATGATGAATTGAGCTCTTTGACTCCTCATTCTACAGAGGGTGGCGATTCTTTCAGAATTAAATGGATCTAAATTCTGATCAACCTCATCAAAATAATAGAACGGTGAAGGTTCATAATCCTGAATTGCGAATATCAATGCTAATGCTGCCATAGACTTTTCACCACCAGAAAGTGCTGTTCTTCTAGTATTACGACTTTTTCCTGGCGGTACACAAGCCATTTCAAGACCGCCTTCGAACGGATTAGTCATGTTTTCTAATTTGAGAGCACCTTGCCCAGAAGGTTGTAAAATCTCATAAACTCGGCTAAAATTATTATTTACATGAGTGAATACGGTCAGTAATCTAGTCTTTCGCTCTTGTTCCAATTGATCTGCTATGGATATTAATTGATGCTTTCTTTCTCTTAATAACTTACCATCCGATATAAGGTCAGATATTCTTTCCAGTGCTACATCATATTGCTCTATTGCTAGCATATTAACATCTCCTAAATTACTGAGGCGGCGTTCAAGTCCCTGCACACTTTTCTCCGCCTCAGCAACAATTGGAAGTAAAATTTCACCATTTGGTAGAGGAATATCTGAATTTTTAAGTTCATTTGCTATTTCATTTACATTTATTCCCTTTTGTTGTATTGTAGAATTTAATTCTGTTACTCTGGAGGACAGTGTTTGTCTATCATTAGATAACTTTGTAACATAAGCCCTCAAACTTGCCCTTTCTTCCATGATGACATCTCTACGCTCATTGAGTATCTGCTGTTCTTCATCGAATTGTGAGGATTGTTTCTTTAACTCAATAAGTTCTATTTCTGCATCATTGATTGATTTTTCCAGATTCTTTATTTCACTAAATGCTTTGGAAATTATCTCTTCTTGAGTTTCCAATTGCCTCACAATTTCCTTTACTCTTTTTTCCAAAATATTTAGAGTTTGGTTACCGGTCATTATTGCCGCATCAGAGTTTAATCTAGTTCTTTCTGCCTCAGTACGTGTTAATTCTGCACTCCTCAATATTTCAGATAAATGATCGGGAGTATGGTTTTGTAGTTCTTCTGCGGCAATAATTCTACTCTGGCTAAATTCTTCTAAGGAATCCTTATTTATTGTGCAATTATTAAAATGTTTATTCATCTTAATTTCTAATTTCTCATATTCTTTACGAGATTTGATAACTTTATTACTAATTTCTTTAACTAATTTTTCTGCTCTTTCTAAATCTGCTTTCCAATTACGAACTTTCACCGAGTGATCGCTATCATCTAGTCCATGGATTCTAGATCTTAACTCTTGTTCGTTGATTCTCAATTCTTTTAGTGCTGCTTCAACCGTTGCGTATATAATACTTGCAGAATCGACTGCAGATTCATATTTTTCAAGATTATTTATATTTCCACTGCCTCCAAATGAAGGTGCATCTCTCCTAATATCGGAACCGCCAGTCATGGCCCCAGAACTTTCTATTATGGCTCCATCTAATGTCACCATCCTTACTCCTCCCATATTCTGACGTGCTATATTCATACTTTCTACAATCAATGTATTACGTCCAGCATATTTGACGGCAGTTTCTATTTCGGCATCATAATCCAATAAATCATGAACAAAGCCGACAATTCCTTGATTTCTAGCAACTATTAATGTTCTTCCTTGAGGACGATTTGTAATTAATTTATTTAACGGTAAGAAAGTTGCCCTTCCTCCTCCATTCTTTCTAAGCCATGATATGCACTTTGAAGCTACGTCGTCATCTTTGACGACGATACTTCTAAGTCCATTACCTAGTGATAAGGCTAGAGCATTTTCATGTTTTGTATCTTTAGGAGATGTTAATTCACCTAAAGTCCCGAGTATCCCATTTATGTCTCCGCTTTGTCTTAATTTTGTTAATGCAGCAATCGTAGAAGCAGAGCCAGTTCTAGATGATTTAGCATCTTGTCTTGCTCTTGCTTTTGATAGTTCCCTTTCTGCATTTCTATATTTAATCTCGGCACTATCTCTATCCGAGCAGAGAAGTTTATCTTGTTTTTGAATCCTCCTTAGGTCTTCTGCCAATGTACTACGATCGAAAATTGGATTTTCGCCTTGTAAATCTTCTCCCAATAATTCTTGATCGTCCCTATCTAGTGTTGCATTTTCATATTCGGCTTCAAGGTCAGCAAGTTTATCCGATGCTAACTGGCATAATTGTTCGGCCCTATCATAATCCAATTGAGATTGAGCGTAAACTGTTTGTGCTAAATTCTCAGCCTCTGTAGCCTTCCCTAATTTTCTATTTAAATCTCGCCCATGCTCATCTCCAGATTGAATTGCTTTTCTAGCCTCTTTCTCGTTTTTATCGGCTAATTTAAGAGATTCATCAGACTCCAATACTTTTCTTTTTGCAATTTTCAGATTACTTTCGGAATCAAGACGAGCTTTTTCAGCCTTCGATGATTCTTTTTGAAGGATTTTTATTTCATCTTTTGCGAATTCTATCTTTTTTTGTTGATCGCCAATCCTATCTCCCCCTGTTTCGACTAATATCTCAAATTTTCTAATTTGATCAATTATTTCTCTCGCATCTCCTCCAAGCATTTCATTGAGACTATTGGAAACTTTGACCATTTCTTCATCATAATCGTTTATTTTCTCTGCATTTTTACTTAGTTCAGATGCAAGTAAATCTTTTTCACCTATATATCTAGTTCTTTCATCACCAAGCAGTCTTAATTCATCGACCTTATTTCTAAAGCGTGATTGTTGTAAAATTATCTTTGAACTATCTAATTCATCTTTTAGATCTTTGAATTTTAATGCTTGCTCTCTTTCCTTTCCTAGATCTTTGAGCCTATTCTTTTGATCTTCTTCGAATATATCAATTGTTTCTATACTATTCTCAACTTTCTTTTTTTGATTATTGGCCTTTCTTATTTCTTCATCATATGCAGTAACGCCAGCTACTTCTTCTAAGACTCCTCGCCTCTTGTGAGGAGTCATGGTTGCAAGAGTTGTCACGTCTCCTTGTAGTACTATATTGTATCCATCACCTCTGAGGCCTGCTTCAGCAAGTATTCGCCGCATTTCTGTAGCAGTACATGGATTATGATTGATTGAGTATGAAGAAACTGGATCACCTTTTCTATTGATTTTGACCGCTCTAGTAAACGAAACTTCTTCAGAATCTATTCTTAGTCTCCTTCTTCCATCGGCTTCAGGAGTATTAGAAAATACAAGAGTAGCGCTCATGTGTTTAGCGGCTTTACCTGAACCTCCTCCGTTGAATATTAATTCAGTGACATTTGCCGCGCGAAGAGTCCTGGTAGATTTTGGGCCTAAGACGAACTGTATTGCATCTCCACTATTACTTTTACCCGAGCCATTTGGGCCAGTTATTGCCGTAAATCCCTCTTCGAGAGGTATGGTTATCTTACCCCCGAAAGATTTGAAATTTTCTAATTCTATTCTAGTGAGATGCATCCCATCACCTTTATCATTTACGAAAAATCGTTTATGACAATTATCGGCTCGTGTCCTCGAGGATTATGAAGGTTGAGGAAGAAGTAAGATTTTAATGCCGATTATATAACTAATAACGAAAAGCCAAAGGAATGGTTCAGACGGTTTAATAAAAAGATTCATGATTGAGTGATAATAGCCAATTGCATGACAACATCAGAACTGATGGGTATGAAACCTGTAGATGTTGCAGTAGTTGGTTCAGGGATTGCAGGATTATTCTTGGCTGTTAAGTGTGCAAAGGCAGGATTAAAGGTTGTAGTAATAACGAAAAAGGAAATAACAACTTCATCAACAAATTGGGCTCAAGGAGGAATCGCAGGAGTTTTAGATATTGAAAATGATGAATCATTAGAGAAACATGTACAAGATACTCTAGATTGTGGAGGAGGCCTTTGCGATGAAGATATCGTGCGATCAGTGGTTAATGAGGCAGCTTTCAGAATAAAGGATCTCGTAAATCATGGCGTTAAATTTGATATGGGTCCAGAAGGTAATTATGATATGAATAAAGAAGGGGGGCACTCAGAAAAAAGAATTTTTCATTCAAAAGATAGGACGGGGGCAGAGATCGAAAGGGCTTTGACAGAAGATGCAAATAATGAATCAAGTGACAATTTCGAGATTTTAGAGAACTGGATGGCTGTCGACCTAATTCAGAAAGTGTATGGAAGGCCTGATCAGGGAATAACAGGAATATGGTGCCTTGATCCTGCGGGAAGAGTGCGTACACTTTCAGCGACGTGCGTAGTTCTAGCAACGGGCGGGGCCGGAATTCTGCATGAATCAACAACTAATCCACGTGTAGCAACAGGAGATGGGGTTGCGATGGCTAAAAGGTGCGGATTGGATATTAGAGATATGGAATTTATTCAATTTCATCCTACAGCATTAGCCTCAGACAGTAATACTCCATTTTTGATAACTGAGGCATTGAGAGGATATGGTGCTGTGTTGATGACTAGGTCTGAATATAAAGAATGGCAAAGATTAGTCGATGGCGATAATGATCCAAATAATTTTTCTTATATGGGTAAATATTCGTCTCTGGGAAGTCTAGGTACCAGAGATATAGTTGCTAGAGCTACGGATTTTGAAATGAAGAAAAGTGGTGAAAAAAATGTATTATTAATCACTGAACATTTGAATCTAGAAAAATTAATAGATAAATTTCCTACAATTACAAAGAAATTGGCAAAGAATGGAATATCTATGGGAGTAGATCCAATTCCGGTTACTCCCGCAGCACATTACATGGTAGGCGGTATTTCTGTGAATAGAAAGGGTCAAGCAAAATGTAATGGCAGTATTGTAGATAGCTTGTATGCAATAGGAGAAGTTGCATGTACTGGACTTCATGGTTCGAATAGACTTGCATCCAATAGTCTACTTGAGGCTGTAGTTTACGCAGACAGGGCGGCAAATGACATAATAGAAAATATAAATATAGAAAATAAAAATAAGATAGGAGAATTGCCAATATGGAGAGCCGATGATTTACAAGTATTAGTAGAACATGCGCCATTGAGGACTGATTCAGATGCATTGAGGTCGATGATGACGTCTGACGTAGGGATTGTAAAAAGTAATTATAGACTAAAGAGGGCTAAAAGAATGATTTCGCACATCTCTAATGAAGTAGAGTTAGTTTGGCAGTCTTGTAAACCAACTCAGGACATACTGGAGTTGCGTAATTTAGTCGAAGTAGCCCAATTAGTAGTTAATGCTTCGATTGCACGCAAAGAGAATATTGGATTACATTATAATAAAGATTTAGATGAATGAGTTTACGCTGACCAAGGGAATTTATAAGACCAAATTATTAAATCGTTCAAAATACATTGGATACTTATCATTAAAGAACCAATTAACATATATTTAGAGCCTTTGATATTATTCTGATAGGCATTAAATGCCAATAATATGAGTAATATATTTCCAACTGATACTAAAAATAAAACGCCAATCACTAACACTGGAGTCCATGAATAATCATTCTTCATGTGGAAGGAAGTACTTTCTAACCACAATGCTGAAGGAATTAGGAATAATGCATAAGCAATAAATAATCTATTCAATCCTTTGCCATCGGACTCCGCCCATGGCCATGTTAATGAGGCTATAATTGGTACTTCAAGAATTAAAAGTACCACCCACCAGTAAATAACATATCCTAACGCAGCAATAAACATGAATGGAATGATAAAAGTCTGCCATGATTCAGGAACTCCTCCCCAAAGTTGTGCCGGATCTGCTAATTTAGAAACGCCATAAATGTAAGATAATATGACCAAGGAACCTGAAAGTGTTGTAAATATTTGGAGCGTTTTTTTTGACACTTGCATATATTCTTCCAAGAAGTTCTTAGTGATAATATGCTGCTTTTATAGAAAACTCAAAAAAAGGAATATTGACACAGAATTTACATAACATGCCAGAACATCTAGAGGAACCTTATTTTGATTTACTAAATGTTTATGATGGATTTGAAATTAGACGATATTATCAAACTGTTAATGCTGTAACAAAAATTATGAAAAAAGGAATTGAGGGTGATTCCATTGGTTTTAGAAGAATAGCATCATATATATTTGGTAAAAATAGTTTAAATTATACTATTGCAATGACTGCCCCTGTACAAGTTTTACATAATGAGGAGTATCAACTAATGTCATTTACTATGCCCTCAAAATACGATATAAGTGATTTACCTAAGCCAATAGATGAATCAGTGGAGATAATCATAAATCCAGAAAATACTGTCGCAGTATTACAATTTTCTGGATTAGCAGGTAGAAGGAAAACTGATAAATTAGTAAAAAAACTACAAAATAAGATTAGAATGCAAGGTTTGGAGTACTCTGAGAATTTTACTGTAGCAAGATATGATAAACCAACGACCTTGCCTTTTAATAGGAGAAATGAGATTTGGATTCCTATAAATTAATGTAGAGACTTATGCTCGATTTATGCAAATAATCGGCTAATCCAATCGTAATAATTCATTATAAGGAAATTTTTAATTATTACTCTTTTTTCTAGAATAATTTCTATAATTATTTCTCCGATTTGAATTATTTTTATTATTAGAATTCAAATTCTTATTTTGATTAGTTTTTATTTTTATTTTTCCTGGTTTTTGACCTGGTTTAGGCATTGCTTCTGCAAAATGATAGAAATTATCTTCTGAAAATGGAATATTATTCCCTATTAGTTTTTGAATTCCTACTAAATATCCACTTTCACTATCATCACAAAATGAATATGCGACGCCACTAAGTCCGGCCCTAGCAGTTCTTCCAATCCTATGTACATAAGTCTCTGGTTCATTGGGTAAATCAAAATTGAAAACGTGGGTTACCCCCTCTACATCAATTCCTCGACTGGCAATATCAGTTGCAACTAAAAGTGGTATATTGCCTTTTTTGAAACTATCTAGGGCCCTGGTACGGGCCCCTTGGCTTTTATTACCATGGATTGCCAAAGCATCTATATTGGATTTATCTAGTTGCTTCACCAGTCTATTAGCCCCGTGTTTGGTACGCGTAAAAATTATGCCCCTATTTACTTTATTTTTCTTAATTATATCCACTATTAATTTACGCTTATTTTCCTTCTTAACAAAGAAGACTGATTGATCTATCCTGTCAACAGTTATTTCTTTGGGGCTGAGATCAACCATCTCTGCATTCTTGAGAAATGAATTAGCTAAATTTGCAATCGAAGAAGGCATAGTTGCACTAAAAAGTAAATTTTGCCTCTTTTTTGGGATTATTTTCAATATTTTTTTGATATCTCTGATGAACCCCATATCCAGCATCCTATCTGCTTCATCTAAAACGAAGAATTCTAAATTTGTAAGATCAATGTACCCCTGTTGTATCAAATCTAATAGCCTTCCAGGCGTAGCAACGAGTATGTCAATTCCCCTTCTAAGAGATTTAACTTGCGGTTTCTGACTCACTCCTCCAAAAATAACATCATGCCAAATATCGATATTTTTACTATAAACAGAAAAACGTTCATCAATCTGTGCGGCTAGTTCCCTAGTTGGCGATAATATTAATGCCCTTATATGGCGATTCCCTTGCAATTTTTTCCCGGTTAGTTTTTGCAAAATTGGTAGTGCAAAGGCTGCAGTTTTTCCTGTACCTGTCTGTGCAACACCAAGAACGTCCCTTCCATTCAATAATAATGGAATTGTTAGTGATTGTACGGGTGTTGGGTCATGATACCCTTCTTTCTTTAATGCATCAAGTAATTTTTTAGATAATCCCAGAGATTCAAAACTTGTCATACAATCTACCTCACTGATTAAGACGAAATATCCAATAACGCATGAGCCAGTAAGTGTAGGCGCTCCTAACATCTAATAAAACTCAATAGGTTATATTTGAATTCAATAGTCCTATTTGGTGATAGGACTTATCTTCACAGGAGGTTTTATTAAATAAAAATAATATTTTTCTAATGAATAAATCTAATAATTACCAAATAAATAATAAGTATTTTTCCCCCGTATAATAGTTAGTGATACGTGTTAGGAATTATAAGTGGTGATGGATATCAATAAAGCATACGTATTTACAATTATTTCAATAATTCAATCATCCTATATGCCCGGTTGTTTAGAATCTGAAGAAGAAATTGAACAAGAACAGATATTTGATATTAAAGAACAGAATTTTTTAGCTATTGGAGATAATCAAGTCTCTACTCAACACCATTATTTAGATGGAGGATATGAAGAAGATTCTTGGAATGATGGAGTCCCATGGGCATATGTCCAAGCAAATACTCTAGAACGGAGTGAACAAGGTTGGCCCGTAATTGGGGCTGATTGGGACTCAATGTCTTACTGGATATATGAGGCATTGTAGATGGCTAAAAAGGATATTTGGGAATATCGTAGAATAGTTGGATTGATACGTAAAAGAGTTGATGAGTCTGCCTGTACAACTGTAGAAATTATTGAATATATGCGAAGTGTGCATAATCACGATACACGACCGAATGAATTAGAAAAAGCTTTGATGAAATGTGAGCGGATTCATAGAATCAAAGGAATAAACTACAAAGGCCGTAAAGTATCGCTGTGGGGCTCAGATTGGAACTAATAATGAATTTTTATATCTTAGATTATTAATTTTTTATGCATTGATTTATTATTTCTATCAATGTACCATCATCTCTGATAGTTTTGACGACATTATGACCTCCATCATGACTTGAGATTATTGCATTTTTAATACTAAGTCTTTCACTATGTATTTCATCTAATTTATCTCCTTTGCCATATATTAAATAGACAAGTATATTTTTATAATCTAAGTGTGATAGATCAAAATATTTTTCATCAAATTTATTATGAACTTTTCGTATTTGATTTGACCATCTATTATCGCCATATAATTTTCTATTCTTTTTATCTATAAATGTTTGAGGACTAAATGATATAATGCCGTCAGCATCAATCATAGTTCCGAATAACAATGCTGCAAATCCCCCCATGGAGCCTCCAATAGTTATTATTTTTGAATAATTAATTTTTTTAATTATTTTTAATAGATTTAATTTCAATTCAATAATACTCTCTCCGAGACCTATCGCGCCATTATGATACCAAGATTGGTTAGTATCTTTTATGAAAATGAAATGGCAATTTACATTATTTTGTAAAAACCTCTTAAATTCAAATACAGGTTGGTAGATTTGACCAGATATTCCTCCAAATGATATTATTAATGGCTTTAATTCTTCGTTTGCGTCGATCAGATAGTCGTATTCATTAATATCTTCTTCCATATTATTTTTCTTAAATTTAGAAAAAAAACTAATTTTTCCCATATATTACAATCTCCAAACCATTGTACAATCAATCCTGACTACCCCCCTCATAAATAAATGAGGTGCTAAATAATTTAGAAAAATAAAGATTACTTCAGAGTGTAACAAAACACTCTCAGCCCATCATTTCTATAGTTAGTAAAAGTAGAAAAAAAATTATTTTATAAGGTTAGATTAGTTTCCGCAGCCACAGCCAGGATCTTCACATGATGGGTCAGCTTTTTGCACAATTTTTTTATTTATACTTCTTTTTACACTATTTTTAGTCTGTGGTTTTCGTTGTGTTTGAAGAGTACGACGGTTCATATTAACTAACAATAATAATTCATTTATAATATTATTTGTTATTAGTTAGTTCTTTTTTTTGTTGCATTACCTTCTAAACATTAGCCTATGGCATATTATTTACCATGTCGATCAAGTATCTAATTTAGATTATCACGAGAGTGGACGAAAGTTCTTGCTAATGCTTGAGAAGAAGCAGTTATGGCAAAGATGGTCGCTGCAACTAGTGCGATTCCCGAGCCAGGTCCGGCATCGTATTCTGCTGAAAGGTATAAGCCAATAATAACTGAGGTTAGGCCCAATATTTGCGTCCATACTAAGCATGATCTGAAACTTCGCCCAATTAATTGAGCAGTGGCTGCAGGCGTAACTAGTAATGCCGTTACTAGTAATGCGCCGACAATTTTTACCATACTTACAACTACCGCGGCGGTGATTATGCTGAATAAGAGGCCTATCCCCCTAACGGGTAGGCCTTGCACCCTAGCAGACAATGGATCGATTGTAATGGCGAGTAATCCATTACGAATAAAGAATAAAATAATTAGAGAAAATATGCAAATAAATGAAATATTATCCAAATTTGCTTCATCGATTAATAATTGAGATCCAAATAGATAACTGTGAATTTCTGTTGTAATTGCCCTGCCCGAGACCCTTAGTGTTACAAGTCCTAAAGCCAATGTACCGGTCATAAAAATAGCAATAGATGCATCTCCCGTGAGTATTTCTCTTGATTGTAATTCATAAATCATAATAGCAGCAATAACACTGAATATTAATGCATACCACAATGGAGTTGTTGCACCAAGAACGATTCCAATTGCTACACCTCCGAAGGATATGTGTGCTAGGCCATCTCCGATCAGGGCAAGGTTTCTAACCAAAAGAAATGTTCCAAGGAATCCTGCTACAATCGTTACCATTATCGAGGCTAGTAAAGCCCGTTGTAAACCCGGAATAGCACCATTAAAGAAAATTGGAAAAAATTCTCCTGGCATTGCAGGCGCTATGAACTCCATTAAAGGGGCGCATATATCGAATATGACTGTGCCAATTCCCATCATTATTCCCTCCCTTTATCGAGATATGAGTGATTGTGATCTTCCTCATGAACTTGTTTTATCCCACGTAAATTAGCAAGAATTTCCAATTCAGGAAAATCTTCAGTAGGACCATCATACCTAATTGTCTCCTCCAGAAAAATCATCCTATGTGCTGTTTGACGAATCGCCGTCAAATCATGAGAAACCATCATAATCGTTTTTCCATTATCATGACAGAGTTTATCTAATAATCTCAATAAAGAATTTCTAGCATTACGATCCATACCAACTAACGGCTCATCAAGTAAGATAAATTCGGCTTCAGTTGCCAGTGCACGAGCAATTACAGCACGTTGGCGTTGCCCACCAGATAATCGGGCAACATCGATATTTTCAAAATCTTGTAACTCAACCATTTGAATCGCTTTATCTACTTTTACCCGACGTGTATTATCTGATAAGGAATATATATTTTTAGCATTTAAAGTACCTAAATTGACTAATTCACGTACAGTGATTCTAACGTCTTTGGGTAGGTTTGATGCAGCCTGAGATACCCAGCCTATTTTTCCATGAAGTTTTCTTGAAAGAGGATTTGAATCGTAAATTTTGATCTTGCCTTTATGTATTTTGAGAACTCCAAGAATAGAAAGGAGAAGTGTTGACTTCCCACTACCATTTGGACCTACTATACCTACAAATTCTCCTTTATCAACAGATAGATTAATTTCTTTTAAGATTAGTTTTCTGGAACGGAAAACTGTTAAATTATCTATTTTAAGAATTGGTAGTCCCGAAAAATTTTTTCCTAATGATACCTCATCCATGTAAACTCCAACCAAGATAGACTATTAGATTCCATTGTATAGTAATGCAGTATTAGATATTTCTTGCGAAATAAGCTTCTACTACCAGATAACTGATAATGGATAAAAAAATAACTGAGACCATGATTACTGGAAAAATATCGACTGTATGCATGCCTAACTCTCCCAGTTACCATAGTCTGTTTAATCTAATTAATTAGCATCCAATTCCATTAATTATGTTGTTTAGGTTCTTATTCATCATAGTCATGTAGTTATCGGTAGTATCAATTGGGAACATTTCCATAGTGTACAATAATTCTATTGATACTCCTGTATCTTCAACAATACTATTTACCGCGTTTTGATTAGTATATTCTTCAACGAAGAGGATTGTAATTCCTTTTTCATTAATCGCTTCGGTAACTTTGATTATATCCTGGGGAGAAGGTTCTCCTTCTGGGTCCAATCCGTGCAATGTAATAATATCAATATCATATCTGACAGACATGTAGGAGTATGCGTTATGATTAGCTACAATTGTTTTATCATGCCCTCCCACTGTACAGGTTCCTTCTACTCCAAATGCATTCTCAAAATCATCGTCCAAGGCCTGTAATTGTACCCCATAAGATATAGCATTAGCAGTAAAGTCACTAGCTCCATCAGGGAAATTCAAGATTAATTTCTCTAGAACAATATTGAGTTGTGCCTCAAACGCTACAGGATCAAGCCAGCTGTGAGGATCATATGTGAAACTCGCATCTTCTGAAATTATTGTACTA
>CAXAFE010000018.1:0-24895 GCA_963968165.1 uncultured Candidatus Poseidoniales archaeon | reverse complement strand
ATCCTAGAATCTCATCTGCATCTAATACTCCATCATCATCCAAATCATAATCACAAGAATCATCTGCATCAGTAGCATCCTGATTGTGATTATTAGCATCAGAATCCATACATCCTAGAATCTCATCTGCATCTAATACTCCATCATCATCCAAATCATAATCACAAGTTCCATCATCTTCTGTAGTATTTTCATTGAAGTTATTAGCATCTGTATTTGTACATCCAAGAACATCAACTGGCTCATCATCTCCAGTACATCCTGCTAAAGGAACTGTTAGTATCATCAAAGTAAATACCATTGCATTAACTTTCTTCATCACAACACTCCTATCCTGAGTTGCTTATATAGAAGCCCTTTTTGATAAATCTACTAAACGGAGTAACTGTTAAATGTGTTCATCACAAAAATTACTATTATATTGGTAATTAGTACAACGAATTTTTGTAGATATTTCTGATGCAAAATAGTGCCTACATCTCTTTTTTGTTTTGTTAGATATATTCTGTTCGTATTTCACTGGATTACTTTTGATTCGCAATTTGGAAGTATCAATAATATCTTGTATATATTTATCTCTTTCTACGTTTTTAGAGTATCGCGATTAGTACAGAGTATGCTTAAGATATAATTTGTATCACACATTTCCCTTTTGCTCGACCAGAAAATGAGCGATTGAATGCCCCCTGCCAACCAGACTCACTGTCTTCTGATTGGAAGTCCCAAACACCGTCAAGTACAGGTTTAATCGCACCGCTTTCGAGATGTTTTGCAAGCGTTACGAGATCTTTATGACTTGGTGAAAGGAAAAGGTAGTGCCAGTCTGCGTTAATAGATTGAGCGGCCCTGAACTCCTTCCGCTTTTCCTTCCGCTTCATAAATAGTTTGAGGATCCAAGCATTACCGCCTATTCTGCGTATTTCATCGAGGGTTGGCATTCCTGCAATGGTTACAATTTGTCCTCCCTTCTTGATAATCTTGGTCATCTCGAGACTTTCCGCAGTTGTATCGAAACAAACATCAAATTTCTCTGCCTTACTGCCTCCATAAACGTCTTCGAACTTGGTGTTCTTGTAATCCAAAACCACATCTGCTCCGAGGCTTTTGCACAATTTTTCTTTCTCACCCTTGGATGCAGTCGTGACAACCAGACTAGCCTTGAACACGTGCTTTGCTAATTGAATAGCCATTGTGCCAACGCCCCCGGCACCTCCTGAAATGAAGATGGAACCACCTTGTTTGAGCCCGGATGATTTGAGCACCTGCAGTGCAGTCATACCAACAAGTGGAATTGATGCAGCTTCTTCAAACGTAAGATTGTCGGGTTTATCTACCACATTAGCAGTATCTGCAACGCAATATTCTGCCATTGCACCCCTGTACCACGGAGTTTTCTTTCCATCACCTGCATTCCCAAAAAGGCGAGCAAATACGGGCTGGCCTACGGAGAATTTACCTTCAAGATCTGCTTCTTCTACGACACCAGCAACATCGTAGCAAATGACGTGAGGAAAGGCTGCAACGGGTCGTACCATCCTCAAGTCGCCTGAGAGCAGAGCTTTGTCGACTGGATTGATGGCCGATGCGTGAACCTTGATCACGATGTTGTGTAATGCATCAAAACCATGGGGATAAGCCACGCTTGTTTTCTTCAATTGGGACGGTTTACCATACTTTGAGAAACCGATGATATTCATTTTTTTGCCGTTTGGATGTGCCATCATAACCCGGCCTATAGGCTTCTGTATGTAAACCAAAAAGTGGCAAAGGTGTTCTTTTGTAACAATGTTGTAACCTGTCTCTTAATAACAAAATGATACTTGGGATTTCTATGTCTCAAGCACAATCACAGCGCATGGAATCAATGTGTGAATCGGCCCGAAGCCATGTTGATGATCTACTGATTTTACTCTCAAAATCGAAAATGCTCAGTATTCTCTACATTATGAATTGTGATCCTACCCCCATGCGTTTTTCCGAAATAAAAAAGAGGGTTGACTCTTCTTCTACAACAATTACAAGACGATTGGGAGAACTTGAAGACAATGGACTGGTCACCCGTACTGCTTATGCAACCGTGCCATCCACAGTCGAATATGCGCTTACTAAAGATGCAATATCACTTCAGCCAAGTCTTGAATCGATGTTTGAATGGGTACTGAATCGAGCAGATAACTCTCTTTGAATATGTACTGAAGGGTAGCGAATACGCCATATTGCAGTACAACAGTTACTATGAATCGCAATGTGGTCAATTAGGCCTCTTCAATACAAATTGTGAATTTGGCCAACTACCGACTCCCCCGGCAACGACCTCCCATCCTTCTTGTCCTAGTTTGTTCAATTCTGCTTCGAGTTTTTTGTTGTTGGTAGTACCTACCACCTTGTATTGCCACCTAGTCATGCAATCGGATGGGGGTATGGGTCTTTAATGTTCATAAAGTCAGAGGAAAACCAAATAGTGTAAGTATACGGCAAGGCATCCTTTACTTCATATTAGATTATAATTCAGCGAGTGAAACATTAATATCTAAATCACTTTTTGAAAAATCATTCAAGAAATCCCATAATAAACGTGTGGATTCTATGCCAGTGGGATTTTTTCGACATGACCAAATAGTGTCATCTGGAGAATCTAATTCATAATCAGGGCAATCTTTTGCATAGGGATTATGACCTCCGTAGTACAAAGTCATCAGACGAACTTCTGCTCCGTTCTCACAATCCGAATAGCCTCTAATATCATAATCATCTTGGACAGTAATTATTTCAGGTGTTGCACCTTCACAATTATTCATATTTTTCCAATCCTCTAGATTTTGTATCGCTCCTTCTTCAACCCATCCGTTTTCTTGTCCGAAAACATAGAGTAAACCTGTATTTCCATACAAAACTAAATCATCCAAAAGTCCATGCACTTCCATAAATGGTATTGGTGAATAATTGGAAGACGGAGCGGTGATCAAATAGAATGACATGCACCCAGCAGCTGCAAATAATTCACTAGCCTCGACTGCTAGCATTTGTGTCATTCCGCATCCGTTAGACCATCCTGAGGCATATATCCTGTCTGTGTCAATTGGTTGTGTCTCTGTCAAGTTCTCAACCAACCCTAAAAGGAAATTCAAATCATCTATTCCTTCTTGATGAGCAATTCCACAACAAAATTCTCCAGCATTCCAAGAGTTTTCATATCCATCTGGATAGACTACGATGAAACCTTCTTCTATTGCGATATCAGCAAAACCAGTCATATTGTTATGCTTATTCATATCTTGAGTATAACCATGGATATCTACTACAAGTGGAACAAGAGTATCATTTTCTAGACTATCTGGAACAAGTAGTTTCCAACACCTTTCTAGATAATCATATTCTTGGCAATGTATGGAATAAATACTATTTTCACTTATATCTTGATCATCAGAAATTTCAACATATTCATCCTCGAACCCCATACAACCTGAGAGGGGAGTGAACAACAACAGAATAACTGACAAAGTTACACTTGTTAATTTCATTGTTATAACCAAATAGTATCAGTTAAAAAAGTATCTTACATGAAATATTTGAACTGTAGCCGAATTGGTTGGTAGGCTTGCCATGGCACCCATGAAACTAGTATCCAGCGGATTTGATTTTCATAATTTCTCAAACTCTTAACGAATCCAAAATTAATTTATTGCCACCTATCTACAACTTCATATTTGTAACTAATCATGCCTTAATATTAATTTAAATCTATCAAATCCAATTAGTAATTTATGGACCAGACTATTATCAGAGCATTCAAGTCTTACACACCTATCCGCAATCCTTGGAAGCTGAAAATGAAATTTGCAATAAGTAAAACTATTGATCTAGAAAACGGAAAGGTTACTTGGTCAATAAATCCAGAATTACTAAGGATATACTCTTATCTCTTTTTTTGGTTAATTGTAGGATTTGGTTGGTATTTTACAAAACATCATTCTGATGTTGATTTTCATGATAATATGTTGATTGATACATTTGGATCAAATAGTATATGTATATTTTTTGATCATCCTCCCGGAAACTATCTATTGCCTTCTTTGTGGTCCATAAATTATCTTTTACTGACATCTTATTCCATTTCTTGTTGGTTACGTGTATACCATGAAAAAGCCCTAAATGATATTGAAAGGAATAGATATGTATTTTACACAATATGTACTGTAATGGAAATATTTTCATTTACTGTTTTTAGTACAATATTTGCAATAACTCCAGAAGAAAACCTAGCAATGCACACCCTTCCTTTCACTTTCTTAATTCTTGGATTATCCATTTTGAGTGCTAAAAATTACATTTATTATCAATTTGTAACCAAATTAACTGAAAAAGAAATACTTCAATCAAAAATTATTACTAGCATTCACATTATAGCAAGTACATTCAAAATCTTATTCCAAATTTCAGCAATATTTCTTCCACAGTTAATCGAGGACGACAATATTATGTTTCTGAATGAAATTTTGAGTGTTGTATGGTTGCTAACTGCCGCGGTAATCCCAATTTATACATCGTGGAGACTAAAAGATCGAGCAGGAAATCTAGAATTTACCATATTTCCAAAACTAACATCATTCTAGCTTGATAACTATAATTATTAAAAAATAAATTGGCGATTTAATTTTTAGGCTATCATTGGAGGAATCATTCAATTGCCCAATACTCCTTCTTGATGAATCGATAAATTCAATTCATACGATTCGTTAGATGAAAATATGAGAGTCCTTGTGCTCGGTGCTTCTGGTTTCATCGGTAAAAGCATCTTTTTGAAGGCTCCCGAACATGTTAAACTAACCGGAACCTATTTCAAAAATGAAATAAAAAATATTCATGGCAACTTTGAAAGCCTGAATTATCTAGATGAAGAACTTGATTGGAATCAAATCATAGAGCCGTATTCATGCATTATTGTAGCCGCGAGAGCGAATGCTGAAAACGGTACAGAACGTGATAATATTTCACAGCGCTCGCAAATAGCGTTTGAAAAAATGATAAAAGCGATTAAAAAAAGTAAATTAAAACCATTCATTGTTGCCGTAAATGGAAGTTTAACTTATGGTCATCGAGGTGAAGAACTGGTCAAAACAAGTGATGAAATCAACCCAACTGGTTTTGCAAGATCGTACTCGATAGCCGAAAAGCCGTTTAGAGATTACCTCACACAACACAATGAAATTGCTATAATACGGGCTCCTTGGGTCTTAGGAGACGGATCTTGGTTTTCGCAGATGTACTTGGTGGCAAATAAAATCCCAATAATTGGAAAAGGAAAACAGTGGATGGCGGTCGTAACTGTAGGCGATTTAGCTGAATATGTATGGCAACTGGTTGAGATGCGGAGTTGTGGAGTTTTCCATCCAAAATTAATTAGCCGATGTAGACAGAAAGATTTTGCGGATGTAGTTCAACAGGTTACCAAAAAAGAAACACAAGAACTTGGAAGATTTGGTTTATTTAGAATGGAGAAACAAATGCGTGAATCCATACTCGCCTCCATTAGACTTGACGATGGTGAGGGCAATAAATCAGAAAGTGAATCCGCCAGGAGTGAATTGAAATCTACCATTACAGAGATCTATTCTGATTTTTCATAGATATATAGGCTGTATTCTCCTAAATTCCAAAAAGGAGTCCATTGTAATAAAGCGTCGAATTTGTATAAGAATTTACTTCTGAAACTTAGGTAAGGTGCCCAATGGTGCCGATACCATGCCGGGTGAGTGATGCAATAGCCGCTACGATATTTTTTAGTTAGATATTTATTGAAGATGCCATGAATTTGTCTTGCAGAATAACACTTTGATGCCAAAAAACGTGTCGGAGAATATCCTCCCCACACTTTTCTCAATCGATTAATTGCCTTAGTTGGCCTCAGCATTACTATGTTCCAGAGGATGTCAAAAGCATACCATTTGTTGACGAAAGAAGCAACAATTCTTCCTCCCGGTTTTATAACTTTTGACATATCTAAAATTGCTTTGTCAAGTTCTGCACACGTGTTAAGGGCACCAAAAAATACGTAGATCGTGTCGATTGAATTGGGCTCAAGATACTTTGTCGAATCTTCCGGTCCACCAAGAAGAGGATTCATTTTAGCTGAATTTTCTGCTTTTTGGATAACTATTTTATGAAATTCTGGAGTAATATCAAGGCCATTCACAGATTCAACTTCTTTTATATCTGCAAACCAAACCATGTCGAGACCCGGACCATATCCAATTTCCAACAAATCTTGAACTCCTCCTTCCAGAACTTTTTGCCGAAATATATTTCTAAGAGTCATCAAAACATGGTTATCATTTGCACGAGATTCAAAACTTTCAGCTTCTTCATCATAATAGTCGGCGACTGATTGATGATAGTTTTCAGCAATCATTAAATCGCCTCAATCGCGTTGCCATATTCTGCTTCAATACGTGACTTATGGCTATTTTCATGCCCTCTACAAATCGATTTCGAATAGACTGTTTCCTTTGACTTAGATAAAACCGTCAACTGTTTAATTCTTCGAGATGCTTCCCAATATTCAATGATATTACCAAGCAAAGGGAGCCTCATAACATTCCACCACCACGGATACTGCCGTATTTGGTTAAGAGAAATGACGGTTTTTCGACTTGCATTTGGCAAGATGTCTTCAGTCCACTTATTCTTAGCATAGAGTTCAGTGAGGCCCCCATTGTCTTTAATTGGGATAATTTGCATCATCTCCCGAGCACTATAAATGCCTTTCTTAAACTCTAAGGAATCTTCTGACATTACCATGTTCGGGCAGAGTAGGTTACCACCAGGGTGATTGTGTGAAAGATAGATGGCCAAGGCTCGTATCCTCCAAACCCAACCCGGTTTGGTAATTATCAATACATCAACATCACCATCTTTTGCATTGACACCTGCCGCAACTGAACCGGTGATGGCGAGACCGGTAATATTCTGACATGAATTCAGAATTGACAAAACTTCTTTCGTTTCCTCAAGAGTTTTGGCTGCGAGATCTTTTGAATAGGTGTGATTCAAATTCTTTGGATATTTACTAGAAAAAACGATTCCATCTTCAAGGACTAAGTGGGATGATTCATCGATTACTGAAATAAGATTACTATACGAGGATTTTACTAATAAGTTTCTCAATAAATCATCAATTTCCATATGATGGTCAAAAATACTGGAATAAGCCATTACCTCATCGATGGCTTCTAAGATTTCTTTACCTCCAGTAAAATCCATTGTGAACAGGTTGGCTATAAGTCACCAGTTTAAGAAGTAGTGATATAATTTGACGACATTAGAAGTTATAAAAAAGAACGAGTGTCGTTAAACTCATGAGTGATGATTTGAGCTTAGGGCATCAAATTACGCTCCAATTAATGCCTGTCCTGATGATTTTAGGCGCGGTTATGTCACTTGGAGCTAACTTCTGGTTACCTCCTCTGTTACTAATATGCATATGTACCATTTTAGTAATATGTTGGTTTTATACCATGCAAAATCTTCGATTTGAGCGAAAAGATATCAGATTCTTCATAATTCCAGCCGTTGTACTGGGGACTAGTCTTCTAACATATTATCATTTAGTACCCGCTTTCTATGATCAAGCCTACCATTTACAAATTTCAAATAGAATACTAGATCGATGGGACTGGGAGCCGATACACCAAGGGATGAACTACTCTTTTCGACCGGAAATAATACCAGGAATCGCAGCAATTGAACTTTGGTTAACTGGAGAAACTTCAATTCTTTACGTGACTCCAACAATTCTACTCATCTCCACAGCGTGGACGATACAACATATGGGAGAATATTTCAGTAACTCTAAGTGGGGATTCATCGCTGGATTCGTATTCTGTTTGCTACCTGTTACCATCATGTTCGGCAGAACGATACTTCTCGATATAGCAGTAGCCGGAATGATTATTACTGTTTTTCACCATCTTCATTTAACTTCCAACACGGATCGCTCCACTCTAATTATTATCGGAATACTTTCTGCGATTGTCGGTTTAACAAAATACACATATCTTTACCTCGGTGGATGGATTTCTGCCCTCTATCTCATAAGAAAGAAAACGGAAGAAAGCAAGTACATTGCGTTAGGCTATTTCGCTATTATCACACTTTTTCTTTTGAAGAATCAAATTCATACTGGATGGGCTTTAGGCCCTCTCCAATCTCAATTATCAGGTACTATTGCCAGCGGAAACTCAATTGTTGCAGGTAGTGTGACATACTCTCCAAGTGTATTTCTAACGGATTTTGTTGAACAATGGAATATTGTTTTAATTTGTATCGCCGTATATGGTAGTGCTTTAATTGCGAAAAGACAAAGAGAATATATTTTCAATTGCTGGCTTTTGATTTTACCAGCAATAATTTTGCACGGATATGTGCTTGATTTTGGATGGCCGCGCTATTCGACTCCTTGGTTCGCACTTCTCTGTATTGGTCTTCCAGCAGCAATTGTTCATTCTAAAGATGAGTTTAGTGAACGTATTAACCAGTGGAAAATCCCATCATTTTTTATTGGGATTTTAATTTTAACATTCGTCGGCCCGATGCTTCAGACAATTGAAGATATGGGGCCAAGATCAGAAAGACTTTACGATGAAAGAACTAATTGGTCTGATATTTATCGAGATGTCGGTTCGGAATTGGATCAACAAACTACAATTGTTACCGGTAAAGATATCACAATGGGACTCTATTCTCAAACGCCTTGCTTCAGATATGAAGATCCTGAATATTCTATGCTTCATGCTATCAACAAATTTGAGGCAACTCATGTATTTACTCAGGACCTGCAATACCGGTACGATATCGATGTAAACAGCACCTTCCTCTATGGCTCGCCAATTGAGCCAGTCAAAGTATTCTCGTCCAATAAATATGTTGGAAGACTGTGGGAAGTTGATAAATCACGACTTACACAGTCTGATTGGTGGAGGAATAGTACCATCGAAATTAATGGTACCGGAGCACATTATGGAGATTTTATATGGTTAGCGAATGGTTCAAATTTTGATCTATTAGAACATACAGCCATACACAGAATTTATGAAACAAACTCAGAAGGAACGTTGGGAAATATTTTTGACGTACTCACCCAAAACCGACAAGATTTATTGTGTGATTCAGTAGAAAGTTGTTCTGAAGTCAAGAGAACCAACCGTCTTGAAATGAACTGGGCTGTTTGGATGATTAAAACAGATTCTCTGTAATCTTCAGATGATATCCCAATAGTCTTAAAAAAGTCTATAGTTTATTCTAGAATTGTAGATTTCATCATTCGATTATCTCAAAAAAATCGTTTACTATTCATGTCATTAATGGTGTTGCTGCCATCACTGTCATTGCTAGAGATACGTATCCAAAGATTAAGAAAGTCAATATATGTCCTGAGTTCATATTTCGTTCTTACCGTTATCCCATTAATATAAGGGTGTTTAAAATTACGAATTTAACATATATACTGTTGTATTTAATCAATTAATAAAAATCAAACTTTATTAAAATCTAAAATTATAACTTTACTTATTATTTCTCATTAGAACTCCACCAAGAAGGGGGTGCGTTTTCAGATTCTAACTTATTTACATAACTTTCCATATTAAAGAAGAATTCAATGATGCTGTCTGCTTCTATAAAACCGTCTTTATTTTTATCTAATAATTTAAAAATTTCATTTTCATTACCCTTTATTCGCTCAGTGAGTAAATCTTCATAATTTGAGGAAGCGGCTAAAAAATCTTTTGATAGTATTTTAATAAAACTATCTTCAGAAATTCTGCCCTCATCATCTAATTCATACTCTTTCATAGATTCCTTAATTTCTTTACGAACACTTCTTTCCATAATTTTTGAAATTAGTCCTTTGCCAAATGGTGCCCCCTGTACTATCTTATTTCTAGTATCAATTCCACCATGTTTCGGCCTAACATAAATTCTTTTACCTGTCCATACATCTAACATAGTTACAATAAATATAATTATTACAGATCCACCACAAAATAATGATAATCCATCTTGGAGTAAACTATCTTGCTTCTGTAGGGATACAATAACTATCGCTACAACTCCAACAACGATTACAGCAATTTGGTTATATAATATGGCAAAAAACTTTGATTTTATCTCATCACCAGATTCCAAATTATATTTATTTCCAGGATAACCAGGATGACTAAAATCGTCTATTTTCTTTTTTATAATATTATCTGACACCGTAATATCATCTTCAAAATCGACTCCGAAATACTTGGATATCTCCAATGCAACATTCTCACCTTGGTCTCTTCCTTCTACAAACAAGACTGGTATCCACCCTGTAGATGCTAGCAAAAATATCTCTTTTACCAAGTGAGTAGTGGTATAGGGACTTGATCCCTCACCACCACCATGATGAATTTTTCTTTCTGCATCTCTACTTCCAACACCAACAAAATCTTCCAAATTGTACACTCTTGATTTTCCTATTGATATTGGAGATTTCTTAATACTCATTAAGAGATTTTTTCTATCAATTTCAATTATTTCAGGCCCATTTATCATTTGTATGCCGCCTAAGAAACTCACAGCCCCAAATATTGAAAATAATAGTATACCTTCTAGGCCTCCAGTCTCTGAAGCTTCATTTCCAATAATAAAATCAATTGAATCAGATATTCCGGTAATCATCATTATAATTCCCACCACTATAAGGCCAATCCCGCCAATTGTTTCTTTGAAAATAGATTTGTTTTGTTTTATAGTAAGAATATTATTACTCATCAAAGCTTCTATTTTATTAGGGCCAAAATAACCAAAATGAGGTTTTGCATTAAATTCCACTTCCATATATTTCTTGTTTTAGAATACTTTATATTTTAACTTATATCTACGTAGAACCTTCTACTCAAATTATATATTGCAATATAAAATATTTAAAATAAATTATTTTTTAATATTATGTTAATATTCGGCAGTCTCAATACTGTAGGTCTTACCCATTACACATGGCACTGGCTTCCGGATTACTCGGAGATGGTAAAAAGGCCAAGAAAATTCACCATTTAATCAAAGCACCCGAGAATACCCCATTCTCAATTTCCAGAAGAGAATCATGGAATGCAGATAAGCCTGCAGTAGTATACATAACTCCTGAAAACCTTCCTGACGGTACTCCATGTACTGCTGCAACCGTAATTCTTAGGACAAAAGGATGCGTATGGTGGTGGAAGTCTGGGTGTACCTTTTGTGGATATTTTAATGATGTAAGGGATGATGTTACATCTGCTAATCTATTTGCACAGTGGGAAGAAGCAAAACGGCAAACGAAAGATTTTGCTGGTTGTGATATGATAAAAGTTTACACCTCAGGAACATTTTTTGAAGATAGAGAAATACCTGTTGATTTTCAAGAAGCTGTACTTGTTGAAACACACGATAGAGGCATGCATCTAGTAGTAGAAGCACAGGCACAACTTTGTTATCCTGATAAACTCAAATGGTTAGCAGAAAAACATCCGGGTTGTACCATTGCTCTAGGTTTAGAAGCTTATGATGATGTTGTACTAAGATTCCATGTAAACAAAGGATTCTCTGTAAAACAGTGGCATAAAGCGGTTGATCTATTACGAGAAAATAATCTCAGAGTAAAAACATATTTAATTTTCAAACCACCATTTATGTCGGAAGGTGATGCACTTAAATTAACAACTAAATGGGTTAAACAAGTATCTCCATATTCTGATGAAGTTTCCATAAATCCGATGAATATTCAGAGAAGTACAATTGTAGATAGGCTATTCAGAAATCGTGAATTCAGGCCTCCTTGGCTTTGGTCTTTAGTTGATATGATTCAAAATACTCATGAAGAAATTTCACAATTAGAGTGCCGAACCATAGTCCATCCTACTGCAGGTGGAAGAATAAGGGGTGCACATAACTGCGGTTCCTGTGATGAAGACATCGTCGCAGCAATAGAAAGATATTCAGTTTCAAGTAATTTAGATGAATTTAAAGGCATAGAATGTTCATGTAAAAAGGTGTGGCAAGCCGAAATTAAAAATGACCAATATCTTCCGACTATTCTAGGTTCCGGAGTTGAAAGAAGGGTTTCTAGAGTAGATTCAGTTCGTGCACCATAAGTAATGAAAAGAAATTTACACGGCTAATGCTTAAGTCTCAATCTTGAGTGGTTGAGAATGTCTCACACGTGGGGATGCGAAAGGTGTCAATATGTCAGACAATAGTTCAGGTAAAATAGGTCAGTTTCTACAAGGCGAGAAGGAACCTTCTTCTTCGTGGGTAATATTAGTTATAGGCATAGTCGCCTCATTATCTTTCTTAGTGATTTACAATATACTGTACCCTGGACAAGATCTCCCTGTTATATCTTCAGTTTTACCTATGTTCGAAGGAGTATTTGACTCAGGAATATGGTTCTTCATCCTTGGCGCAATGATTGGGGCCTTTGCAATTATTGGCACAATTTTAACAGAGGCAGCAATTGAGTGAGGTTTTATTATGGATACTATACTATCAATTTTAGTAATATTTTGGATTTTAATTTTTATTTCCTACCTGTTAATGGAAAAAGGCTTGGGCGTCTTTGGACAAGTTGCCAGAGGCTTGACTATGTTCTTGCTTGAAAAAGCATTAGGCCCGGGTTCAGATTTAGTTGAAGGCAGAAAAGGCTCAGGTGCAATGGTTTGGATTATACAAGGTGTTTTCTGGTTATTCGTATCTTCAACTCTCACATTCATCGGTCTTTGGCTTGCCCATGATCCAACTGCTCTACACAGCCTCGAAGCATGGGGGTACCATCCAGTATCATCAGAACTATTCTATGCCGGAAGATTTGCAGCTCTCTTTGGTTGTGTTGGCATGTTCATCATAGGAACTGGATTACATATTTTACCTAGTTTATTGGAAGTAGATCTTGCAAGTGAAAAGAATGCAGTTTTGACATCTTTTGTTTGGACCATTTCAGTAATCGTGTTTGTCATCGGATCACAAAATCCAGAAATTGGCCCAATTAATGTTATTTTAGTAGGTACAGTATTGAATTCTGTCGTAGGTCTGGCAATTATTGCAAATCAACTTCTTACAAAAGCAAATTCAAGTTTATCTCTTGCAACACCCGGTTGGCTAATTATTTTCGGATTAATTGGTGGTCCTATTGCAGTACTTTCACTATTTTTATCTGGCGAATTTGATACAGGACTCGGACAATGGTTATTCTACCATCTATTCAGTGCAACATTCTTCTTTTCATCAGTTGCAGGGATTTCTCTGTATTCTGCAAGTTTCGGATCCGGCAATGCATTATGGTCCCGAACGGTTGCTGGAGTTGTAATATTTGGAACATTATTCACAATCAACCCTCTAGGTTTAGCAAATCCTTCTATGGCAGTAGATATGCTTGGCCTATCTGCAGCCGATTTAGTAGTTTCACATCAAGATAATGTTGCTGGATCATTCTTTATGGCACTTGCAATAATCCCAATAATTGCTCTATCTTCAAATATTCTAATCACATTACGCGGAACCGATGTATTTGTTGAAAATCCCGACTCGGCCGGTATTCCAGAAATTAATTTTGGTGCATGGATGTTATTACCATTAGGAATAGGGGCTTTATTCATTCAAACCGATGTTTTGAGTGGTAAGAATGAATTAACAGGATTATCCAATATTCTCGATCTTATGTCCATTTGGACAATTTTAATTCCTTTGACTTTTGGGGCCGCAATTCAAGTCTTACCATCTGTTAGTGGAAGATATCCGCTTTCGCAAAATCGTGCAAGACTTTCATTTTGGTTGATATCTGCTGGAGCAGTATTGGGACTCGGTCTAACAATGATGTCAGATATTGCTGATGCAGTGTTGTTGGAAGCACTTGTCGAAGAACCAAGTGTTCTATCTCACACTTTGAGAAAAGCAGGATCTGTAATTTTTTATGGAGTGGTAATAGGTTCTATTTTCCATGCTACAAATCTCTATAGTGGAATGTATCGAGGTGCAAAAGTCGATAAATCTCTTTCTCCTTCAGAAACTACCTTTGCTCCTAAATCCTATCCATTAACATCCACTACCACAATACGTAAAATTCTTGCAACTGGTGCCGTATTGGATACAGATATTATTCCAACTTTTGAAAGTAATGAAATTGGAAGTCCAACTCCAATAAATGAAGAAGAATAAGATAGCTATTAATTCCATGGTCATAATATGAGAATAGGTTTAGTCGGAAAGCCGAATGTTGGCAAATCTACTGCTTTTTCATCACTAACTGAAAATCTCGTTGAAATAGCAAACTATCCATTTACTACTATCGAACCGAATGTTGGTATTGCTTGGTTACCTCTTCAAGAAGACTGTGCATGTTTACAACTCCGTAAACGTAAAGAATCCGAAGGAAGAATAGACAGTGATTCCGACGATGATCATCGAAAAGGAAGTATATGTAATCCAAATTCAGGTTCATGTGTTAAATTCAAACGTTTTGTACCCATTACTCTGATAGATGTCGCAGGACTAGTTCCCGGTGCTCACACAGGAAGAGGACGAGGAAATCAATTTCTATCAGATTTAGCTAGATGCGATGCTCTAATACAGGTTGTCGATACTTCAGGATCAACAGATATCGAAGGCAACCCAATTGGCTCAAATGGATCCACTTCAATGGAAGAGCATATTTTTCTTTTAGAGGAATTAGATGCATGGATTAAGGGAATTATTAGCTCAGGATGGCAAAGAGGAGCACGTCGTGTTCAATCAGAAGGAGAAAAAGCACTGCCACTTTACCTATTAGATCAGCTAACGGGAATAGGTGCAAAAGAGATAGATGTCATGGCTGGAATAAATGCCGTAAATGAAAAATTTCCAAATGCTGGAGTCCCATGGAATTGGGGGGATGTAGAGCTGAGTACTATTTCTTCATCAATAAGGTCCTCATTATTTCCTATATCAATAGCTGCAAATAAAGCAGATCGCGCAACTTCAGAATCATGGCAAGATCTTTCCGACTTAGTAACTACAAATGGAGGTGTATTAGTACCAACAAGTGCAGAAGCAGAATTGGCTTTACGTCGAGCATCTAATGCAGGTCTGATTGCACATAGTCCTGGAGATTTCAATTTCGAAATAACTGAAGATGGGCATAATAAATTATCAGAACCACAAAGAAAAGGATTGGAAAGTATTACTAATTCACTTAATTCATGGTCTGGAGGAGGTTTAATTGGTCTATTGTCAAAAGTAGTTTTTGGAATTCTAGAACGGAGAGTTGCATATCCAGTACAGGACGAAACTCAATGGATAGATGGTGAAGGAAATATATTGCCTGATGCAATATTGGTTCCTGAGGGAACTACTGCAAAAGGATTGGCATATGCCGTCCACACAGACTTAGGAGACGGTTTTATTCGAGCGGTTGATGGTAGAACATCTAGAGTTATAGGTGCTGATTATGAGATAAATAATGGCGATATAATACGCATTCATGCAAAAAAATAATTCTCTATGAACTATTGACTTAATATGAATACAATAATTGCAATCGCTTCTATTGCATAGATAAAATTATTTTTTTTACTATGCTCTTCAATATTTGACTCCTCTTCACTCGTATTTTGATTTTCTTCCCACCAGTTATCATCCAGCGGTATATGCTCATATTGATCCTTATGTTTCCAACAATATCCGACTTTTCTAAACTCCTTGGTAGAGCAACCTGGGGCGCTACAAGTACGTATTGTCATAAACTTCCAATAATAGAATTAGTTTTAATAATAGGCCATCATATTTTAGAAACTACGGCCTTGGGGTGGATTTATGACACGTATTGATGAAAACGCTGAGATTTTGTCTGTAGTTGATGAATATGATATCATCATTGGTCAAGAAAGGAGGGATAAAATACATAGTAAAAATCTTCTTCATAGATCCATTCATGTTCTAATTTTTAATTCAAGGGATGAAATATTTCTTCAACAGAGGAGTGTAATGAAACAAGAAAGTCCTGGATTATGGGCTTCATCAGTTTCTGGTCATGTTGACGCTGGTGAATCATATGATGAAGCCTGTATTCGCGAAATAGAGGAAGAAGTAGGGCTGAAAATAGACGAAACTCCAAAAAAATTATTTAAAATGGAACCCAGTATCCTAACAGCTAATGAATTTAGTTGGGTTTATTTCTTAGAAACTGATGAAGAATTGTTCCTAAACTCTGAAGAACTAGAGAATGGAATTTGGCTCAATCAAGAATCATTGAATAATTTCATACTTGCAAATTCAAATAATATTGCAGAGCTTTTCATATATATTTGGAAAAAGTATTGCAAATTACAAAATAACTAGATTGTTATCAGTGGACTTACGGCTAAAACATATGTAACCATTGTCCATTCAATGATGTAGTCTTCATCGGAGTCAACTATTTCTCCAACAATAGGGGCAGGAGGTGCACTTATGTCCGCTGTTATTGTTACGCTCCATGTTCCTCTTCCTAATCCCATATCTGACCATTCTTCTCTTATTTCCTGTTCAGTCATATCACTTTGTGTAATATTTTCCCCAGTATAATTCGTTGTTACGTCCCACCTCATTGTAAATCCTGATCCGCCTCCAGCACAAGTTCCCTGATCTGTTTTATCTTCAAAATCACCATCAACCCCACTCAAATCACTATTCCCATCTACGCTATCTGCAAATCCAGGGCCCGGATCATCATTATCCATACAACTCACTGATAGCTCAATATAACCAATATTTGTTTCACTAGTTATATCAAAAAAAGAATCATATGATTCTCCATCCCCTAGATTAATTGTTTCGGACAATGTCTCCGTATTCTCTTCAAAACTAACAGCCCATTCGCCATTAATTCCACTAGAACCTCCAAGCATTTTCTCATCAATTAAAGATGGCATTATTGCAAAATAAGATGGAAATGCAATCATAAATATGATACTCCACATCAACATAGTCCTCTTACGAGATGTATTGACTAAATCCTCAAAGTCCATAGTAAACTATCATTCGGTCACGTCGGTGACATTTCAAGCCCTCTGTTACAGGTGTAAATTTTTTCTAAGAATAATCAATAGAGGACCATGCGTCAATATTTACTCCTTCTTTTTTGAATTGTGATTTAGATTTATAAAACTCTGGCTGGAAATATCCTACCATGGATCTTTCTCCAAAACTCCATTTCCAAGGACACCTTTTCAGCCTTGAACTCCATTCATTAAGTATATTCTTCCAAATATTTCCTTCAATTTCCAAAGGTACTTCAAATGCTAAAATTGTTATTTTTCCAGCTGATCCTGGAGTATGTGACCATGTTCTGATGGAAAGTCCATTTGCTTTTCCATCGTCAATTACTAATCCTAAAACTCTAGTTATTCTACTTATTGGCATTACTATTGCCCATCTACTGAGCATCTTGGTTTCTTCAACTCTGTGCATTTTCCAATTTCTATCTTCGCCTATTTCCCGCATAGCCCTAATGGCATCAGTAGGTGTAACACTGACTGGGATTTCGACTAACCGACTAGACATCATACAGAGTTCCTCTAGGCCCTCGCCCATAGCGTCTTCGCGTATTATTAATTATCGCTGTTACTTATCCAAAGAGAGAACCGAGTCCTTCGAAACCACCGGCTTCTTCCTCAGGTTCTTCTTCTACAACTGCTTCAGCAGGTGCACTAGCAGCACCGCCGCCAGAGGCAGCAGGAGCTGCTGATGCAGCCGGCGCAGCCATAGCCGTAGCCATAGCTTCACCAATATCAACAGATCCAAGTGATGTGATTAGAGCCTTAACTCGGCTCTTATCCGCATCTACGCCAGCAGCAGTTAATACTCCGCTAACACTTTTTTCGTCAATTTCTTTCTCAGCAGAGTGCAGTAACATTGCAGCATATACATATTCCATTTATTTCACCTTTTTTTTTAGCCGAAGAGATCGCCAAGTCCATCGAACCCAGCTTCCTCCTCTTCCTCTTTTTCCTCTTCAGCAGCAGGTGCCGAAGCTCCTGCATCTGATTCTACCGTTTCAGAGGATACGGCAGCAGCGCTTGAAGCAGCACCAAGTACTGCCGTAAGTTCTTCATCAAGCGCTGAGGAATCTAATTGGCTGGCTAATGCCAGCATTCTTGCGTTTGCACGCATTACAAAGTATTCAGCAGTTTTGTCATTGACAATGCCTGCTTCAACGGCTACTGCGAGTGCTTCACCACTAGCCTTTGAAAGTAATATTGGAGTAGTCTCTGCAGAGAACCAATGAGCATTGCATGCGAGGTTAAATGCTCGTGATGTTGCATTTACTACATCATCTCTGAAAGCATCTAAGTCTAAGTCTAAATCATCTGCTGGCATTAATAATCCATCTTCGATAACTCCGATTAGGATTAATCCAATCTCAATAGGATTGATTCCAAGTTTTGCTAACATCATTCCTAAATCAGCTGTCATGGGTTCTCCAGATTTTACTACCGTAGTTTCTTTAGGAATTGCAATCTTACCTCTCTCAATCTTTGCAGGAATTCCAACAGCATTGAATTCTCCAACCATTGGCCCTGGTGCAAATTCTGTTGGACCAGCTGGTACAATAATATCTATAGGAGCTAATTCTCCTTCTTTTGCTGCACGTCCCTGACGAGTCTTCTTTAATTCGTCAAATAATTGATATGCATTTAATTTTTCACTATGTACTATACAGGGTTGAGTAGCACCTTCAAAAATCTCTTCCAATTCGTCAGAAACACGACCTGTTTGTTGCCATGCTAATCTAATAAGAGTCTTTTTTGCCATTGTCATGGTTACTCTCCCTCTCAAAGAACTACGCATATCAAGCATATTTTTTGCAGGAACTCCTCCAATGTCTACTATCCCGACTACTCCATCGCCACTCATTATTTCAACAAGTTCGGCTACACGACCTTCTTTCCATGTTGCTACTTTAGGAATCATGAGTTAGCAACCTCCACCTTTATTGAAGGTCCCATTGAAGTTTTTATGTAGCATGATCTAATATTGTTAGGTCCACGATCTAATCTACCCATCACTCTTTTCCAGATTGCAAGTGCATTAGCGGTCAATTCTTCTGTAGATTGACTTCGACTGCCTATTGCAGTATGAAATGTAATTTTATCTCTAGAGCGAACGATTGCCGTATCCTTCAATCCACCTGCTATCATTGCTGGATCCACTGGAGGAGGAACAGGTCTTGGCATTTTACCTCTAGGACCTAATACTACTCCGAGGAATCTTCCTACAGTTCCCATGTGAGGTATTTCTGATAAGAAGAAATCAAAATTATTTGCCATCTTTCTGGCAGTTTGACGATTTCCACCTAGGTCTTCAATCGTAGATGGATCAATGATTTCTAAACCAGCAGCTCTAGCCTTTGCAGCCATTTCCCCACCAGCAAACATTGCTATCTTTACGTCTTTACCTCTGCCACTGGGTAGTCTTACTTCTTCTTGTATACGGTTAGATGGGTTCTTTAAATCAATATCTTTCAATGTGATTGACATTTCTAGAGATTCAATAAATTTACGCTCTGGAGCACCATCAAGCGCGGTTTGAATTGCCGTTTGTAAATTATCTTCCATTTTTTTTTCACCTCTGCGGTCAACGAAGTTGCCTTCTCCCGCAATTCGTGTTTGATTCAACTAAAATGCTCGCTAAATCTCCCCTCACTCATTGCACTCAATGCTTCCTTTGGACGCATTCCTTCTACACTAACTCTCATTGAGACACATGTGCCCATAACTTCCCGGCAACGTGCATACAAATCACTGCCTGTTAGACGATCTTTTTGTGTCTCAGCTATCTGCTTAACTTGATCCATTGTCAAGTTCTCGACAGATGCTTCCCAAGAGCCATTACACTTTTTTACGCCAAGTGTCTGACTTACCATATGTGGTGTCTCATTTCTATCTGACATGTGTGTAACCTCCTGTGATTGTATCCCGCCGACCTACTTGCCCTATTTGAGAGTGATGTAGAAAATAATTTCCTTAATTCTCCTTATTATTCTACTCTCTGAGTAACCCTAACTTGGTCGGCTCTAACTGTTAGAGCAACAGGTACCGCAGCCTCGAATAACTCGACTGTAACTTCTTCTTTCGATTCAGTAACTCGAATAACTCTTGCATTTTGACCTCTAAACGCTCCTCCAACTATTTCACAAAGACTACCTTCTTCTATTCCGGAAGTTGCAGCCTTTGGCTCAAGATATGGTAAAACATCTTCTAATGGAGATTCACCTGGTAGGACCTTTCTACAATTTTTAAGTGGAGTAACTCCAATTCCTACTCGTCCGATTAATTTCTCAACATGATGTAATGCTGATGCTTCAACAAATATGTATCCTCTCATGAAATGTGGATTCAATACTCCAAATATCTCATTTTGTATATCATGAAGAGATCCAGTTCCAGAAAGTCTTGCTCTAATTTCTTTTGCAACATTCTGTTCTTGTCCAATTGATGTTTTTAGTATGTAAAGGTAAGAAGCTACGTCACCATACATTTCTGTAAGTTTTGGAGTTGAATATTCTTTTTCTTTAATTCTACCAGGATCTACCCACTCACAATTTTTATACAGTGTGCTAGGCTTAACTTCTGCAGAACTACAAATACAAAGGATCGGGGTAACGTCGTTTAATCTATTACCGTATTCTAAACCACGTGCAGTTCCAGTTCTTACAAATTCAAACTGATCTTCAGTAAGTCCTGTACACTCCGAAACTCTTTTTGCAACTAGGTCCAAATCCGCTGGATCTCCTAGTCCATATATTCCATCCCATGCACCAGGAAAGTCTGAAATTCCGTCGGCTCTCTGCATTAGCAGAACTTTTTCTTCATTTCTTAGATAAACTGTGAATGCTTCAGACATATTTTACACCTCATGATCCTGTTAACCAATCTAAAAATGATGGAATTACATTATTCATCATTGCTTGAACTACGAAACCAAATAATCCTAATACAAACATTCCTATTCCACAAACAATCATAGTTTGTCTGAATTGTACCTTTGTAGGCTTACGAGCCATTTTTAGAATTCTTGCGTAAGAACCTGTTTGCAAACTTCTTACACGGCTCTCAATATCATCTTGCCAGTCTTGGAATTTTTCCTCAACTTTGTTAACTTTGGAATCCTCGACACTCATCGTTCTCCCTCAAATCGGCCATCCGTCCGGCCAATTCCATTTAAGGGCAACGGGAAAGACCATCGTATTCATATTGAAGACATAATCTAAATTAAGATATAAATTCAACCGTTCTACTTCTCAAATTTCTCATCTGAGTATGCATCGAAGCACCATGAATTTGTTCACTTTTTACTCCAGTTAGTACTAATAATACTCTGATATTATTTCCTAAGGATTCATCTGTAGTAACTCCCCATATTATTTTTGCATATGTATTGATTTTTTCTCTAATTATTTTAGCACAATTTTCTGCTTCTCCTAATGATAGCCCCGGGCCTCCTACGACGTTGATTAGTGCGCCCCTAGCATCTGAGATGTCCATATCCAACAATGGATTTTCTAGTGCTTCGTTTGTAGCTGCTTCAGCGGTTTCTCCTTCACCAAGACCAATCACCCCTATTCCTCCTCCATTACTGAGAACGGATTTCAAATCTTGAAAATCAAGATTAACTATTCCTTCTTTGGAAATCATTTCTGAAACGCCTGAAATACTTCTAACTAATAGCTCATCAGCTACTCTAAATGCAGCATCCAAAGGTAATTGCTTAACCGTTTCAATTTCTAATAATCTTTCGTTGGGTAGAACAATAACAGTATCTGCTGTTTCTTTTAGTCTCTCCAATCCCCAATCTGCATTCTGTTTACGCAATGAACCTTCTGAAATAAACGGATAACTTACAACTGCTATTGTTAATGCTCCAGCTTGCTTTGCTAATCGGGATATTACGGGGGCGGATCCAGTGCCCGATCCGCCCCCCAGCCCTGCTGTTATGAAAGCAAGGTCACAATCCTCAACTTCGGTCTTCAATATCCTCTCAGACTCATATGCGGCTTGTTCTCCCTTTTCTGGATCACCACCAGCCCCCCTGCCTCGGGCGGTGCGACCAATTAGAATTTTATTTTCAACTGCTACTTTCAGTAAGTGTTGAGCATCTGTATTAATTGCCATTCCCCTTACATATTCATCATCGAATAATGATTCTGCTTGAAGTCTTGCTACTGCATTGCTTCCAGCCCCTCCACATCCAAAAACACGAATCTTTGGTTGTAGCGATTTTAGTAATTCATGAAGATTTAGATCTTCTACTGGTTCTGTCTTGTGCTGAGCAGCAATTTCGTCTTCTTGAAGCTCAAGAACTCTATCGATTAGATGCTTCACGGATTAGGAGGCGCATTAGGAAGAGGATAACTATTGCCCTAATGTATAAGTCTAAGAACCCTGTTTCAATAGTGTTTAAGAACAGCCAATTTAGCCTAATAGGCCTTTTCTAGTTTTCAAAAATCTGATTATGAATGTGTATATTCCTCCCCACGCTGAAAATGCAATTATAAATGTCATTCCATTTAGTTCAGAATTACCTAAAATTAGCACATCAAAGTATTCATGTATATTTTCACTAGCAATTCCTTTTGTGTCAGTAAGTGCCTGTATAGATGCTACCAGGAGCCCAATCATCGAAACTACCAATCTATCTGCTCTGGAAAATCCACCATATATCCTTCCAAGTCCAACTGACTGTGCTTGTGTACCCATGTAAGACCCAAGTAATGTAAGAAGCGCAGCCATAGATCCTGAACCCATATCATCGACAAATGCTACATTCATTCCTATTGCAATGAGAAGTCCTACATCCACGACTCTATCTATTGTGTGATCTAAGAAATCCCCATATGGGCCATCAGTTCCTTGATGCCTTGCCAGTGCACCATCTAACGCATCAAACACTCCCGCAAGAATAATTAGAATAATTCCTCCGATTATCATCATTGAACCAGTTTCATCAAATTCTGCTATGGCAAGAAGATAAAATGCAATAACTGCAATTATAAGACTAGTCCATGTTAGCACATTTGGATCTAAATTACCCATTCTCAAAACTATAGGTTCCGTCGCCTTTGTCCATGTTTCCCGAAATTTTTCAAACAAGTTCAATCCTCCATTTCTGATATCCAGTCAATCACTGAGGAAGGGGTATCGGGCTTGAATCCATCTGATATCCACAATGATAAAGCCATAACAATACTATGTACATCATTACTCGTTGTATCATATTCAATCCATGGTACACCATCTTCCTTTTCATTCCACGAACTTCCAAGAAGTTCCCATTCGCAATTTGCAGTTATTTTATCATTAGAATAATCTCTCTTTGTCATACGTTCTTTGAGGATATTAGGCGAACATCGTAGTACAACAACAGCATCAGTCGGTAACTGGTGAGAGAGATGTCCATCAATTATTAGTGGTTCTAAAAGGTCCTTATCCCATTCTTTTTCTATTTTTTGATTTAATAACTCCATATCGATTGGTCTTGCTTTATCTATTGAATCTATTTCTCCTATACAACCATATTCTGTAGCCATTTCTTCAACCGAGGTTACATGGAATCCAAGAGCCTCAAATTCCTTTGCCAGAGTACTCTTTCCAGTCCCCGGAGAACCAGTTATCGCAAGCCTGTAGGGAGTTATCACAAGTCCCTCGAGTCAGTAATATATCATGAATACTCTGTGATTCATGCGCAACATTGACTTCTAATCGCATGCGCCGGAGTTACAGAGGATTATCATGAGCGGAACATATCAAGGGTTAATTAAAGCAATAAATCCAAAAGAATCAAAACTTAATATTTTATTATTAGCAATGCCTATATGTTGCTATTTTGCATATATATCACATCAAGAAACAAATGCTTTCTTTGCATCTTTAGTTGCAATAATGCCTCTTGCATTTCTAATGGGGCATGCAACCGAAGAAATTGCATTGAGGACCTCAGAATCTATAGGGGGATTGTTAAATGCCACTTTCGGTAATGCAGCAGAGATAATAATTTGCATACTTGCTTTATGGACAGCATACAAAGCTGGAGCAGATAGTCAAACAGCAGAAACTATGATTAATATTGTTCAAGCAAGTCTCATTGGGAGTATACTCGGTAATTTATTACTAGTCATGGGTCTAGCATTTGTTTGGGGAGGTATTCATCACAAAGTCCAGTCGTTTAACGAAACTCAATTTGGGTCAAACAGTTCCCTTCTTTTGTTAGCAATAATCACTCTTGTAATACCAACAGTATATCATTCTACAGTTTCAGGTATTGAAGGAGATACAGGTGTAGCAGATCTTTCAAGAGCTGCAGCACTAATTTTACTAGGTATTTACATGCTATTTCTATTATTTCAACTAAAGACTCATTCTGATTTGTTCGCTACGGATGGAACTCATGAACATGAAGAACCTTCGATGTCGATGAATGAAGCCATAATTCTTCTAGTAGGTTCGACGATACTTGTTTCTTGGATGGCAGAAATATTGGTTCATTCTTTAGAAGTTGCAGCCGATGAAGTAAATATGTCCCATTTATTCATAGGAGTCATTCTTCTACCTATGTTTGGTAATGCTGCTGAACATTTCACAGCAGTTTCCGTGGCTGCAAAAAATAAGATGGATCTTTCTTTCGCTATAGCAATTGGATCAAGTACACAGATAGCAGTTTTTGTTGCTCCTTTAATGGTTGTAATAGCCTGGATTCTTGAGCTTCCATTGACATTTGAATTTGGATTATTAGAAACAGTTGCAGCATTCTCAGCCGTATTGATAGTAAATACGATAGCTTCTGATGGAAAATCAAATTGGTTAGAAGGGTCTATGCTACTCGG
>CAXAFE010000017.1:0-34284 GCA_963968165.1 uncultured Candidatus Poseidoniales archaeon | reverse complement strand
ACGTGGAAATCATCACCACTCATCTTTTTTGTAGATTTTACATGATCTAGGAAACCTTGGATGCCATTGTACTTCTCTAAATGTGTAACTGTTTTTGGAAAGTCCCCCATAAATAATGAATCAAATCCCATGTCTCCAGAATGACAAGCCAAAGCCCCCCAATGCTCACCATATAACATCCCATGAGTAATTGCCCCATACCCTCCGCTTGATTTACCAAATACACAGCGGTTATCTTTGCCTTTTAGAACTGGGAATTTAGACTCTATTGCAGGGATCATTTCTTGAATCAAAAAATCTGCCCAATTGCCAATTGCAATACTATTGATATATTGATTTCCACCTAAAACTGTAAAACAATCTGGAAGCGCAACAATCACCTCTCCCATTTTTCCTTCTTCAATCAATCTCTCAACTCTTTGGGGAACTGATTCTGCGAAAGGTTTCCAATTTATGTGTGCGAGTCCACTACCTGTATATCCTACTAAATCTACAAATAATGGATATTTTTTACCACTTTTATCCCAATTATTGGGTAAATATATGGCAACCTGCCTTACCGTTGGATCCCCAAGCATATTACCCTTTAATGCATCAGAATCTATATTTATTATTCTTATTTCACCTTTTAAAGATCCAAATGTGTGACTAGGCATCTTATTCTCTCCTAAGCTCTAATTTAACAAATTCTCCCTCTCCAGGGACTCTACACATCATCTTAGGCTTTATTCCATCATCAAGTATTCTTAGATGTATTTCAGCAGTTATTGTCACCGTTGCTCTGAATAAATGACCCCCAAGTACAGTATGATCATCGTCACACAATACTACATGAATATGAGTAAAAGGCCCCTCTGGCCCTGGACAAAGATTACCTTGAGTAGATAACAATTCGACAGGACCATTGTACATTGTTTTATGATAAATTCCTTCTGAGTCTAAAAAACCAACTTCTGCATCCTCAATTCTTCCTACGCCACTAGTAATTGCTGCACTACATATGCCCTCATCTGCAAGACTTTGTATTGTCTCATGAATTTCTTCCCCTGGATCTAATCTCACAAAAACATCTCTATCCGATACTATGTATTCCACAAATCGGGATTAACCTCTTTGCTTTGAAGGTCTCGTTCCAAAATTAAAATTTCGTCGGAAAATAAAATAATTTTTTGCACTAGAAGAATTTTTTTACTAATATTCATCCACTACGTCAGTTTTATTTTCCAGTGGAAACAAAGGGGTTGCCAAACCTATCCCATTTGATTATGTACCCTGCCCTTTCTTCAACAAAGCCCGGGAGTGAAATCATGACAATGCAACTACAAGATTCAAGTGCACGATGGAAAACATTCCTTACCGCTGCCAAAGAAGATGAAATACTTTTGATTCTGTCAAAACAGTCCACTACTCCCGTATTACACACATCGTTCCATGAATTACAATCTTTTGATTCAGAGTTTGCGGATTGGGTACTAGAAGATCCTCGTTCAGTCCTTGATAGTGGCTCTAAAGTACTCAACGACATCTGTCTTGAAAGAGGAGGAGTGTCAATTGATTGTTTGATTAGAATAGGCGAATTACCTGGGGATGCACGCATAGCTCTAAGAAAAATAGGCAGTGAATCTATTGGTAAGTTTTGTAGTGTGGATGTTGTAGTCAACAAAGTATCAGACATAAAACCTCGTCTATATATTGCTACGTTCAAATGTGAGACCTGTGGATTTGAATTAGACGTAGAGCAAAAAGATGAAAGAGAGCTAAAGGAGCCCTTAAGATGCCCAGAAGTAAAAGGTGGATGTGGTTCCTTTGTACGTAAGGGAGAAACTACATTCATGCTAATGATGCAGGCATCTAGAATGATAAATAATCAACTAATAGAAGTTTCAGAATTACCAGAGAATGTTTCAGGAGGGTCTCAACCTACACGAGGGATTTTGTTTTTAGAAAGAGATCTTGTATTAACTCTCACGCCTGGAGATAGAATATCTGCTAATGTAATACCTCAAGTTAGGCCAGAATATAAAAGAAATAAAAAAACTCCAATGTTTGAAATTTATTATGATTTAGTTAGCGCCGAACATGAATCAACACCATTCACAGAAATAATAATTGAAGATGAGGATAAAGAAAGAATCATAGCTATATCTAAGAAAGAAAATCTACTGAATTATATGTACAAATCAATCGCTCCATCCATATTTGCCGCAAATGAAAAATTAGCATATGTAAAAAGAACTCTCGCATTACAATTATTTGGCGGTGTTTCCAGAATAAACGAAGATGGAACTAGAACCAGGGGAGATATTCATATTTTATTAATGGGCGATCCAGGAGTTGCTAAGTCCCAATTATTGAGATATATGTCCAACCTGTCTCCTAGGGGTAAATATGCATCAGGAGGAGGAGTATCAGCAGCCGGACTAACAGCTGCGGCAATAAAAGATGCCTTTGGAGATGGAAGATTTGCACTCGAGGCCGGAATACTCCCTCTATCAGATCAAGGTTTAGCTGCAATCGATGAGTTTGATAAAATATCGGATTCAGATAGGGGGTCTATGCATGAAGCCATGGAGCAGCAAAGTATTCACATAGCAAAAGGGGGATTGACTGCCCGTCTTCCAACAAGATGTGCCGTTCTAGCAGCAGCAAATCCTAAAGATGGCCGTTTTAGTGATAGACATCCAAACGCATCAGTAATGTATTCATTTGAGGAGACTGGACTTCCTTCCCCTTTAGCATCAAGATTTGATGTCATATGGTTGCTAAGAGATGAAATTGTTTTAGAAAATGATGAGCGTATTGCTGGCCATATACTTGCTACTAGGTCTAAAGGAATTGCAGAAACTCAATTAGAAAGAGGATATGTTACAGACAGATCAAATGACGACAGTGTTACTAGGTTAGGTGTTGATGGCGCTGAACACCTTACAACATCATTTTTGAGAAAGTATGTTGCATATGCAAAATTAAATTTTCATCCCCAACTAAATGATGCTGCAAAAATTGTCTTACAAGAGTTTTATAGAGATACGAGGCAAAATTTTGCAAAAGAAGATCAGGGAAGCCCCGCATCACAATCACTTATTCCTATAACTGCCCGAGCTCTTGAAGCATTGAGTAGACTTTCTGAGGCTCATGCTCGTATGCATCTTAGAGATGTTGCAACCGAAGAAGATGCCAAAGTGGCATTAGCGGTTTTCAAACATTGGAGATCTGAAAATAATGTTAATGATGAAAGCGCTTTTCATTCTAGTGTACCTCAGCAAAAAATGGCCTCAGATAGAGAAATAAGAAAAATTATTACAAGTATCTGCTACAGTCAAGGACAAGCGATGATTGAAGAAATATATGATCAGGCAAATCAAAAAGGAATCAATGAATCATCTGTTGACTCCATCATAGCAAAATTACTACAAGGCGGAATTCTATTTAGTCCGAGCAATGATGTTTATTCTTTTGCTTAATCTCTATTTGTTGCTAATGAATATATGAAAGAGAACCTTCTCCCGATAGTGATAACATGGAGCCGATAGGAGATGTTTCCGATTCAGAAAATTTGAATCCGCTCGCGTTAGGCTTCATGTGTGGCTTAGAAATTCATCAACAATTAGATACAGGAAAGCTACATTCAAGAATGCCAAGTAAATTATTTGATTATAAAATTGATGAAATACCAGAGAGTTGGAAACGTACAGAGAGAAAACTACGTGCCGCTCGAGGAGAGGGAGGAAAAATCGATGTTGCTGCAAGATTCGAACAACGTCGAAATCGATCATTTGTTTATGTACAATCTCCAAATGCGAGCTTAATAGAGTTAGATGAAGCACCACCCATGAATCATGATTCTAATGCTGTAGATGTTGTTCTCACTATGTCCGCAATGATGAAAGCTAATCCAGTTATATCTTTACAGGCAATGCGTAAAACCGTTGTAGATGGATCAAATACAAGTGGATTTCAGAGGACAACATTGGTGGCAACTAATGGTACTTTAGAAACCCAATTAGGAATAGTGGGCATAGATGTTATCTGTCTCGAAGAAGACTCAGCAAGAAAATTGAGTACGGAAGCAACAGTAAATGGTGAAAAAGTATTCTATACTCTAGATAGGTTAGGAATTCCTTTAGTTGAGGTTGCTACTGCACCAGATATAATTTCACCTGATCATGCAAAAGAGACTGCAATAAAATTAGGTTCACTTCTTAGAGATACTAGAAGAGTTCGCAGGGGCCTTGGATCCATAAGGCAAGATCTCAATGTAAGTATAGCATGCGGAGATAGAGTAGAAATCAAAGGATGTCAAGACTTAGATTGGATTCCTAAAATTATCAAGTTAGAAATGGCTAGACAAATACACATGTACAGAATAGCAAATCAATTACGTACTGAGGCAAGATTATCACCACTTCCTCCAAATAGGTTAGATGATAACATACCTGTTGAGAATAGAGTTGCAACAGCAGCTAAATCTAGAATACCTGTTAATATTCGAAATGTTACAGAATTATTTGATAGTTGTGAGTCCTCTATGATACAAAAATCAGTAGAAGATGGAGCTGCAGTTAAAGTGATTATTTTGCCAAATTTTGCAGGAAAAATAGGATCCAAAGAATTCGATAAACAAGGCGCTCAGATGCCGAGGTTAGGTAGAGAACTAGCAAGTGCAGCCAAATTGGCAGGAGTTGCTGGAATTTTTCATTCTGATGAATTACCTGCATATGGGATAACCGCGACAAACGTCTCAGCCATAATAAATGAATTATCAATATCGGATTCCGATGCATTTGTATTATGCGTTGCCCCTGAATGGCAAGCAAATCTAGCCTTGGAATCGGTTATACATAGGGCAAGATTAGCATATCATAGAGTTCAACAAGAAGTCAGAAACGTTGTTATTCGAAAAGGTCAACCTGAAGACGGAACAACAACTGCAATGCGACCTCTTCCAGGCGGAGCTCGAATGTATCCAGAAACTGATGTCCCTATTCTTAATATTACACATCAAAAATGGAATGAAATAGAAAAAAACTTACCTCTAACAAAAAAACAAAGATTTGAACGAATCTCCAAAATAAAAATCTCAGAAAATCAGATGGAAGCATTAATTGGAACTGAATTAGATGATGTTTTGATTTCAGGTATTTCAGGCAATATAAACAAAAATATCCCATCATTATCTCCAAAATCATGGGCCTCAGCATTATTAGAAAATACGGAATCGATACCAACAACTATTCTCGCAGCCGCAATATGTCTCAGGGATTCAAATGCATTAACTAGAGAAGGAATTATTCCGATTAGCAAACTGGCAAGCAATTATAATATTGAAGATTCTGACCTAGTTAACTGGATGTCAAATAGAATTGAAGATTTAGGTTTCGCACCGGCAGACACTGGGGCAGTTGAAATGGCTGTTGATGAAGCAATTTCCGAAATGGAGAATATGATTGAACAGAGAGGCCTTGGTGCTATTGGCCCTCTAATGGGCGTCGTAATGAAGAAATTAGGTGGTTCTGCAGATGGAAAAGTTGTAAATGCGTTATTAAAATCTAAAATACAAGATTTAGGTTAATTTTATATTTTATTATCGACATAAAAATAATTGATAATTTTTTTTTAAAATAATACTATACCCATTATGCATAATATTCACAATATTTATACTCCTTCTTCAGTGCACATGCAAATCCATGAACCCATTGATAATATACGCAGGAACATTTTTGATTGTAGCAGCACTTATATTTATGTCTGTAGAACAGAAGATACTGGCTAAATCGATGGCTAGTTTTACACTAGTTTTCATCCTATTGACATTTTCCTCAGCATCTACAGAATGGAATAGATATACTTCTGAATTTGTTGATGAGGCGGATAATCCTCACTATGGACTTCCCGATTTATGGGATGATAAACAAGCTGTTTGCTTTCACTTCCCAGCAGACTTTGCCCCATCAAATTTAGATGATGGGCGCCACCATTTTGATTATGATGGCACGGATTTCAAGACCGATAAAGACTGGAACTCTACTGGTGCATGTGTCGGGGGTTTCGAAGGATATACAAATGGATTAGATCTCTTTAATGCTGCTGTAGAGTCTACAGGTACAACTTTTGCTTACAACTACACAGAATTCTCTTTTGGTTGGCAAATTGATACTATTTCGGGGGTTGCTCCTTGTGAAGCATTTACTTGTGCAGTAGATTTTAGCTCTGGAGCGTATTGGGAACTTCTTCATAATGGTGCATATTCTATGGTTGGAATCTCTGACCTAGAGTTAGATAGCAACAGTGTAGTTACATGGCAAATTGCCTCATATTAATTGATTAACTTACACAAGCATGAATAACATGCTAGAAGACGAATAGGATGCGAGAACCATGATTGATGCACATGCTGTTAATTTAGGACCTAATGGTATGCTAATTGTAAACGTAGTTTTACTCTCAATGATAGGTTGGGGATTATTGAAAACTGAGAAAAATATCACAACACAAAGTGATTTAGTTATCCTATCTCTTTTGGCTATATTTGCTATTTCAGGAAGAATTCTACTTGAACCACTACCTAATATTCAACCAGTAACAGTCATTGTCTTACTAACAGGTATTCATTTTGGCGCTACAAGATCAATAGTGTTGGCAACATCTGTCGCCTTAATCTCTAATTTATTCTTAGGTCATGGACTTTGGACAATATACCAAGCCCTAGGATGGTCGTTAATTGGAGTATTTGGTGCACTAATTTCAAATAAAATTTATATAAATAATAGTATTTCTATTAATCCTCTGATGTTCATTGCAGGCGCTTCAGGATTTATATTTGATTGGATTGTATCAATTAGTGCGTTACATGTAATAAGCTCAGATATATTCTTTCTTTACATCCTATCTGGAATACCCTTTGATATTTTACATGCATCAGGAAATATGTTCTTTGTAGCATGGTTTGCGATACCATTGAGTGAAATAATGACCAGACATGTTTCAATTAAGCAGCCATCGGTGGTGGATAATTTTGCCAAGACCAGAGTATGAAACTACTATGGTGTTAATCACCCGTGCCGATCTCAATCTTTCAAAAGGTAAACTTGCAGCACAATGTAGTCATGCGACTGCTGAATGTGTTCTCAAAGCAAAAAGACAATCTCCAACTATTTTAGAAAAATATCTTAAGGGTGGGGCGAGAAAAATTGTTTGCACAGTTCCTTCATTAGATGCTCTAAAGAGATTATATGGGGAAGCCAAAGAAGCGGGTTTGGTTTGTTATATGGTCACTGATGCTGGCCATACTGAAATTCCTGCCGGTACAACTACTGTTGTAGGAATAGGTCCTGGAATTCGAAACTCAATTGATAAAATTACCAGTAGTCTTCCCCTCTTAAAGTAATAATCATACACAATACTCATCAATAATAATCATCTCTGAACCATTATGGCTCTTCAGGTAGTCTTGTCTTCCGAGACTAGAGATTCCTTGATTTCTCAATGCCCTGCTGTCGCAGATTTGGTTAATTGGTTAGACTCAATTGATAGAAGACCTGGATTAAATGAGTTAGCAAAACAACTCTCTTCTTTGAATCCAAATAAAGATGTAGTTGAGGAATGTATTGGTTTTTCAGATGAAGGATATAGACGGCATCTCGTTAAGAAAAATGAATTCTATGAATTAGTAGCAATATGTTGGAAACCAGGACAGGAAACCCCAATTCACGACCATATAGGGAGTGACTGTGCATTTTTGATAGTCTCAGGAGAATCTACTGAGACAATATACGAAACTAATTCTGAAGGAAATGCATATCCAATATCATCTAAGATTTATCTACCCGGAGAAGTATGCTCTGCCGATGAACCTGATATTCATAGGGTATCTAATGAAGGGAATATTGGATTAATTGAGTTACATGTCTATACTCCACCATTGGGAGATTATAATCAATATTCGGCTGCTTAAAATTCTCTATGATAGCAAGTCATTGAGTAAATAAGTTGCCTTTTCAACCCACTCTTGTTTGAGAATTCTATCCGGTGGAAATTCTATTGCATCATTGATTATTTTCATATTTATTACATCTAATTTAGAAATTTGCTCATATGACTTTATTTCTAATGCATTGAGTTTTCTTTCTACAAAACTATTTATTCCCTCAATTTTTGTTAAATCATCTTCTTCATCAAAATCAGCTTCTCCAATTAATTCCCAATCTATTTGATTTATTCTTAATGCAACTCTTTTAACAATAAAATCTTCTCTTTCCATAAGTTCGGATTCATTTTTCAGTTGAACTTCTGCAACTTCTCTTTCAATTTTCTGCGCTTCTGTCTCTACACCGACTTCCTCATGTTGGGACTCAGGTCCAAACACTTCATCTTCTTGTGACTCAGGTTCAACCACATGTATTGGTTTGTTACTTTATGTATAATATTTTCACCTGTAACTATACATTTGAACTCATTAATCTAGGTAAGATTAATTTTGTATAACTTCATTTAACATTTCTTCCAATCTTGTCAAACCAAGGTCAACATTATCATAAGAAGGTCCAAATGAAAATCGAACCCATTGATTAAACTGCTGTTTTTCACGACCTGGTTGCGGATTTACATCGAAATATGTACCCGGAACAGTCATTACTTGCTTATCTAGAGCCTTCCAAAAGAAATCTATTCCTGTATTGTATCCCTCAGGTAAATCTTCTACACATGCCCAGATGTAGAATGTTGATTCTCCTTCTAAACATCTAATTCCCATATTCGTTAATCTATCTACCATCATATTCTTTTTCTTTGAGAACATAACTCTCAATGCACCAGTTTCTTGATCAGCATAACTGGGCTCTAATGCCCTTAATGCGAGTCGTTGACTGACTCTACTCGGCCCTCCATCTATTGCACTAGCGGCACGACCTAATGTTTCGATAATATGAGATGGCCCTAAGACCCATCCCATTCTCCAACCTGGATATCTAAATGATTTTGTCAATCCATCAACTACGAGTATCGGATCTTTCTCTGGGTCATCTACGTACTCAGCACTAGATACCGGGCCGCATCCAGGTTCTCTACCTTCAAATATGAAATGAGAATAAAACTCATCCATTAACAAGACGCATCCTGTTTCTCTAGCAGTTTCACAATATGATGCTAACTCATCGCCTTGAATCACGTGACCTGTTGGATTACAAGGATTTGAGACTAAATATGAGTCTAAGTTTTTTGCAACTTGCTTGAATTCACTAGCAGGAATTGAGAAATTATTTTCTTCTTTTGTGGGAATTAACACAGGCTCTAATCTTGAAGTTGCATAATCCATCATATCCTGATAAGCAGTATAGTCAGGAATTTGATATCCCATTTTACCTTGAACTGCTCCAAAAATACGACTAAGCATTAATCTTCCACCTTGTGCAATTCCCACGTTTGCTGCAGTGTATGGTTTTTTGTCGCGACGATAATATCTGTTGTAGTGATTGGCGACAGCCTCGCGCATTTCATCTGTTCCATTAATTGGTCCATATGCTTGGTCCTCGGGTTCAATAAGCACGCTCCTTAGTCTATCCGGAGCGCCCTCCATTTCTCCTATTTCAGGCTGACCTTGGCCCAAATTACACCAGTCAGGGTTACCATTCCAAAAACCTCTCTTCACTGCTTCAGAAACTACCCAGATCACACCCATGTAAGGTACTTCTCGGAACGCGCCACTACTTGCCATGGTTGTCGGTATTTCTGTATCATATCAATATTATTGATTCTTATTTGATTAATAATAATATATGGAAATTAAGCATATAGTTAGGAAGTATAATTAATCATTAAATTGTAATATAAGTAATATATTTTGAGTATAAAAGAATATATTATAAAAAAAGTAATATGCTAAATCGTTTTAGGTTTTAACATGAAAATCTTGCAAACCACTAAAACACTAACATCTATATGTTTGTGCTTAGTACTACTTTTAGCCCCGATGTCTGGTTATAATGACAATTCAAATAATAATTTAGAAGAAATATCAGAGAAATATTACACCTTAGCATCTATGAATATGCCAGGATTCCAATCAGGCTCAATTTATTCATATGATACTATCTCTATGTATCAGACAGGATGTGCAGTTTTAGCAAATGGGGAAATTGAATGTTGGGGGAATAGTTTCTTTGGTCAAGCAGGAGTTATTACAACGCCCGGTCAGGGACTTAGCACAGATAATCTTAATTTTCCTACAAATGTAAACTCTCTTCAAAATAGCATGGGTCATTTTGTTGAGGTAGCAGCTGGCCAATTCTCTACTTGTGCATTGAATTCTATTGGTGAAGTATATTGTTGGGGCACTGAACTAGTTGGCCAATTAGGAAATGGAATCGAACCAACAACAGATTATTCTAATTTTTCAATTCATTCTCCTAGTTTAGTTCAATTACCCGATAACACATCTGCAGTCTCTATTTCTGCTAGTACAGGCAATAATCATAGATGTGCAATCTTAAATAATTCAGATACAGTTTGTTGGGGGTCAAACAACTGGGGACAACTGGGAGATGGAACTGCTTGCTATGTATCTGGAGGTGAAGGATATGAACTGCCTGGAGATAACACTGGAATTTGCTCTGATTCATCTAATGATGGAGATGACTCAGGAAAATTTACTCCAGTAATTGTTCAATTTCCAGATAATAAAAGTGCAATCTCAATCTCACCCGGAAATCAATTTACCTGCGCTGTTATGACGGACAACTCTCTTTATTGTTGGGGTAAAAATGATTTACTTCAATTAGGGCAAGGAAATTCTAATGCCGTTAATGGAATTCCTACACTAGTTTCACTACCAGGGGATCGAACCGTTGCTTCCGTTGCGGCTGGAGGAGATAGTACATGTGCAATATCTATGGATCATAATGTATATTGCTGGGGCGCAGGAGGAGAAGGTCAACTTGGCGATGGTAGTAATGATACTAATTCCGTACCAGGCTTAGTTACATTAGAAGAAGGTGAAATCCCTATGGCTATAACTGCCGGTAACGCATTCTATTGTATATTATTGGATACAGGAGCCGCTAAATGCTGGGGAACTAATTGGCATGGTGGTCTGGGAGATGGAGGTGCTTTAGACATGTTTAATAATGGAATATCTAGGCAATTACCAACAAATGTTTCAGGAAATCACTCATTCATAGGAATCGAATCTGGTCTTCAAAATACATGTGCGATAAAAGCCAATGGTTCTGCATATTGCTGGGGAAGGCCATATGATGGGTCTCTTGGTAATGGTATGATGGGGAATACGGGACAAATAAATTATCCTGTAAGAGTAGGACAAACAGCAAATTGGCTAACTACTTATGCGTCTGAACAGGACCCAGATGGTGATGGAATTATTACCATCTTTGACTCAAATCCTTACCCTTGTAATTCAGGCTATCAACAAATAGATAACGTATGCGTGGAAGTTTCTCCTGGATCGTATTCTATTAACGGCGTCGCTGATGTTTGTGATTATGGCAGTTATCAGCCTCTAGCAGGACAATCTTACTGTTTATTTTCATCTCCAGGAAATTATGTCAATACTACTAATTCTACGGAACAATTACCATGTATGCCAGGGACTTATCAAAACGATTCAGGCCAGGTAAGTTGTTTGAATAACTCACCTGGATATTATACAGATACTCAATCTGCTGAAAATCAAGAAAAATGTCCTAAAGGAACCTATCAACCTGAATCGGGTAGTCAAGATTGTATTACTACAGATGCTGGATACTTTACTAATACACGAAAATCAGTAACTCAAATCCCGTGCCCTTCGGGCTCATATCAGCCATTGATGGGGCAGGATACTTGTCTATCTGCAGATCTTGGATACCATGTTTCATCCTCAGCATCTACATTTCAAGAGATGTGTATTGGTGGAACATACTCTGATACCTTGGGACAAATAGAGTGTACAAATGCTACTGCCGGAAATTATGTTTTTGACTCGGGTCAAAGTTCTGAACTACCTTGTCCCTCGGGAACATATCAACCAGATAGTGGTCAAACAACTTGTATCTCAGCATCTGTAGGTAATTATGTCGAACAAGAAAGCGCGGTATCACAACTTCCTTGTGAAGCAGGATCTTATCAATCAAGCGAAGGCGCAGTATCCTGTATTCCAGCCGCTCCTGGATCGATTGTTAGTGAACAAGGAGCTACTGAACCAACTCCTTGTCCACCAGGAACTTACTCATCAGATGAAGGTCAAAATGAATGTACTCAGGCTGAGCCAGGGACCTTCGTAGATGGAGCAGGCGCCACTGAACCAACTCCATGCCCGGCAGGTCAATTTCAAAATACTGAAGGCTCGTTAACATGTACAGAAGTCCCTTCAGGTTATTTCACTGGATCTGATGGTTCAGCAGCAGCATCACCCTGTCAGCCTGGCACATATGCAGAAGAGGGGCAATCATCTTGTGTAGATGCAGATCCTGGATTTTTTGTTGCTTCTGAGGCACAATCAACACAAGAAATGTGTGATCAAGGAACATTCCAGCCCGATTCAGGAGCATCATCGTGCATAAAATCAACTCCAGGAAATTATGTTTCAAAATTTGCTCAGACAGAACAATCACCCTGTGAAGCCGGAACATTCCAACCAAGTCAGGAAAATACTGAATGTATCCCTGCATATGCAGGTCAAAATGTTCCAGAGCCAGGAAGTATGTCACAAACTCCATGCCAAGGTGGACAGTATCAATCCGATACTGGACAATCCTCTTGCTTAGATGCAGATCCAGGTAACTTTGTTCCTTCTTCGGGAGCAACCTCTCAATTCCCATGTTCGATGGGTAAATTCCAACCTGATGCAGGCCAAAGCATTTGTGAAATGGCCGATATGGATAATTTTGTAGCAACTGAAGGAGCTACTGAACAAACTCCTTGTGACTCTGGAGATGTACAACCATCAACAGGCCAGACCAGTTGTATACCAGGCAATGATTCTATGTCGCCCATAATTCCTATCTTAGTTATACCAATTTTAGTTGTTGGAGCAATATATGCTTACAAAAAACGAATTAATGTAAAGAATACTCCTACAATCACCAAAGACGAAAAAGAATGGGATCAAAAAACTGTGGACTATGTCCCAAGGTCATTAAAAAAGTAATTTGAAACCGCTTTAGTTATCTCTCATAACCTTGTGGGAGAAACATGCGTGACTATCCTGGCGGGAGAATCGATTTACGAAGTGATACAGTTACCCAGCCCGTTCCAGGTATGAGGGAGGTTATGGCAACTGCAATTGTTGGTGATGATGTACTTGGTGACGACCCAACAGTAATTGAGTTACAAGATAGAATCGCAAATATGCTTGGAAAAGAAGCAGCATTATTCGTACCTTCCGGAACCATGTCAAATGCTATTGCAATAAAATCTCAGACAAAGCCTGGAGATGAAATAATTACGCATAAAAAAAGTCATATCTACCTTTACGAGGGAGGAGGATATGCAGCATTAGCCGGATGCTCAGTAGCTTTGGTAGAAGGTGAATATGGCATAATGTCTCCATTAGATGTAAAAAAGTCAATTAGAAAAGTTGAGGGTAGTAATTCACATTATCCAAACTGTTCACTAATATGTGTAGAAAATACAGCAAATATTGGAGGAGGGTCGATTTATACACAAGAAGTCCTTGATGAAATCTGCGATATTGCACATGCAAATAACTGCAAGGCTCATTTAGATGGAGCAAGGATATTCAATGCAGTAATAGGAAGTGGCACTTCTGTTACTAGAATGGTTGAAAAGTTTGATACTATTTCTGTATGTTTATCAAAAGGTCTTGGTACTCCCGTAGGATCTTTGTTAGTTGGAGATTCCAAGACTATCAACGAAGCTCATAGATGGAGAAAAATCTTTGGAGGAGGTATGAGACAATCCGGCATCCTTGCTGCAGCCGGACTTTATGCTTTAGACTACCATGTAGAGCGCTTATCAGAAGACCATTCGAGAGCTAGGTCACTCGCTAATGCCATTAATGACATGGACTCATATGATGTAGATTTAGCAGCAGTACAGTCGAATATGGTATTCATCTCATGCGAAGAAGGAAAAGCACAAGATCTTGTAGAAAATGTATCAAAATATGGAGTAGATGTATTGACCATTGGAGATTCTATAGTAAGGGCTGTAGTACATTTACACATCACTGATCAAGATATTGAAAATACGATATCTGCATTTGAAAATGCTCAATAAGCCGGAAGCGTTCAATATAGAAGTTCATTGGACTATCTAATGAGGTCCATTTTAGCATTATTTATGGTCATGATTATTCTTCTACCAGTTACCATTTCAGCTTCAGATATTGTAACTGTTGAAACATGGGACAAAGCAAGAGGAGAATTAAGTGCTGGAACGATTGGAGGCGCCACCATTCATCTAAATGACTCAACAAGTACCTCTTCTCTTGATATACAAGAATTTCCAGTAATCGTAGAAACATATACTGCTACTTGGTGTGAAAATTGTGTTGATGTTGAAGAAATAAGGGATGAAGCAATAGGAAATAATGATGCAACAATAATTCACTATCATAGGCACTATTTTGAATCCAGCGATCCATTTGGAAGTAATAGTACCGAAGTTCGCTGGGAGTCAAGTTATGGGCCAGCTTCGATAGATGCAATTGGAATATCTCGAGGTGCCCCAACTACAATTGTAGATGGAGAAAGGATGCATGCTGGTAAGATAGCAAAATCTAACTCATTAAAAAATGATTTCATCAATTCTATCGCCCATGGGTCAAAATCATCATTAACAGGATCTATTAGCCTATCTTCCACTTTTTATACAAATGATAATACCACTTCTTTTTCATGGGAAACAACCCAGTTGCAACATCACTGTGTGGACAATTGTCCTACTTCAACAACTATTCCTTGGTTGCTGTTTGTCGAAGATGTTGCTTATTTCCCAGAAGGATCAAATGGACTAGAATATTATCATCATGTATTACATGAAGCAATCTATTTGGAGGAATCAGATGGTTCAAAAATCTTTGATATTCCAGATAATTGGGATGGAAATGATATGTCTGCAATTCTGATTGTAGATTGGTCAGAAACTTATTCCGAAGATAATTCTATATCAGCACCGGGTATAATTTTGACATTAATGTGCTTTCTTATTTCTTCAGTGGCTTATGGTAAAAAGAATCATTTTTCTAAAAATAAGTAGAAACTCTTAGTTGGGTTCAATAACCCCGTCATTCATGGCGTACGCTCGGTGATGTGATGTTGCAAACAGAGAGTTATTCTATTACCAATGAATTAGTCTCCACAGGAGCAATTCCTTTGTGGCTTCAAGATCACATAAGGTGGCAATCAATTAGTCCAATTTCTAATCCCAAAGAAAGGAAGAATAAACTAATGATAATTTATCCAAATGAAGAATCACGTAAAGAATATCTTTCAAAGTTAGGTGCCGAAGGGTATGCTTTCGATAGAAAATTACATCAAACTATTGATTCACTACATATATCACTCTTAGCAGATTATAGGTTACCAAGATTATTACCAATACAAGAAGGATTCAATATCGTACTTCATGAAGAATGTGCCAAGGAAGCTAAAAATTTAGCCTTTCCTTCAATAAATCCAATTCCTGATATGGAATGGGGTAGGGGGAAAACTGCACAATTAGTAAAATTACATACATATCTATCAAAAGAAGGAGTTGAAAAATCTTGGAATGGGCCTGGAATACATTCCTTTAGAAAAATATTAGTAAATTTAGAAAATAAAATAGGAGGAACCCATCCAGATTTAGCATATTCTCGCATTAATGAAAAGTTAATTTCCTCCGAAAAGCCATTTACTCTTTTTGATATTGATGGAATAATAATGTTAAACCATCCTCCAGGTTTGCCTAAATCCCAAAAGAAAATATTACTTTCAATCTCAAAACATTGCCCAATCCATCAACTAGTCTACGCTGGAAATTTCAGATTAGGTCACCACGGCTATCTGTTGATAGATCAATTTCCTGTAAAATCCATCGAGGATTTACCAAACTTCTTACCAATCCACGATATTGAGAATGAAAATAAAGAAATGAATGTAACAATTTTTCAACCAATACGTGAAAAACATTCATTCCAACTAACATCTTCAATTGTTAGTAAAAATTTAGAATCAAACTCAAAAACAAATATAATAATTGTAGACCCTTCCTTGGATAACAATAAATATTATTGGGAAAATATGATCAATAATCTTGGTTTAATTATGAATGAATCAGCTCCAAGTATTCGTACAAACTCTCTTGGCCATTGGCTCAGAGAATTAATCTCATTAGGGCATGGTGAAAATAGCTTTTCTCTTGAAAAACTAAGATTAATCTCTCTTCAAAAAAGTATTATTCCATTTGAATCTAATTTTAAACATCCTTCTAATCCAGATGTTAAAATAATTCCAGACCAAAATCTACTAACAAATACTGCTCGAAGCGAACATGTATTGGGTGGTCCAGGAGCATTAAGGAGGTGGCTAGAAACTTTATCGAGAACCTGTATAGATGATGATGATTCAATAAATAAAGAATCTACCCAATGGTGGTTACTAAATTTAGCCAATTCAATACATCCACTGCTGACTGGTGAAGATAAAGCAGCATTAAATGAGAACCAATTTAGAATTGGGTGTAAAACTGGAGTAGAATTACCAATAATTATTGAACATGATGATGCTGATACTTGGCTTTTAGAGATACTGAAATCTTCCAATGATAAGTTAATTTCAGAACCTTTGGATTTAGAATCTGTTACTTGTATTTCGGTTATTCAATCATTAACTCACCACCATCAATCGTTAAGGAATATGCAATTTTTGTTAAATCATAGATTTTCAAATGTCGGCCCAGAATGGGTTGAAGAATATCTAACATTAACAAATCTAATAACGAATAATGATCCAAAATCAAAGATTATTTCTAGAATAAGAATACTCACTCCTGAACAATCTTTAGGTTGCTCTGCCGATCTAATTATTCTTGCAAACCTTTCCAGTAAATCATGGGATATGAGAGTACCAAAAATTCCTTTTGTAGGAGAGGAAGAAAGGCATCGATTGAATCTTTTAAGGCCAGATGGACCAATTAGAAATGCACGTCATTTCTTACAACATCTCTTGTTTGCGAGTAATAATACGATAATTTTAGACACTAGTCTTGATGATACTTCTCCATCAAGTGCCCCAATTAGAGAATTCATAACTATTAATGATAAATTAATCAAGGAGTTCGATGGACCAATTTATCAAAGTCCACGTGATATTCGTCAATTAGAAGGTAATAATCTACAAAAGGGTCTAGACTCAATTTATCCATCAATAAACCCGGACTCCATTACAATCCCCTTTGATGTTAAATTACAAAGAGAGCGTGAAAGAAGACAACCTAATAGAGTGGGAAATCAACATTATTTGCCTGAGGATTCTAGAAAATATATTTTCTCAATAGAATCCAACGACCTCTCACGAAAAGTACCCACTGGAAGTATATCCCCAAGAGACTTTGAGAATTGGCCAGTTGTTGGTGGTTATACCAATGAAGGAAAGAAGACTCCTAGTATAGATCCTAGGCCATTTATTATCAATTCTACTGGAATAAATGTAACTGACAATCGTCATGGTCATTCTAGTGGCACTAATCAAAGTAATCAGATATGGTCGCCAAGTAGATTACATGATTGGTTGAAATGTCCTAGAAGCGGCTGGCTTACAAGGGGGCTAAAAGTAAAACAAGAAGAGTTACAATCCGAAGATTTAGATGCCAGAACTCAAGGTGAACTCATACATTTGATTCATCACGATATTATATGTAATATCCTAGATATTGAAATCGGTGCTACGCGTAATAATGACAAAGAAATTCTAACTCCTATAAGTGTCGCCAAATCTGGACTTACAAGAGAAGAAGTTATGAAAATAGCTCTTGAAGCATTAGATAAACGAGCCCCTTGGTTAGATAGAACAGATGCTGTATCCAGCACCCGTTTACAAATTTTAACTGGAATGAGTCGAAATCAATGGAATGATTGGTTAGCCAATCCTTCACCAGTCAAAATTTCTGGAAGGATTGGAACTATCGTTGAAGCAGAGTTTACTATTCCAGATAGTATGCCAATAAGTATTGAATGGGATATGAAGAGCCATGATGACCATGGCATTGAGATTTTTCTACCTCCAGAATTAACCAGTCCAAATTTACAGAATTTTCCTACAATAAGGGTCCAGGGGCAAATCGACAGAGTCGATCAATTACCATTTGATAATGAAGGAAAGGTTTGGATCAATGAAGAGGGAAATAACTCCATCGCACCATTGAAATTTGATGTAGAAGACTGGAAGCCTAGAAGATTGATTGTAATAAGGGATCTAAAAACTACAGAATCAAAATCAGATAAAGTTAGGCAAGCGTCTGGACTTTTGGAGGAATTACAATTAGCAATATATTCTAGGGCCTGGGAAATTGCGCATCCTGGAGACTTAGTAGTTGGCGCAGGAATATCAATTTTTAGCCATAATACTACACATATGCTTGAAATGTCATCAAATAATAATGTGACATCAGGATTAAGAATTGGCGATTTATCAACTTTTACTACTAATTTATTTAGATTCATGGATGATATGCCTAGTCCGAATTCAGACCCATTTAGGGCTTGGTTAACACAAAGATTGTCAGTAGCATTAGGTGTTGCGGACGGAGCAATGGAGGGAAGAGTACACCCTACGCCTTCAAAGGATACATGCAGATATTGCTCGGTTCGTGAAACATGTGATGTTCGGATGGAGGATGGTTATTGATGAACTTGAACACAGCTCAAAGATTAGCTTTGAATTTGGATTCACATATCGTAATAGATGCTGGCGCCGGGACTGGAAAAACTAGTACAATTATAGATAGAGTGATTGAACATTATCTGACCGAAGATCAACGCGCAACAAGGATATTGCCTCAACCAGAAAGGCCATCTAGACTAGAAGGCGGCTTGTTATTATCGCCGGTTTCTGAGACCATAGATTTACGAAAATGGGGTGGCTTATTACCTGGAGAAGTTGTACTCTTGACTTTCACTAATCGCGCTTCAGATGAAATGAGAGACAGATTACGTAATAGGATATCAAGATTGAAGCCCGGTCCCATTAGCGATGATGGCATAAATCGTACCGATCCAAGAATTAGACATACAGGATTCAATGAACAGTTACTTACTCTCCTAGAAGATGCTCCTATAGGTACAATTGACTCATTCTTTAATCAATTGATATCTCCTTACAAAGGATATTTGGGCGATTCTTTCAGCTCGGAAGTTGTTTCAGATAGTAGTCGTATTTTACTAATCGAATCCGCTCTTAATACTCTCTGGAAATTACCAAACTCTTTCAATTTATTAGGCGATGCCGTAGATGCAGGAATACCTTCCGAAATCGCCACAGAGGTTCTCAATGCACGGGATAACATTGCTAAACATTATTCTGGAAGAAGAACGGCAGGAAGTATTCTAAGAAGTTTAGTGCATAAATCTATTTTCATTCAAGAAGGCTCAAGGATGATGATAGATAAGGAAGGTAAAATTGATCCAAATCTACTGTGTGAAAGAATTATTGAATCGATTGATATATCAGATATTTCATATTTCACAGATAACATTAATCTTCACATTACTCAATTTTGTGATTTTATCAAAGAAAATGTGAATGTTTTGGCTCCCGATGGAGTCTTTTCCGATACCCGAATAGCCACATTAGAATATCTAGCTAATAATGGACCACCTTCAGGTAAGTGGGACAAACTTATTTGGCTTAGTCATATTTACCTAACTATAACCAGTGAAGCTACATTAATGTCTGATAAACCAGTTATATTTCCAAGTAATAAATTACCATCAAACTCATGGGAAAAGGGTATTAAAAATTATTCAGAAATAAAAAATAAAAATACAAAAAAATTAGTAATAGATGGCATCAAAGAAATTATCAAATCAATTAAAGATATGTGGGCAACGAAGGAAGGTAAATTCATTCTTCATTATACACAAATTATCCTAATTCTAGATAATTCTCAACCTCCCTTAGTTTCAAATGATTGGCAACATCCTCTTAGTTCACTTCCATTTCCATTACCTGAAAGGCTACATTCTGGACAAAAAGTTAGTAAATACCATTTTACACTAGATGCTGAAGTAAAGAATTTGAATGATTTACGTTTAATCCATGATGGATTCTTAGGAATATTAAATAAATTAAAAGAAAATGAAGAAAAGCATGATTATGAAGATGTACAAAGATTAACTGGCGACCTACTTCTTGCTAATTGCCCAGATATTTGTAGATACTTTTATCCTCCTTTAATTCAAGAGGCTCTTGATTCTCTTGGTAGTGATACATGGCGCGATGATCATATCTCGAAAGCTTTTACAATATTGGAAAATATGGAAAAAACTCCAGAATCTGCAGGTAACTCATTTCATAATTTATCAGCTATTCGTATGGATTTAAGTCAGCGTTATGATCTACTAAAAAGAATTAGAAGACGTTATAGGGCTTTTATTATTGATGAAGCACAAGATAATTCGCCACTACAATGGAGACTACTCTCTAGATTATGGGGGGAAAGGCATTCTGAAGAAGGAGAAGTCAGAATTCCTGATACTCCTTGGCAACCAACAATTTGCTATGTTGGGGATGTAAAACAAAGTATCTATGCATTCCGTCAAGCAGAAGTTACTGGATTTCTACAATATTCAAATATCTTAAGAACGATCAATAATCATGAATTAACTAGTATTGAAGAATTAACACGTTCACCCGCGCTTCGTAGAGAAAATGCGAGCAGAGATCCTAGAAATTCGTATAACCTAAGTATTGCAAAAGCCAATTTAGTAGCAAAAGATGGAGGTCGAAATCTAATTCCTTGGATTCCCTTTGATCTGTCTGATGTCCATATACCTTCACCATCTACTGAAGAAGTAAATGCCAGAAAAGAAGGCCTAATCAGACTCCAGGTTAACTATCGGACTGATGGAGGTTTACTTAGAGTCATGAATCACTGGTGGAATGATATATTTAATATTAAACATAGAAATATCCCAAATGGTGATTTTTATGCCAATCCACAACCACTCTATCCTAGTAGGGATAAAATCAATATTCAAGGGTCTTTAGAATGGATTTGTCCTGTAAACACTGGTGGTAATTTTAATCCAGAAACCGACCTTAGATTACCATTAGATCCATTTGGCCCGGGTAAACCAGATTCTATAGAAAGACAGAGTATGATGATAGCTCAAAGAGTTAGAAATTTGATAGAAGGTAAACCAGTAAAAGTACAATCACCAGATGGCAAATGGATTGAATTACCAGCAGAGGAACCTGTTGAGCCCAGTGAAATAATGATATTACTTCCCAGTAGATCAAAAATAAGAGATGTAATAATTCGATATCTGCATGACTATAATATACCTGCACAAGCTGATAGAGAAGGAGGATTATTAGATAGACCTGCAGCACATACAATTGAGGGGCTTTTACAATTTATTGCTAGACCAACTTCTAGACACCATGCATCTTGGTTAGCACGTTCGACGCTAATAGGCCTTAATGATGAAAAATTACAAGAATTTATTCATAATTCTCTAAAAGGTGAAGATTTACTATTAAGATTACTAAATTTCGCAGTTAATGAAAGGCAGAAAAAGTTGATTCAGAGGTGGATATTCCTCTCCTCGTCTGGTAGAATAATTGACTTATTAGAAGAAACAGTAGATAGATCAGATATTTTAATCGCATACCCGGACTTAGTCTCAAGGCAAGATATTGAACAAATTATTGCAGTGATTAGATCTCTGTCAAAAGAAGTAGGAGGAGATCCAATTGTGTTGGCGGATAAAATCAGAAATCTTCGTGAAAGTAGTGGAAATACTCTAGAAGCCGTAACCATACCGCCTACCGATGCTGTCAGAGTAATGACTATTCATGGCTCAAAAGGCTTACAATCAAAAGTTGTTATTCTTGCAGATATATTTAGTGGAAGACAAACAAATATGACTATGGATGATAAAAGTAGACTAATTGTTGGACCAGAATTATTTGCTGGTAATCCACGCCCATGGTCTAATCAACTTTCACCGATTTCAGCACTCTGGAAGCATGTAAGAAAAATCCATAAAGCTAGAAAAAGTGCTGAATCTAGACGTTTATTATATGTTGGAGCAACACGTGCTGAAAATAAATTAATAATCGTAGGTTCTACAAAAGAAACGTCTTGGATCCCGGATGTTGGTATCAATTTACCGTGGACATATAATAATTCACTTCCACAATTAGGAGAAATGTGGATTGAATCTCTAAGACAAGGATCAGGAAATAGAGGTGAAAATAATTCTCCTTGGATGGATTCTTCAGATATCTCTTTGGAGAATTTACCAATTTTGAGTAAAGGAATACGTATATTGGATCCATCTATCATAATTAATAATGGTTTTTTGGGGGATTCCGGTGGATTGGAAGGAATGGCTATATTTCAACATCCAAACTGTTTCGATACATCCACAAGTAAACAACCTACAATCTCCACGCCTTTAATAAAAATTGAAGAAATACATAAAAATGCTATGAATTCAACAAATAGGATAATTCCAAATTTCTCGATGCCAAGAGATGACTCATTCATAAGGTTAAAAATTGCACCTAGCAAAATATCAATTCTAGAAAAATGCCCTAGACGTTATTGGCTCGAGACTCATGGTGGACTATCTTCAATGCCGACAGTCAATCTTGAAGAAGATAAAAGCTCGAAAGGTCTACCAAAAGGAATCGATGCTGCCTCATTTGGAACAATAGTCCATAGAATAATCGAAATAGGTATTGGCAATCCAGGACCAACTGGCCTATATCCAACAACTCCATTACCAAAATCATGGATTCAAAAAACACCAGATACTACTCATGAAAAAAATGTTCATGATACTGTATTTGATGAACTATTGCCTACTAATGCAGATAAAAATAGTATAGAGAAATTAGTAAATAAAATGATTCATACTCTGAAATCTGGGCCACTTGGCATATTATCTGCAGGTAAATCATTCGATGGGCATGTGGTAGAAGGCTTGAGAACAGAAATGCCATTTAACATAATAAAGAAGATAAAATCGCCAAATCTCATACGTACCCAATGGACTCCTGACGGTTTGGAGCCTTTATCAAAAGTTGAATATGCAGAATTTGAGATGGACGGATTAATCGATCTTGTACTTTGTACGATTAGTGAACAGAAATCTTTCATCCGACCTGTTGATCTAAAAACAGAAGAAGCTAGAAAATTAATAACAGGCGAAAAAAATGGATTATTAGAAGCTTTATCCGTTGAGGGAACTACTCCAATATGTGAAGCAGAAATGAATATTTTATTGGAACATAGAATGCAACAAGCATTGTATTTCAGAGCCCTTCAAAGTATAGAAGAAGAAAGGGAGAAATTTGGATACCCTTCAAGACAAGTACTACCTCCTGCAATTCTTATTGGAGTTACGGGACGATTTGTTATATACCCCGAAGATATGTTGAATAATGCATTAAATGATTTAGATGATAATCTAATAATTGCTTCTAGAATGGCATTAGAATCCCAAATAAATATATCTGACTATATTTGTAAATGTAATGAATGCCCTAAATAGAATAATTTTTAAAAAAAGATAATAATCAATTTTTATCTTCAAATTGATACTTTATTATCGAAGAATACATTTGCTTAGTTGTCAACAGAGTATCATGCCTCCGGACCTCGATGCTTTGATGAAACGTAGTGATGAATTATGGGAAGAGTCTATTTTACCAAGTTTAGGCCAATTTATAGAAATTGCAGCATTATCTCCGTCCTTTGAACCTAATTGGAATAAAAAAGGTGATTTAGATGCAGCAATTAAACTATTTTGTTCATGGTTAGAGGAGCAAAATATGTCTGGAATGTCATATGAAGTACATCAGATTGAAGGATTAACTCCTGTATTATTAGTAACCGTTGAGGGAACAGGCCCAGGTGAAATTATTTTCTATTCTCACTTAGATAAACAACCATCAAAGCCAGAGTTATGGTCAGAGGGACTTCATCCTCTAAAAGCCGTCAGAAGAGAGCCTTGGTTGTTCGGAAGAGGCGCTTTAGATGATGGATATGGAGGATATTTATGTGTCACTGCACTTAGAATATTACAGGAATTAGATACTCCACATCCAACCTGTAAATTTTTAATTGAAACTTGTGAAGAATCAGGATCTTATGACCTTCCTCCATATTTAGATTCTTTAACTGATAAACTTGGTAATCCAGATCTAGTAGTAGTCCTAGATAGCGGAGGGCCCGATTATGAACATATATGGACTACTGAAGCATTAAGGGGGCTCGTTTCCGGTGTTCTTTCGGTCCAAGTTTCCCATGAAGGCGTGCATTCAGGGATGTCTGGAGGCACTATTCCCTCTTCATTTAGGATTCAAAGACTACTTCTTGATAGAATTGAAGATTCATCTACTGGAGAAATACTGATTCCAGAAATGCATGTACCAATTTCAAATAAAATTCGTGATCAAGCATCAGCACTCGCAAAAGTAATCGGGAATTCTATATGGGAGAAATTACCTGTTGTTGATACATTAGTTTCGCAATCAAGTTCTGTAGAAGAAAGCCTTCTTGATGTTAATTGGAGACCTGCTCTAGGAGTTATTGGAGCAGATGGAATACCTTCAGTACAATCTGCAGGAAACGTATTAAGAACAAATACAGATCTTAAACTAAGCTTTAGAATACCTCCTGGGGTAAATGCAGAATCAGTTGAAAAAATAGTAAAAGAAAAATTAGAACATGATCCTCCATTCGGCGCAAAGGTCTCATTCATCCTAGATCCATCAGCAGATGGGTTTCATGCTCCTCCATTAGATGGAGTACTTCTGGAATCTTTACATAACGCTTCAATGCATATTACCGGACTCCCTCCTTTGGCCACCTGGGTCGGCGGTACCATCCCATTCATGGCAATGATGCAAAGTAAATATCCTGAGGCAAAATTCCTATGCACAGGGACCGGTGGACCAGGTAATAATGCTCATGGCCCCGATGAAAAACTACACATACCCTCATCCAAAAGACTCACTGCAGTACTTTCTGCCACAATTGCAGCATTATCAAGATAAAACTGAATTTTTTGACTCAGAGACGATATTAATTCCGCCGATGTTAAATCAGATGCGGCGGTCGAGGATAGTGAGATAACCATGAATGAAGGCGATAATGGAATCGGTTTTCCTGAACCAAACCCTCCCTCCTCAAAAAATTTAGAGGAAGAGTTGAGAATAGCAAATGACCGTTTAGAGAAATTATATGCAGCATATAACGAATCTTCTAAGATGAATGAAGAACTACAGGCTGTAATCGAAGTACTTGAGAAGGAAGCAATAAATAGCGAAATTGAAAAAGAAGGAATACAAGCGCTCCTGAATGAAAAAGATGATCGATTGAGAACTATGGAACTAGATCGTGCTAAAGCAAATAAGACAATTGAGCACCTTGAACCCAAATTAGAAAAGACGGAAGAAATGTACTCTAGAGAAAAAGCTCGATTAGGTAGAGTTTTTGAAGTAGCTGAAGAATTAGATGAGGCATTACAAACTGCCACTACTGAAATGTCTGCACGTGATGATTGGTATGTTCAACATATGCAATTATTTGAGAATCTGAATGAAGCAATTCAAACTAGATATGAAATGATTGACAGTGCAGTACAAGCAATGGCAGAATTCCGCCAAAAACAAGATACCTTCAAGGAACGTATGGATGAAGCTGTTGATGCGGTCAAAGATCATGTTGATAATGAAGAGTCAGAATCTTAATTATTTGGGTTTAGAACCATCCGCCAACCTAATGCATTTAGCTGGTAAACCAGCCCAAACTTCTCCTGCAGGTACATTTGTCCATTTTGGCACTACTGCCCTTGAAGCAATAACTGCTCCTTCACCAATTGTACAACCTGGTTGAATAATTGATTCTGTTCCAATTAAAGCATCATTTCCAATAACTACTGGGGCCATAACCAACTCTCCCTTCTCAGTTAAATGTGCATTTATGACAGCTTTACCTCCTATTACTACTCTATCTCCAATTGTTACAGATCCACAATCATTAACATTCGGAGTGTTTATTTGTGCACCTTTTCCAATTTTAGCTCCTGATAATCGGTAATATATATTACCAATAAATGAAGGTACTAAATTAGGTAGAAAGAAAAGTGCTGCCTTATGAAAAATCATCGACCATGCCCATTGAATAGTAACAAATGACTGTAGAGGATATTTTCCAGGGTCTAAACGGGGCCTAGTTAAGCCTGCCATCAAACCACTTACTAGAACTAGAGTTATGCCCCATGTCATTACAAATAGACCTAATGAAATTCCTATTCCTATTAATTCAAAAATATAGTTTCCAGAATTTGATGTTGCTATTTCATATCCATAACTGAATAATGCTACCGCGGGTACTGCAGTTAGCCCAATTATAACTCCAAATATTGGTATTACAATTGCCGTCAGTATGTTTTGAACAAAACTAAACGACTTCATGGCATCACCTGTAATATTAGCGTACACGTAGTTGAACATGATGTTTCGGGCTATAGAATTGATTACAATGAACTAGATGCGACATATTCATCAGTGAATGCTGTCCCAAATTAAAAAAGTAAAACGCCATTGCCGTTAAATTTTAATGAGGAATAACTATGATTAGTAATAAACTAACCAAAGATGCAGGTATTGAATTTCCTATAATCTGTGGTGCTATGTACCCTTGCTCTAATCCTGAATTAGTCGCTGCAGCTTCTGAAGGTGGGGGTATTGGAATAATACAGCCAGTTTCAATGACTATGGTCCATGGGTACGATAATCCTAACCGAAAGGAAGGATTGAGAGCAGGTATTCGCAAAATAAAATCATTAACTAATAAGCCAATTGGATTTAATGCACTCATTGAGAAGGGTAGTAAAAAATACTTGACACAAATGTCAGAGTGGATCGATGTGGCTCTCGAAGAAGGTATTAGATTCTTTGTAACATCTTTGGGAAAACCAGACTGGGTATGCGACAAAGTCCATTTAAAAGGAGGTTTAGTTTACCATGACGTAACTAATTTAAAATGGGCTGAAAAAGGGAAAAAATGTAATGTTGATGGCTTAATTTGTGTTAATGATAGGGCCGGTGGACACCTTGGACAACTATCAATGGAAGAATTATATCTCCAACTTTCACCCTTAGGTCTACCTCTAGTTTGCGCTGGTGGAATAGGTAGTGAATTAGAATTAAAAAGAGCGATTGAATTAGGTTATGATGGAGTACAAATGGGGACGAGGTTCATTGCTACTAACGAATGCAATACCCCACAAGATTACAAAGATGCAATAGTGGATGCAAACGAAAATGACATAACATGGACAACTAAACTTACTGGTATACCAATTTCAGTCATAAAATCAAGTAATTTCAAAAAGCACAACTCCTGGTTTGTAAGAAAGATGCTAAAAGGCAGATTCAAACATAGAATGAGGTTAATTATTACTACCATATCATTTTTTAGAATGAAAGCATTCTCAAACAGTAAGAAAAAATCATCTAGAGATTTGTGGTCTGCAGGTAAGAGTGTTCATTCCATTAAGAGTATAGATTCTGCTACCAATGTAATGAGGAGTATGGGTGAATCATTATGATAAAATTATTTGTCCCAAAAATTCTTTCCATCTTCTGCATCTGTTGATTCATCTGAAGAATCCTGAATCACGGTCGTGGGCGGTTCATCACTAATCACACTTCTAGATGGTTTAAGATTAGTTACAGATGTAGATACACCCTCACTTTGATGTTGATTCTGCTGATAAGTTCCATCGTTAGCAGGTGAATAAATTACTCCTGGTGGACTTTCACTATCATCATCGACGAATAACAACCAAATAACTCCTATAAGCAAAATTAATACTCCGCAGCAAATACATCCAAATCCTCCAAACCCAACTCCAATCCCTTCAAATAATTGGCCAAGAGCAATATCGTCATATTGAACAGAAACAGGCTCATTTGATTCGAATTTTAAATCACCTGAATAGCATGCCAAACAAGCACGACCAATCTTTACAAATCCAGACCTGGACGTATCTTTACCATCTGAGACATTACATCCTTCTTTACCATCATTGTTAGCCTCGAAATAGAAATCTCCATTCTTATCTCCATCCCACTTAGCTACTGTTGGCTTCTCAATAATCGTGATGATTAGATTATCACAGTGATCCCAAAGACCATCTTTATCATCATCAAGATATTCTCCACCAATATAGAATGTAAATCCTAAATCTCCCTCGCCGTCAGAATCAATGACAGAAATCATCCCTTCGCTAGTATCGCTCAATTCGAAATCTTCTAAACCACTCAGAGAGTCACGTGAGGTTGATATTAGAATTACTCCTATTAATGTTGTAAGGGCTCCCAAAATAAATATAATTTTAGTATGCAGTTGCACACATAATAAGGTGGTATACCAGTATTTAAGTTAATCCATTGAGATTATTCTTATGTCATTAATGGTGTTGCTGCCATCACTGTCATTGCTAGAGATACGTATCCAAAGATTAAGAAAGTCAATATATGTCCTGAGTTCATATTTCGTTCTTACCGTTATCCCATTAATATAAGGGTGTTTAAAATTACGAATTTAACATATATACTGTTGTATTTCTTCAACCATAATCACAGCATAAAATTTCATATTTTGACGTTATAAAGTAAATATACACAATTGAGTCATATTGAAATGGACTTGGTACCAGTATCATTCAATGAAGGATGTAGTCTGGCTCAAGCAGATGTTCCGTCAAGAATTGGATTTGCGCCCACCCTCACTTGCAAAAATAGGTGAAAATAGTATTTTGATTCATGATAAGAGTGAAAGTCTCATTGCCCATGCTTCATTATCGAAACGATGGAGAAGTTCCGAAATCAGTAGCGTCGTCATCGACCCTGATCATAGGAAAAAAGGTCTGACGCATAAATTAGTGGAGCAGTTTGGAGAGGGGCGACTCTTTTCCTACACCAGAAATAAACGGCTCCAATCGACATTCCTCAAGGCTGGATTTGAACAGAGACAATATCCCGGGATAGTCATCCTTTTCAATATCGTGATTAGTCGTATTGCAATGTTTATTTGGATGATTGTTACCCTTGAATTTAGGCGTATTATCCATCAATTAAGACATCTACTAAATTATAAATTATTCATTAGGCCATAATGGACTCAGTCTTGAATCTACGTAGTATGTCCTCTACTGCTCTAGAGTCGGGACTGAGTTTATGGTGTAGTACGTATATCGATTGGCATGAAACCGGAAGCTATGCTGCTAACGCTACTGATGATATCGACAACTTTTGTAGGTTGCATGGGATTTGATAGACTCTTGAAGGAACCAACCGACACTGCATTCTGGGATTGTAGGATTGAGGTATCATTAGACGGTCTAGATGTGGAGACTTACCGAGTAGCCGTGGAACAGCACCCCGGTTACCCTGAGTGGTGCGGAACTCTAGTCCCAAAGGGAATGCTAGTGGATGACCCAGGTCCTGGTTTCCTTGATGGCAGCAATTCCTCCCTCCCTCCCTCCGACGAGTCTTACGGTTCGGCTAATGAAGGAGGAGTATGGGGAAGGAATGCGACACACTTCATTGGCTCATGGCCGGGACCGGAAGAATGCTCCACGATGACCATTTACGATATCTTCGATTGGATTGACTGGCCAAGCGATTACTCAGATGGTGAGGTGGGGCAATGGGACGAGGAGATTTCCCTGTGTTCTACTCCGGTACCATGCAAGAGTTTGACCGACTCCGAACTCATCTACGAGAGGTGCTGGCCTACTCCTTACGCTCGGTACTACTGGACTGGAGAATATCTTTACATCGGCCAGGCAAGTGTATGAATAGTGTTAATGCTGAAAGGAGAGGTTACAATCAGTCCTTCAGGAGTCGCCGTTCCAAACATCGCCTTGATAAGATAAACCACTTTTCAGTGAATATGGCTGAAGTTGTAAATGATTCAGAAAAACTTGTGCGATCTGTATCCGGGTTTAGATTGACGTTAGGAGATGAAGGTAATGAGTATCTTTGATTTTACAATTTATGGGAGAAAGAGTCTAGATGACAGAGATTAAAATAAGAAAGAGTGACAAGGAACTAACCTCTTATGAGGTGTTCATGAAAGTAGGTAATATGTTAGTTGCCCTTTTGGCATTTGTTGGGGTTTCGATTGGATTTGGAGTATCTGAAGGAACGATAATTCCTGTGATTATTTGTGGTTTGCCTCTTACATTAATTGTTATAATGCTACTTTACCAAATGATGATGCATTTTCTTGGCTATGGTAAAATGGTGATAACATCTAAAAATGAAATCGTTCTTAGAACTCCAAGGTCAGGTCGAAAGAAAACTAGTAAAAAGAAAACTAGTATATTTACATCTCTAAGCAAGATGATAACAAATCCAATGGCTAAAATGATGATGAGGGAAGCGGATAAAGATGGTGACGGTAGAATTTCTTTTGATGAATGGATTGATGCTTCAAGCATACATGAATCTGAATTAAATGAGCTTAGAATAGAATTCGATAAATGTGATATTGACGGAGATGGTTACCTATCTTTGGAAGAATTAAGAATATTTATATCATCTAGTAATCAAGAGAATTGGGGAGAAGAAAAGACCAATAATTGGTGGGAAAAATCGAACTAGTCTTCACCTGTTAAGGTATGAGGCAAATAGGAACTTGAAAGCCATGATAATTTTTCCAATCAGATACTCAATCATATTATTTAATCTCCATCGCTACCACTAATCATGAAAAGTCAGTCTGCAATCATGTTATGCCTAATTTTTATGTTTGCACCATTATCGGGATGTATTGAAGCCAGTGATGATGATAAAGATTCAGAAGAAAATCCTGTAAATCCAAATCAAATAATCTGCCCAGATGGAACCAATGGAACAATTGAATGGGGCGTCATTACTTGTGCAGAACCAGAGGTTTTTCGAACTTCAGATGTCAGCAATGAAACTCAAAGTTTAACCTTTGAGTGGTATAATATTGCTGCTACAGAATGGGGCAATTTTGGTCCAGTTGAGATTTATATTATTGGAAGCGATATCGATGCTGCTAAGCAATTAGAAGATGAATATTGTGAAAGGCATAAGGCGCTTGATTCCAACTGGAATGAAGAGTGGGATTGTGCAAATGATAACTATCAGATTTTCACGAGATATGTCGAAGAAGGAGGTGCTGCAATTAGCACTTTCAAGCGAACTTACATCGAATATGACTTCATGATGATGATCATGTCTGCTAAGTACCCAGGGCCCACAGAAGAGGATTACAAACCAGTAGTTCTTCACGAATACTTCCATATTTTCCAACATTCACAGATTAGTGACGAGTGTAGCGGTGATAGTAGGGATACCTGTGAAAGAGATTCTAAAATGGGCGGAGAGCAGAATCCTTGGTTTGCTGAAGGCGGAGCAGAGTATATGGCCCAAACACTATACTCTAAGCAAGAAGGTGTAAGGGATAATTATCTTAGAGAAGTTATGCAAAATAAGTTAGATTATTCCAAGGATGATTATCTTGGTCAAAATGTTTCTTTAGACCAATTAACCTACTCCTCAGAAATTAATGTCTATGGAGTCAGTACTTGGTTTACTGCTTATCTAATTCATAATGAAGGCATTGATGCATACCTGAATGGCTTTTACAGTGACCTCGATGAATTAGGATTCAATGGAGCATTCGAGAAGCATTTCGAAAAGACAAAGGTAGAGTACATTACCGAATTTGAAGACTTCCTAAATCAAAGTAATGAGGAAATAATGTCTATTATTCCAGCAAGTCCAACTAATTCTGAAAATGAATGATTTCTAATAAATACCTTTTTTTACTAAATTTATAATGGTTACAGTAATGAAACCTGTGTAGTTACAGTACTGTTACTATCAAAACGGTCCTTTATATGTTACATCATTTCAGTCTAGGTTTGTATGTCCAAATTGAAAGTGTTATCGATATGTCTAATGTTAATTATTCTTCCAGTATCACAAGTTTCTGCTGATGTAGATGAATCAAATCCGGGATCAGATGTAACTATTGGGTTCGGCAATGTCACCAATGACACTATTGTTCTAACCATGGATACCACAATCGACGTCTATGCATACAACGTAACATTTTTCCGACCTTCTGGTTCTGTTTATTGCGGAATTCAGTCAGAAGGTGGCCTTTCAGAACAATATGATCTTAATGTTAATATCCTATCATCAGGATGCTCATTAATGGCATACTATCCAGGTGCCTGGGGAGAGCGCTCCATTCCATCGGGTAGCAATGGTACTCTGACATCCTTCTATTATCAATCTCTGACTCCAGAGATATGCATAGGTAGTGCGACTTATGCGGTGATAATTGATGGAGAAACGGAATATCGTGATGCAAATTTCGATTACAATGACTGTCTAGAATTTACTCGGTATGAAATTGAATGGCCTAACGACATATGGTTTGAACTCAATGATGGAGAAAATGATTCTGAAGCAGATGTATCATATTCAAACTCAGAGGTAATTATAGGCTATGGAGATGTTACTAATGATACCATGGTACTCACTGTTGACACGACTGTAGATATATTTTCTTTCGATATATCAGTACAATCAATGTATTGTAATTATGCATTTGGAGGTGCTGCAGAAGATGCTAACTTTACTGTATCAACAGCCAATGACATAGGTATGGCCGGAAGTTCGGGATGCAATATTCTCGGAAATTACCAAGGAGAGAGTACAGCATACATTCCAGCCGGAACCAATGACGATCTCACTTCATGGTTTTATCAGGGCAGTTCTGAAGAGATTTGCATAATGCATGCACTCTACACTAAAGAAGAAGGTGGCGGCCTGTTTGAAGCAGATTTGGATGCAAATTATTGCCTTGATTATTCCTTTGTAAATCCTGATGATTCATGGTATTCATGGTTTGAGTTGAATGATGATCAGAGTAGTTTAGAGATAGATGAATACGGCATTAGTGTTCACGATACTGTTTTGTGGGTGTTTCAAAATTCACCACACTTTAGCATACTAGCCCAAGCTCTGGAGATGACTAATTTGACTGAAATACTAAATCCCGTGAATACTCCTCAGATGGGATATACCATATTTGCTCCTACCGATGATGCATTCAATGCCTCCGGTATTAGTTTAGATGATTTTAATTCTCCTGCAAGTATAGAGGTATTGACTGAAATACTGCTTTATCATGTTAGTTTTGCAGGTCCATATGGCCTTGACATGAGTATGGCCTACAACAGTTCGAGTGGCGAATACGAACCTTATTGCGAGCCTTATACGTTTGACTGGTTACCTATGCAAAATGGAGAATATGCCGATCCATTCAATTACAGCTCATGGACAGAGACGGTCATAATTTCAAACGACTGTCAAGGAAATATTACAGTCGACCAGGCCAATGTCATTGATACAGATAATCGAGTTTATGGATTTTTCCAGACTACCAATTGGCCTTCTAGTTCTTCTGCTACAGACAACGGAATGATTCAAGTTATTGATAGTGTTCTAATTCCTTCAAGCCTTAATTTCACACTACAGAATAACGATGAGCCTAGATTTAATCCGAGATTTGATATCCCCTCTAATTTAGATGAGGATGGGGAATTCAATCAACTAATAGATGCACTTTCATTGACCTATCTAATCGATGACGTTACAGCCAGCAATAGTCCAGAAATGAGTATGACTATTTTTGCTCCAACTGATACAGCATTTGCTGAGGCAGGAATTAATACAGATGAATATGATACTCTCGAGGGACTAATGGAGTTGAGTGATATATTGCTAAGTCATATATCGTTTGATTGGGTTTTGACATTCTCAAATGAGTGCGTTCCTTCTCAAATTGATTTAGAAACGGCGGATGAAAACACAATTATAATTTCAAATGACTGCGAGGGTAATACATCTGTCAATGATGCCACTATACTTTACTCCCAAGAAGTTGAAAATGGAGTAATACATGTAATTGACAAATTGATAATACACCCAGATGAAGAACCTGTGGAAGAACCTGTGGAAGAACCTGTGGAAGAACCTGTGGAAGAAC
>CAXAFE010000016.1:0-44254 GCA_963968165.1 uncultured Candidatus Poseidoniales archaeon | reverse complement strand
AATCCTCCTGGTTTGCCTCCAATGCCAGACCCAGAATTAGAAAATAGCGATGAAAATTGAAAAACAACCGTATTATTCAAGCACTATCATATGTGCGCACTGATATGGAAGAAGTATTACTCGTTGAGGACATTATCGTAGAAGGCTCATATCCGTCAGGAGGAATAATATCAATTTGGACATTAAATAGGCCAAATAAATTAAATTCATTAAATAATGAAGTACATAATCAAATTAAAAAACAGTGCAAGCGCGCAGAATCTAATGATAATATTAGAGTGGTAATAATCAAGGGAGCTTTACCCTTACCACCTCTTGAAGGTAAAAAATCGAAACCAAAAGCATTTGCTGCCGGTGCAGATATTTCTGAATTCGAAGGTAAAAATTCAGATGATGTCCGTCCCTTTTTTGAAGATAATGGTTGGGAGGCAATATGGAATTTATCAAAACCTACTATAGCCATGGTTGATGGTTTTGCTTTGGGAGGAGGTACCGAATTAGCGCTTTCTTGCGATATGAGGATAGCATCCAATGATGCTAAATTTGGCCAACCTGAAATAAACCTAGGATTAATTCCTGGCGGAGGTGGAACTCAAAGGCTGTGCAGATTATTGGGTTATGGCAAAGCAATGGAAATAGTATTGTCTGGCGAAATTATTAATGCAAAAGAGGCTTTATCAATAGGTCTAGTGAATAAAATTGTCGAATCGAGTGAATTAGAAACTACTGTAATTTCAATGGCGACGAATATTGCAAAAAAGTCACCATATACGATTAAAGTCGCAAAACGTGTAATCAAGGCATCTCTAGACTTACCATTCACCGAGGGTATTTTAGCTGAGCGTTCAGAATTCGTTGCACTTTTTGATACAGAGGATAAAGAAATAGGAGTTAAATCCTTTTTAGAAAGGTCAAGCCCAAAATGGCTAGGAAAATAAGAAAAGATTATCTTTGGATTGACTTTATTTCTAGAAATTCATTCAATCCATGAATACCAAGTTCTCTGCCGTTACCTGATGATTTATATCCGCCAAACGGAGCACTAACATTGAAAAATCCTCCATTTATGCTAACTTGCCCAGTACGCATGCCCTTAGCAAATTCAATAGCCCTATTTTCACTATTAGACCAAACGCCTCCTGACAGGCCATAAATTGAATCATTAGCCAATTTTAGAGCCTCCTCTTCATCATCATAAGTAGTAATAGTTAATACAGGCCCAAAAATCTCTTCTTTCCATATAGTCATATCTGGAGTTACGTCCGAAAAAATAGTGGGTTTGACATAGAATCCCTTTTCTAATCCATCTGGCATACCTAATCCACCGGAGAGTAAGGTAGCACCTTCTTGAATGCCTTTCTGAATGTATTCTGTAACGCTAATCTGCTGTTTCTTACTAACCATAGGACCGCATCTTATTTTTTCATCCAATGGATTACCAACAGTATATGAATCATTTTTTTCGACAATCAATTTACAAACATCTTCTTTCATACTTTTTGGAATTATTAATCTTGTTAGTGCAGAACATGTTTGACCGCTATTTTGATGGCATGCCCCAATTGCCTTTTTGGCAACTATTGAAGGATCTGCATCATCAAGTGCAACATTTGCACTCTTTCCGCCTAACTCCAAAGTAACCCGTTTAATACTTTTTGCAGCAGCATGACTCACTGCTATTCCAGCATTAGTAGAACCAGTAAAAGAAACCATATCTACATTCGGATGACTTGATAAATATTCTCCAATTTCAGAACCGTGTCCAGTAACTAGGTTAAATACCCCTTTAGGTAATCCAATTTCTTGTAGTATTTCAGCTAATATAAATGCACTAAGAGGCGCTTCTTTTGACGGTTTCAATATCATTGTGCACCCTGCTGCGATGGCCGGTGCTACTTTTCCAATTATTTGATGCAGTGGAAAATTCCAAGGAGTTATAAAAGCACAAACTCCAATTCCTTCTTTAATAATTAAAGAATTTCTAACTTCTTCTTCCCATTCGAAATTTTCTAATAATTTAGAGTAAGAACGTGATACTACTCTGGGTGTTCCAACCATTGCCGTTCTGGAATAACCTATTGGCGTACCAACTTCTGCAGTAATTATTTGCGCTAATTCTTCCTCACGCTCTTTGAATGACGATGATAATAAATTTAGAATATTTATCCTGTCTTCAATTGTACTTTTTGACCATTTTTTAAATGCAATATTTGCAGACTTAACGGCCTCATCAATATCTTCAATAGATCCTACAGGGACAGAACCTATTACTTCCTCATTTGAAGGATTTATTACTTCAATTCGACCTAATCCTTTGGATTTAACCCATTTTCCATTGATATATAGCATCTCGCGGTCGTTCATGTTCAGCCGGAAGAGGTACATCTTAAGATATTCATGCATTTGAAAAACAATCACCCCTTCGGACATATTATGGTTTTAACAGTCGATAGGCATGCGGGAGGAGTTGCATTAGTCAAACTTTCAAAAAAATCATCCAGAAATACTTTTACTCCAAATAATATAGAAGTATTAATTAAAACGTTTGAAGACTTAATCAATGACGACTCATGCTTATCTGTAGTTCTAACTGGTACTGGAAACTTTTTCAGTGCAGGTGGTCCAATTGATGAGTTTGCAGATGCTATTGATGCTGGCACCATCGGTCCAATGGTAGAAAATATGACAGGTTCCTTACACCCGTTATTATTAAAAATTCGTGCTTCTTCAAAAATCTTTGTAGCGGCAATAAATGGATCAACCGCCGGAGGAGGATTAGGTCTTGCTCTCTCAATGGATTACAGAGTTTCAACTCCTGATGCTAAATTAGCAGCCGCATTTTTCTCATTAGGACTTTCTCCAGATGGGGGTGCAACATGGTTGCTCCCTCGGCTAGTCGGCCCCCAGATAGCAAAGCGTTTTTTCTTTAATAATGAAATTTGGACTGGAAATAAAGCATTTGATATGGGCGCGGTAGATGAAGTATGTAGTTCAGAAGACCTTATTTATAAATCTCTAGAAGTAGCAAAAGAATGGGGAAAATGGTCAACTATGAGTAAAAGATCCACAAAACAATTATTGGACGCTTCTACTTCAACCTTCTTCGAAACTCAATTGGAATTTGAACGTGCACTTGTGATATCTTCAGCACTTACTGCAGACTTTGCTGAAGGTGTGTCCTCGTTCTTAGAAAAGAGAAATCCAAATTTTAATACTCTGGAGGAAGAATAATCACAAAAAGATTAATCTTAATGCGTCATGCAAAAAGTAGTTGGGATGATGTAAATCTTTCCGATCATGATAGGCCCTTAAATTCTCGAGGAAAACGTGATGCTCCAAGAATTAGTCAAGCTTTATCCAAATTAGGATGGAAGCCACAACTAATATTACTAAGCAGCTCTACTAGAACCCAGGAAACTATGTCATATATGGGATACAAAGACAACATAAAGGCTGAAATAAGATCTGAGTTATATTTACCTAGTATTGATCAACTTTTAATATCTATGAAGTCTATATTAGAATCTGGAACGACTATGATATTGGCTCATAATCCGGGATGTGAGTTATTGCTCAATCATTTAACAGATGAATGGCTGGAAATGCCTACAGCCACTGCAGCATTATTGATCTGCAATGATGATAATTGGACATTACAAAAAATAATTAGACCAAAGGAATTATCTAATTTAAGATTTAGCTAAAATATCCACTTGGGTCAGAGCAGATCGTAATAAAAAGAAAGCAATTACAGATCCTGAAAAAAATGATAATCCTATGTATATATGAGTATCAAACATTAAAACTCCAATACTTATTAGTGAAAGGTAAGAAACAGTCTGACAAATGATGGATAATCTCAATAGCATTTGATATTCTATTCCCTGGACATTCGTGGTTTCTTGAATATATGAATTAATAAGGAAGAAAATAGCCTGAAATGGTAGTGCTATCGCAAGAGCAGAAAGGCATACAACTGTGAGAAGGCCTGGATCTAATGGATCTAATTCCAATCCTCGAAATAATAAATTACCAGAATTTAGACCTATAATTGAGGCATGTATTGCCCACGCTTTATCGGAATGGTCCTCTTGTTCCGTCCTATCACTAGCCACATATAGATGAGGTTTTACTGATTGTTGAATGTTCCCCTATTTAGGACCTTTAGGGGGGGTTTTATCCATATTGAATATTTTATCGTTTTAGTAATAATGAAATAAAAAAGACCTTCAATTTGATTTCTTAATAAATCAGTATTCATAAAGTTTTGAATACTTCTCTCTCACTTTTCTTATTTTTGGAGCCACCACCATGACACAATATGGTTGGTTTGAATTTCTTAAATAGTAATCGTGATGATATTTTTCTGCAACATAAAAGTTATTCTTACTTGTTACCTCGGTTACAATTTTTCCATTAGTTAACGATTGTAAATAATCGATGGTAGCATTTATGATGCTCAATTCTTCTTCATTTTCATAAAATACTATACTCCTATACTGTGGTCCAATATCATTACCTTGTCTATTCAATTGGGTCGGATCATGACTTGTAAAAAAAACTTCTAAAACGGTCTTTAATGATATTATTTTTGGATTATAGTGAACTTTGACTACTTCTGCATGCCCTGTTTTTTTTCCACATATTTGTTCATAAGTTGGATTTTTAACATTTCCGCCACAATATCCTGGGATTACTTCACTTACACCCCTAAGTCCCTTTAATGCACCTTCTGTGCACCAAAAGCATCCTCCTCCAAAAATAATACTTTTCATACAATTACCTTCTATAGTTGGGGGCTTCTCTCGTTATCTCAACATCATGGACATGACTTTCAGTTAAACCAGCATTTGTAATTTTTACAAAATTACAACTTTCTTTCATTTCTTGAATAGTCGCATTACCAGTATATCCCATAGATGATCTCAAACCACCTATGAGTTGGTAAATTACATTCTCAACTGGACCTCGGGCGGGAACCCTGCCTTCAATTCCTTCAGGTACATATTTTTGGGTATCTCCCTGCTCTGACTGGAAATATCTTTCATGTGATCCTTTAGTCATCGCCCCCACAGATCCCATTCCTCGATATACCTTATATGACCTTCCTTGATAGAGTATGTTTTCACCCGGTGATTCGTCAGTTCCTGCCAAAACTGAACCAGCCATTACACAATCAGCACCTGCAGCAATTGCTTTAGCAATATCTCCACTATATTTTATGCCCCCATCTGCAATAACTGGAATCTCATAATTTTTACAAATATCTACAGCATTCATAACTGCTGTCAACTGTGGAACTCCAACGCCTGATATTATTCTTGTAGTACATATGGATCCAGGACCAATTCCAACTTTTATTGCATTAGCTCCAGCTTTTATTAAGGCTTCAGCAGCTTCACCAGTTGCAACATTGCCTGCAATTATTTGAACGTCCTCACCTCCTAACTTCCTTATTTTTCTTACAGTATCTAACACACCATGCGAGTGTCCATGAGCAGTATCTACGGCTATTGCATCTGCTCCTGCAGCAAACAATGCCAATGCTCGCTCTATCCCCTTTTCGCCTGTTCCTGTGGCTCCAACAACTCTTAATCGTCCTCTTTCGTCTCTGCAGGAATCGGGATTATCTCGATTTCTTTGTATGTCTCTAACGGTTATCATGCCAGCACAATTGCCCTCACTATCGATAACTATAAGTTTTTCAATTCGATTTTTATGAAGAATTCTTTTAGCTAATTCTTTATCAACTCCCTCAGGAACTGTAACTAATTCTTTTGTCATAACTTCCGACACTTTGGTTCCATCATCTTCTACGAATCTAATATCTCTATTGGTTATTAGTCCAACTAAATTATTTTTATCATCAATTACTGGGAAACCAGAAAATCCATATTTAGATTTTATTTTTCTCAAATCCCCTATTGTCAATTCTGATGATACTGTGACCGGATCTAATATTAGTCCAGATTCAAATCTTTTGACTTTATTAACCTCATTAATTTGCTGTTCTATGGTCATATTTCTATGAATGACTCCTATTCCTCCTGCTTGAGCCATAGCAATTGCCATTTCCGATTCAGTTACTGTATCCATAGCTGCCGAAATAATCGGATTATTGAGTTTTATACTTTTAGTTAATAATGTTTCAATATTGACTTCTGCAGGAAGGACTGAAGATTCTGCTGGTAGTAATAATACATCATCAAAAGTTAATGCTTCACGTATTTTGACCTTCGCCATTAGGGATGGCCCACGTCAATCATACTTGAATAATTCTATTTAATAATCATTCTTTATTCTAAGAGGAGATATCAAAAATAATAACCTATGCGAACCAAAAGTTATGAACACTGGATATGTGATCATTGGCTGGAGGGAATGGGTCAGATTACCTGATTTAGAACGTTATCCTATAAAAGCCAAAACAGATACTGGCGCATGGTCTAACACATTACATGCATTAGATATTGAAATTGATAATAATAAGAATAAACAATATGTAAAATTTAAAACTACTCAAAGTGGTAAAATAATTACTAGGGAAATAGCAAGATGGAGGAAAGTTAGAGATACCAGTGGCCATGATACTTTGAGGCCGGTAATCAATACAAAATTAGAGATTGCAGGAAGAGATCATCAAGTAGAAATTTGTCTCCAAGATCGCTCCAAGATGAAACATCGAATAATTCTTGGTAGAAATTTCCTTAGAAATGGATTTATAGTAAATCCATCTAGACAATGTATTCATACTATGATTAGAACAAATCCAAGAATCCTGATGGATAATTCTCAGTTAGTGAGTAAATAATCTTTTAAGTGAATTTAATTTAAATCTTAATATGGAATATGTCGAACCACCCTTCTCTCCCATTGAACCATCTCCATGGTGGTTACGAGGACTTTCCATATTCATGGTAATTATGACAATTACCATGCTATTTCAGATAGTAATGGGAGCTCTAACTCCCATTATGATAGATCAAGTTCCAAGAGATTTTAATGAATTGGAACCATATCCAGACAATGGAACTCAACAAGAAATTGATGATTGGAAAGATAGTGAAATATTTTGGAATGAAACAATTAACTATCTTGATCAATTCAAAAATTTCTCTAAATATTATGCAATATATGGAATTATTTTGTTCTTTTTAGGTCTAATAACTATTCCTATTTTATGGGCCGGACAAAGAGAACTTGGAATTAAATTAACCATGTACTGGCTTGGAATCTACGTAATCAGCCAATTACATCTAATAATGATGTTTTATTTAGGCCCCGGATTATATCCGGAGTATAATTTCGCAGATAATTCTGGTGCCAATTTTATGGAATTCATACAAAAAATATGGCTTTTACTTGGTGTTGGCCAAATCATTTTTTGTAATACAATACTTCTTGCAGTAATCTTATTTATTTCGTCAAAGTCGAAGCCTCAAACTAACTTTGATATAACATCTGCTTTTCATTCGGAGGAAAAATAGACTTCATAATGGTATACATAACATAATACACATGTTACACTTGCAAAAATTCGATGGGGGATGCCTACTCGCCTGGTTCAATTGGAGTGGGGGCGATGATAATTTTCGTTGCATTCATCTTAACCGCGGCAATTTGTAGCTCAGTTGTTATTGAAACTGTGGAAAAATTACAAGAAAAATCTGATTCAACCTCTAATGATGTACAGGATGACATCAGTAAAAAGGTAGAACTAAAAGCTGCATATATCAGAAGTATTGGGGGTAATTGCAAAGTAACTTTGTTTCAACATTCAGGTTTTAATGGGTGGTCTGCAGAATTTCAAGTTGGAGATTATCTTGTTGAAGATTTCATAGCGGCCGGAGCTGTTGATAATGATGCATCTTCAATCAAGATCGAAGAAGGATGCGCCGTGAGTTTATTCGATGGCCCTAACTTTGATGGCGCGTGGGAAGTAGAATTCCCTTCTGGTGATTATGATCATGCTGAAATGGTTGACGCTGGAATGGTAAATGATCAACTTTCTTCCATGAAAATAAAAGGCTTTGGACTCTTAATTCACTTGGAATTAGCAGCGGGCTCACCCTCAATACAAGCGGGAGATATCCAATGGTCTGTTGGCTGCCAAGATAATGATGGAAATTTTGGATTGGATAGCAATAGTATAGTTCTTTCTGGATCAAGATTAATGGATGGAAAAAATACTTTAGGAGAAGATTCAGACATACTTCCGGATGAAGTAATCACGGAAGATATGATGGTATCAGTTGAAGTTGATTTTGTTAATTGTGTACCTGCTGTTGGCGAAAGAGTAACATTTGGTATGTATGTTGAGAAAGGCGCTCACAATCACAAAATATTACCATTTACAAAACATGAAGTGGGTTATGATTTAATTCATCAACCGTGGTAAAAAATTAATTTATTTTCCATAAATTATAAATTGTTAAATTATCATAGATATTCCTGAAGTTGATGAATTATATGGATATTATAACAGCTTGGGATAATCGATGAGGGGTAAAGATAACTCATATCTCGAAGATATTTTATCAGAAGATTTTTCTTAGGACGGTATCGTATCAGAAAAAAGCCTTTCTAAATCAGAAACAATTTCATGGTATTTAGAAATAAATCTGATCATCATGGATTTTAAAACTATACATGATGGTAACAAAATAACCATTGGCACACATCTCGTAAAAGAGCTTAAAGAAAAAGATACAATAGTTTTAGCAGTAGTGAATTTTGATGCAAAAGCCTCTAAGGTTACTCTTTGGAGACATCTTAGGGCAGAGGTCCCTCTATAGTTTTCATATTCATTTGTCCCGATAATAAGTTCCTGTGAGGCGGTTCTTATCGAATATATTCAAAATTTTTTTAATATTATTTATATTAGATACTCAAAATAAAGATAAGTGCGATATATGACATAATGCTCCGTTGTGTTGAGATGGCAAGGAGTCTTGGAGTAAATTTCATTTCCGTTATGATAATATTCAGCACTTTTCTTGCTGGCTGTCTTGGAGATACGAATGCCTTGGAAGACGATATAGTTGACTGGGATGTTAATTTTAGTTATGTTGATGATCCAGCAAGCCATCAGGATTCCAGAAGTTTCACGATAGGGCACGCCACAAACAATGATACATGGGGCAACGCCTCATGGGCAGTCTTTGGAAATGAAGAAGGAGGAAATTGCTGTGAACATTATCTGGCTGCAACAAAGGAAGGATGGATAGTAAATTTTGGAGGAGAGTATCCAACTTGGTCTGAGGACAGAGGGCACACATGGCAAGAATACCGGCCTGAGATTTTTTCTCAATTGGGGTGTTTAGAGCCTAAACCCACAGTACCGGGACAAGAAGGGTTAGGTGAGGGAAGTATTGTACAAGCCACTAACGGGGATTTAATTTCTATGGGGTGGTTTCCATATCCTAGTCTGAGTGGCGCAGATCAATTCTACGCTTTCTTGTATGATGCAGAAGATGAGGAATGGAGTTGGTGCTTCAATCGTACTCCTGAGCCATTTTATGATCGCTCTTGGCAAGTTGAAGTAATTGGTCCAATTAATGGAGGCATATATGGAAATGGTGAATATGCTAGTATCGTTATATCGAATTTCTGGCATCAGGTACAGAATATAGGTGGGCAAATATCCACTGATGGTTTGAATTATGATTATTTTAACTTCCCTGATAGAGATGGAGGATTGGCAACTATCGAAGTAGATTTAAATTCGAATTCTTTAGGTCAAGAGTGGGATTTTACCAAACCTCACAAAGAAATGAGGGCATTTCCTGTACCTTCAGGGGGACTATATTTTCCAAATTATTTTATTGATGGTACCGATGCTTATCTAGATACTTCACTTAATTGGTGGTCTGCAACGACTCTTAATGGATCTTCATTACCTTCAGAATATTGTGCCATAGATTCCTCATCGGCATTACATTGTGTTCTTGCAGGAAATAATATAATTACTCATTATTTATCCTGGGATGGAGGCGAAATATGGGAAAATTATAGTTATGATTTGTCTGAATCTGCAAGTGGAATAGAAGAATGGGAATTTCATTCTAATGGAATACATGATTTATTTGTCTTGAATATACGTTATCAAAGTGCCGTTGGCCCTGATATAGATGTCGCATATCACGTAAGGGACTTCTCAAAAAGTTTAATTCCAGATTCTAAAACCCATGTTGGCCAAGGTGATTTAGATTCAACTTCTGGTGCAGGAGCAGATATTAGATTTGATTTTGCAAGCATGGGAATTCTTCCAGATGGAGGTTCCTTCATTGCCTATCATGACTCCACAGATCCCGATCCTTTATTTGGAGTTGAGTTATTACTTCCCGAAATTTATCAAAATATATGATGGAAATTAGTAAAATATTAGAATATGATGCTTCTAGGCGCCCCATGGATGTTGAAGAGTATGCAATACGTCCTCCAAATTCCTTTAGAGAAAAAATTCATGAAACAATATTTGAAGCAGATACTCCATATGGAAAATTATTTGATATATCGTTATTAATTGCTATCTTAGTTTCTGTAATTGCGGTTTCTTTAGAGAGTATTGAGACAATAGATGCTAAATATCATTCCCAATTAGTAATAATAGAATGGTTTTTTACTATTATTTTCTCAATAGAATACTTGCTTAGATTAGTATCAGTTAAAAGACCTGTAAAGTATGTTAAATCATTTTTTGGAATAGTTGATTTAGTATCAATATTACCAACATATCTGGCACTTTTAACAGGTGTGGGAGGACTACAAGGGTTCCTTAGTATTCGTGCACTGAGGCTACTGAGGATATTTAGAGTTTTCAAATTAAGTCGGTATCTGAATGAATCATTCGTACTATCAAAAGCAATCTCTCAGTCCAAATCTAGGATAATTGTATTCTTATCTACCGTTCTTGTATTGTGTTTTATTAGTGGTGCAGGGATGTATTTATTGGAAGGTCCTCAAAATGGATTTACTTCTATTCCTCAGAGTGTATACTGGTCAATAACCACAATTACTAGCACTGGATACGGAGATACAGTACCTTCAACGCCATTAGGAAAAATCTTAGCCATTTTTATAATGATAATGGGGTACAGTCTGATTATAGTTCCAACTGGAATAATATCAACCGAATTAGCTAGAATAACTCCAGTTAGTACTCAATCATGCCCCTCATGTTCCAAAGAAGGCCACGATCATGATGCTAAATACTGCAAATTTTGTGGAGAAATTCTTTAACCATCCGTTAATTTATCTAATCGTTGATACAATATCTCTCCAAACTTATCAACAGATTTTTTACACATTTCAAGCTCATTCGAAGTTATAATAATCTCTAATTCTCCATCAATTTCTGATATTACACAAGGTGTTTGATTTTCAGAAATTATTTTTAGTTCACTACTTCTTTCATTCAAATGTAGTAGTTCCATTGGTATATCCAGATTACTTGTTAGATTCTTCCATTGCTTCTTTGTTGTTATTTTATTATGAGTGATATCACACAGAGAACAATGCGCAACCCCTCTGATCTTACCCAATACGTACGACAACTCACCTATTATGCCTCCATCAGCTTGGTATATGCCGTAAAGCTTGGTAACTATTTTCTCCATAATCCCCATGGTACAGAGTATACATTATGAAGTAGTGTTAAAGAAAATATTCACACCATCTACAGTAAATTTTTCAGTATCAGCAGGTATATCGCCCTTATTAAGCGATGAGGCACCTGCTCTTGTTTCATTAAGAATATGTATCCAATCTTCATTATTTATCTCTAGCCCTTCAATCCAAACCTCTAGCCCTATCATGGCTTCAACTTCTAAATTCATCTCCTTTCTTTTCGATTGAATTCTTCTGATTATATCTCTTGCCATTCCCTTAGAAAGTAAGTCAAAATCAGTATACATATCTAAGATTAAAGTAACATCACCTATATCATCATTGGAAATAGTAGATGCGGAAAATTCATCCCTCTCTATCCTTTTTATTGTTATATCCTCCATAGTTATGTCATATCCTGCTAGGGCACCAATTCCTGCTTGAATCTCTAATAAGAATGAGTCTGGATCGACTAATTCTAATTCTTTCAAAACTAATGGTAAATCAGCTCTACATTTAGATCCAAGAACCTTTCTATTTGGCAATATAATTATTTTTTGAAACTTATCTAAATCCTTTCCAGTAGTCAAATTTTCAACATTTAATTCTTCAGAGAGAATTTCATGAAAGGCAGATATATCTGGGCCACCGATAATCCACCCTTTACGGCAGGGAAGTCTCTGTCTTCGTCCAGATTCTACCCTAATTCTCCTACCCGATTCAGCTAAATCTCTGACTAATTTCATCTGTTGTTCAAGTGCATAATCTTGAGGAGGTAAATTACGATCTACTATCTCCGAGCCAAGTGGCCAATCTGCTAGATGAACTGAAAAACCGTTCAGGTCACGATGAATCCTATCTGCCATAAATGGAGATATTGGGGCCATCAATTTTGATACTACTGTCAAAACTTCGTGTAGAGTATGCTGGCAAGCACGCTTATCGCTACTATCTAGTTCATCCCACAAACGTCTCCTGGATCTCCTTACATACCAGTTAGAAAGATCATTGACTACAAAATTTTCTAATTCCCTTCCGGCCTTGTGGAATTCCCATGTTGAAAAATTATCATTAAAACTTTCAGCAACTCTACTTATTTTTGATAGTACCCACCTATCCAACGGGCTTCTTGAATCAACATCTATCCAACCATCTTTATTTTCGGGATCAAAACCATCTAATACCGCATAATCTGAATGAAATCTATGAACGTTCCACAAAGTCAAGAACATTTTTCCATAAGTTTCTCTAACTCCGTTTGAATCAAAATTCATTGGACTCCAGGGCGCACTTTGGGTTATCATATACCATCTAATTGCATCTGCTCCTTCTTTGTTAAAGTGATCCCAGGGATTGATAACATTTCCTCGGGATTTACTCATCTTTTTCCCTTCATTATCTAAAATATGGCCAAGAGAGAGACATCTTTTGTATGAAATACTATCAAATACTGCTGTAGATACTGCTAACAAAGAATAAAACCAACCTCTTGTTTGATCCACAGCTTCACAGATATAATCTACAGGGAAACTACCAGAAAACTTTTCTTTATTTTCAAAAGGATAATGCCATTGAGCAAAAAAAGCACACCCAGAATCAAACCAGCAATCCATAACGTAAGGCTCACGTATCATTTCCCCATCACAGTTCGAATCTGTACAATGTAGTTTCACTTCGTCTACATATGGCCGATGTAATTCCTTGGGTGAAGGGGATTCTGTAGTTTTTAGTTCATTCATCTCTTCTATACTTCCAATACAATGTTCCTTTCCACAGTCTTGACAAATCCATACTGGTATCGGAGTTCCCCAGTACCTTTCTCTACTTATTGCCCAATCTTTGAGATTTCGTAGCCATTCACCAACTCTTCCTGTCCCAGTCCATTCAGGAGCCCACTCAACTTCTGAATTATATTGAATTATTTTATCCTTGACAGCCGTCATACGCACAAACCAACTATCCATGGCATAGTAAAGAAGAGGATGATCTGTTCTCCAGCAATGAGGATAATCATGAGTATACATATGTTCTCGATATAATATACCTTCTTTTTCCAAGAGATTAATTATTTCCGAATCACAATCCTTTACATAACGCCCATCTAATTTTTCATGTGTTCCGGATATAAATTTTCCATCCATTCCAACTGTGTGTTGTGCCGGAAATCCCATTGCCATTCCTAGGTTATAATCATCTTCTCCATACATAACGGCCGTATGAACTACCCCAGTTCCGTCTGTAGTTGTTACGAAATCAGCTCCAACCACAGTCCAAGCCGTGTCCGAATCGCCCCTATCTATTGCATTTGGGAATATTGGTAAATATGATTTACCGATTAATTCAGATCCTGGAAACTCTTCTAGGATATCCATATGATGTCGTAAAACATCGCCAAGTAAATCCTTTGCTAATATTAGTTCTTCACCAATTTTTGCCCCTCCTCTTCCTTCCCAAGAGTCCGAGGGGAGGGCATTAACTCTGATTCTACAATAAGTTACATCTGGTCCCACGGCCAAACCAACATTTCCTGGCAGTGTCCATGGAGTGGTCGTCCAAGCAAGAATGGATGCATCTTCATCTGTGAGTTTGAATTTTATGAAAACTGCAGGTTCTGAAACCTCTTTGTAGCCCTGCGAAACTTCATGTGTGGAATAACTAGTTCCTGTTTGTGGGCAATAAGGTAAAACTTTATGCCCACGAAATAATAATCCTTTATCATGCATTTGTTTTAATGACCACCATGCAGATTCAATGTAATTATCATGAAGAGTAACATATGGGTCATCCATATCAACCCAGAAAGCCATTCTTTCTGTCATTTCTCTCCAACTTTCTTCATATTCCCAAACACTTTCTTTACATTTTTGATTGAACTTTTCCATCCCATATTTTTCAATCGCTTCATTAGACATTAAATCAAGTTTTTTCTGTACTTCAATCTCAACTGGTAAGCCATGAGTATCCCATCCTGCTTTCCGTTCAACGATGTGGCCTTCCATAGACTTCCAACGGCACACCATATCTTTGTAAAGGCGAGATAAGACATGGTGAATTCCAGGTTTACCATTTGCAGTAGGCGGGCCTTCTAAAAAAGTGAATGGAGTTGCATTAAGTCTTCGATTATCAATTGACTTCTCAAAAGTTTTTTCTTCGTTCCACGATTTAATTAGGGAATTCTCAAGTGCAACTGGATCTAGTTCCCCAGGCGAGTTAGGCACTACCATCAAACCCGCCGGAACAATTCTTTGTATTGAATATACTCTTTAATTAGATAATTAATTTTCGTAGTATTCAATAAGGATGACGTATAGCATGTATAGTGGATAAAACTACTACCATATCGGTCCAAGGAATGACATGTGATGGTTGTTCATCAAGAGTCCGAAATTCTCTAGCATTACTTGATGGCGTTTTTGATGCAGAAGTGTCTCATCAAAGCGGTCTCGCGACAATCTCACATTCCGGAATCGAAAAAGAGAAAATGATAGATGCAATATTACAAACTGGGTATTCTGTTGACGGAAAGATACTTAAAAATGATTTTAATTGGTCAAATATTTCAACATGGAAACAGTCAGCAAACAACACTAAATGGTGCTTAATTGGATGCGCTATAGGAGAATTTGGAACATTGGCTTATTATTCATACTCTGGTATCACCGAAGGCCTGGTTATTGGTAGTAATATTTGGATAATGTTTGCAATATTGCCGCTTATAAATGGTCTAACAACAAGTGTGATTTTGGAAACATTACTCCTCATGAAGGGTCAAATGGACTTTAGGAATGCAATCTCTACTGCATTTGGAATGTCATTTATCTCAATGTTAATGATGGAGATTTCTATGGAAATAACTGATTTGTTATTTACAAAAGGTGAATTAGGATTAAATTATTTTGCAATACCATTAATGTTAGTAGTTGGTTTCCTTGCATCTTGGCCATATAATTATTGGAGATTAGAAAAATATGGAATATCTTGCCATTAATATCTCCACTCCCTAAACTTAATTATGCCATATACTTTGAGACAACCATGAATAATAATCCAAATCAAATAATTTTGGATGCGGGGTTTTTGGATATAACGATGCCATTAAAAAATTGGCATAAAATCATTTGGATTGTTGGCTTATTATTGGTTGTGATTGGATTGATACTACACATTGATGTATACTATATGATGTACTTCGAAGAAGATATAATCTTCTCTATAGAATCAATAATTTTCCCAATAATGATATTAATTTTTGGCTGTTTTTTGATATTATATGTCGCCCCGACGCAATTAAAAAGGAAACTACAAGAAATTCGTCAAAATACGAAACCTAGGGATTATCAAATTAGATCCGAAGTAGGGGCAGAATTAATTGACTTTTGGAAGTGGGAGTGGATTCACAAACCATCTTCAGATGACAGAGGTTGGGTGTTTCAATCTCCGGGAGAAAAATATTGGGACAATAATGAAAAATACGGTCCTGATGTCAAAGGAGCCTTGTTGGAACATCCTAATGTGATAGGTACTCCAAAACCAGCAGAAATCTCTACCTATGGAATTATATCTATATTAATTTTGGTAAACCTATTCCCACTTATTTACCTAATAACAAGTGCAGGGTCATCAATGGAATATATCGAATGGAAATTAAATCAAAATTCTGATGGAGACACACCAAACATATTATTTTTTTATTTATATAAATTCTTTTTCTTATTCTCTCCTTTGATATTGTCCGTAATCTGGTTTTTTTATTCGATTATAATTAGTCGAAGGATGTCAGATACTATGGAAACTCCTACTTCATACATTCGTTCAATGACAGCGGGAAATATCGAATTAGTCGGCCAAGTTAGATTTTGGCAATCAAAACCTCCTACTGTATATGTTGGTAGAGATTATTCCCGTGCTGTGGATAATCTAGTATCGTGGAATTGGAATTATGAGATATTAGTAGAGACGACGCATATTGTGACGGATAAGGATGGAAATACTAAAACAGAAAAAAGACTTACATGGCATGGAGTAGATTCCGACTTGGGGGGCCATCCATATATCCTACATGATGGAACAGGGGGAGTATTGGTTCATCCTAATACCTTTAACATTCAGAATATGGGCCAATATATTACAAAATGGGAATGCCCTCACAATGTATTTGACTATGATTTATATCAGGGTATTTTTCATAGAGCTTGGAATGGAGGTAAGATTTTAAGACATAAGTGGACCTTATTTGGTTTGGCAATTGGAGATCCATGTTACTTAATCGGCCACGCTGAACCAAGAGATTCCAAAAATAGAGATGATATTGACCAGATAGTAGTAGTTACTCAAGAAAATAATTCAAACAAAATTATCAATGAGGCTGCACAAAACCGTCTTTTAGAAGTAACTGGAAAAGATGGCCCAACCAATGAAGCTAGACTTGAAAGAGGTAGTGAATTAGCAGTATTAGGAAATTCCCGAAGCAATTTCGAATATCTCTTTATCCCAGGTTTTAATTTGGCTTTGATTACATCTATTACATTTTATTTTTTCTTATTATCAAATCTTTAAATTAGTGAATATTCAATAACTATGGACGACTTCGACGAATTGATGGAGCAAGCCGAAACCATTATATTAACGTCTATTTGTTTTTTATTATCTGTTTTATCCCTATTATTTTTCTGGGGGTACACTACTTATAATAGGCTTACGGGACTAAATTTGCAAGTGGAAAATGGTGAAGACAATATAGACACCATACTCCAAGAAAGATTTGATCTAATAACAGATGCTGCGGCTATGGTAAAAGGGCAATTAGATCATGAGAAAGAAATTTGGAATGCCTTTGCAAGGGCAAGAGGGGACCGTGAGCAAGCAAAAGTAAGGCCTGGCAGAAACTGTGACATAGGCCAGTTGGCCCATGCCGATGGTATACTTGCTGGTGCAACAATGTCAATTAGAGGAATCGTCGAACAATATCCTGATTTAGATGCCATTGATGCAATAAAAGATATTTTGAGAAAACTAGAGAGAATTGAACAGGAACTTGCTGATGTAAGGCAGATACACAATCACTATGTATTCAATTACAATGTTAATATCATGTCCTTTCCAGCATTAATTATTGCTAAATTATCATCATTCACTCGTGCAGAAGGATTTGAAGTTTTAGATAAACAAGTAAGGGCCGGGCCGGAGATTAAGTTATAGATTCACGTCCGGTAGCCTTGAATGTCATAACTCATGTAGGTCAATAGATGAGTGTCATCGCGCTGCTACAACTCAACTGTGTCGTGGGAGATATAAAGCATAATTCATCAGAAATATCTCGTTTAGCAAATATCGCTGCAGAAAATGGTGCAACTATAGCTATAACTAGTGAATTAGCAATCTGTGGCTATCCTCCGAGGGATTTACTTTTAGAAAGAGATTTTGTACACCGTTGTGAAGTCGCTGTAAAAGAAATAAAGTCTCCAATTCCGATCTTAATAGGTAGCCCCATAAGTCCCGTTGGCTCAAATAAACTGCCTTCAAATGGCGTATTTTACACAAATGGCGACGGTGAAATTAAGGATTTGTATCGAAAACAACTCCTTCCTACTTATGATGTATTCGATGAGGCAAGGTATTTTGATAAAGGTGATTCCAATTCAATATTAGAAGATCCAAATTTTTTAAAATTAGGCATCACAATATGCGAAGATGCTTGGCAACATTCAGGGAATGTACCAAGCGATTATGAAGAAGATCCAATACAAAATCTCTCTCGGCTCGGCGAGAATCTATCATATTCAATTAATCTCTCCGCTTCACCATATCATGCTGATAAGAAAGATGTTAGATTAGATGTAGTACGATCCGCGGCAGTATCTTTGAATCATCCATATTTAATGTGCAATCAAGTAGGGGGCAATGATGATTTAATATTTGATGGAAGATCTATTATTTCATGGCCCAATGGATATACAATTCAGGGGCCTGCGTGGAAAGAAGCAATAATATTAGTAAATTTGTCAGATCCTAAATTATCAAAAATTATAGAATTTGAAACCAATAATATAATCTTAAAAGATTCAGAGATACTTTCACCAATAGATAAATTTCAAACCAATAATAAAGACTTAGATATTTTGGAAGCCATCACCCTTGGTCTTAGAGATTATTGTAATAAATCTGATATTAAATCCTTAGTCTTAGGAGTAAGTGGAGGCATAGATTCAGCCGTTGTTGCCGCCATTGCATGTAGGGCATTAGGTCCAAAAGCAGTGCATTGTATTTCCATGCCAATGAGATACTCCAGTGACCATTCCAAAGAAGATGCCATGGCATTGGTTAAATCTTTAGGGGCAAATTTTCATAAGTTAGAATTATCTAATTTACAGAGTTCCTCTGAAGAATGTCTTGTCGGGTTAATTCCTACCGATGATGAAAATGTAAATGATATTTATCTAGAAAATATACAAGCCCGCCTCAGGGGATTGACCATTATGGCTTTTGCCAATGCATATGGAGGAATGGCGTTAGCAACTGGAAATAAATCAGAGTTAGCAATAGGCTATTGCACTCTGTATGGAGATATGTGCGGAGGATACGCTCCGATTGGAGATTTGTATAAATCTGAGGTATATAGAATTGCTAATTTAATCAATAAAGAAGCCAAGGAGAATGGTAAACTACCTCCCATTCCAAAATCAACAATTATCAAACCACCTTCTGCTGAACTGAAACCTAATCAAGAAGATCAGGATTCTTTACCTGCTTATGATGTGTTAGATAAGATATTGGAAGATTGGATAGAAAGAGGAATAGTAAATACAGAATTTGATGGTAAAACAGTTTCTTGGATACTAAGAAAAATGAAATCTAATGAACATAAGAGATGGCAGATGCCACCAGCGCCACGTGTATCAAATCGATCTTTTGGACAAGGATGGCGACAACCATTGGCAGCAAAAAAATAATACTATATTATGCCTGAATATGTTGATGCAGCATAAATACTAAGTAAATAGGCAATTGTAGTAATAATAATCCCTAAAAACATAGAAATTTCAAAACTCCAACCCTGCCTTAATAGGTATGGTAATAAAATAAATAACAGTGTCGAGGGTAGAACTAACCATAGAATACTCTCTGCAAAATTTGCTACCTCAATCACATCTTTAGTATCATTATAAAGCCAGATTAAAGAAAGTATACTTACTAACGGGATAGATACAATTAAAGCGCCAAATATTGATGATTTTTTTGCAATTTCAGTTGCAATTACTACTAAAGCACCACTAAAAATTCCTCTTCCAATCAAATTAAGCCAACTCATGTTCATCAATCTTGGTACCTAACTTCAAACCTTTCCCCTCATATTGAGGAATTAATAACATTGAGGATATGGTTCCTGCATCGGCGGTAGAAATAACTCAGAACAAGAACGGTTAACGGTTGATAAACCAAGAACTGATGCCGAATCCAATCCTAAAGTAACAGGCAATGTTGATACCGGACTCGGCACATAATCTTCTCCAGTTTGAGATATTATCAATTGAACTCCATCGCCTTCAGGGATTACAACATCCATTCCAAAAAATTCCATTTTAGCAATTACTGTCTGCCCAGGAGTTAATGCCTGCCCTTCCTTTCCTCCGTCATAGAATCTCAAATCCATGACTGCATGTCCAAGGTGCATACCATTACTAGATTGCACCATTTCTACAAAGAGGTGACCACTAGTCGCTAAAGGTGATATAGATGCACTTACATGAAATATTGGCGTTCCAATAATTCTAGTATTTTCTTCAAATATTGGACATTCTATCGTTAATGACGATGTAGATGTAATCACCTCACCTCCATTTATTACAGTACAAATATCCATATCATAATTTATCCATTCTTTTTCCTTTGGAGGATATTCGCTTTCAACCCTCCAAGAACCCATATTATCTTGTATTTCTGCTATCAATCTTGGTGCAGGGCCGTCACCCTTTAGATAATAATCAAACCATTCGAGTAAATCATCAGCCCAATCCCATCTAAGAGTATATGGAAATGCCTCACCCCCTCTGCCATCTGATAATCCAGAATGCCCGCTTTCTCTATCTGGATAATCATGTCCCCATTGACCATAAAGGCCTTTGACGTCAAATCCATTGTCAATTAAAATATTATGAGTCGGAAAAGCCATATGAGGATCAACATTCCAATCTTGCATTCCATGAATGATATAAACTGAACCATTATAATTTTGAAGTGCCCTTTCGAGAAATGTTCGCTCTCCCCAATAATCACTACCAGTCCATGCTAGATTATCTCCAGATAAATATGCTGCAGGCCCTGCATAATAACCTTCTATATATCCTTCACAAGCATTTTGAGAATCCTCAAGATTCCCATCTAAGCCAAAACTACCATAAACACCATTGTGCATAATTGCACCCCTTGCTTCCATACTCCCATTTCTCCACATTAAATCATGGGCACCAATAAGTCCTGACATTGGTATAATTGTCTTTAGATAATCTGAACCCATTGCTGCAGCTTCCCACGGAGTAGAACCATCATATGATTTCCCAATCAGTCCAACTGCCCCATTGGAGAAGGCAGCCTTCCCCAAATACTCTACTGCAGCGTGAATTCCTTCTTGTTCATCAAGTCCCATCAAATCCATACAATGATTGGATTCTCCAGTACCGAAAACAGATACCTGCGCAATCCCATATCCATGAGGAACTAGATTTTCAATTAAAAATCGTCCAAGCCTATCGGCCGGCGTCAATGCATCAACATCACCATCATCATAATAAGGTCCTATTTCAGCAATTATTGGAACTTTACATTCATCCATTAGGTTTTCAGAATCCATTTCACAACCTTCTATTTTAGGTAACCATAATCCAAGATGGACTTCCGCATCCCCAGTTAATCCTGCACCACCATCTGCCAGAGATATTGCTGGAACTGACACATAAATCGACCTTACATTGTCGATTTCATATGTTCCATTAACAGATACTCGGCTGAAGACATCATCATTTCTATATATCATGTCTGTTCTATTTTCTACATCTGGTAACCAATGATTATATTCTTTATCATCATCATTCTTTTCTTTATTTCCAATGCATCCCGATAGAGTTGACAAGGAAAATAATAATGCCAAAAAAATACTCAAAAATACACGAGACATATTATCAGACCTGAGGTAACGAGAAATTTTGTGGCTTTGCAATTCCTAAATCTTTTGGTAATTCTCTTATTCTATTAGGTAAGGTAACTGGAATCATTTCCTTACCAATTAATGCAACTCTACTTTCACTTCTCTCAGATAAAACTTGTCTACCAATTAGTGGAGCTAATTTATTAGAAAATTCCATAACTTCGGCATGATTTGGCATATTTTCTATAGTATGATTATTTTGGCTCTTCCCTACATAGACATATCCTTTAGCTTCAATAAACATGGGATCAGCTAAATTATCAAGTCTTGCATAATCTTTGTGGTGTCCTAGCGATTCACCTTTTATCAGAGTATGTCTACATACTGTTCGTGTATCAAGTGAGGGCAGTAATTCTAAAGTCTGTTCTAATTTATGAAATGCTCCAGAATCGAATTTTGGCTTACAAATTCTATCAAATACTTCTTTATTAGGTGCATCAACACTCACATAGAGCTGAGTTGGCAACGTATCTAAATTTTCTATCACCTTTGGTAAACTGCCATTAGTTACTAAAAATGTTGAAACGCCATGTTGATGACATATTTCTAAAAACTCACTTAATCTTGAATACAATGTTGGTTCACCATTAAGAGATATTGCTACATGCTTAGGATCCTGTGCATCTACCCATTTTTCCCGTGGGACACTTGGATGACCGCCAAATCCAGTAATCAACCTACGATGGGCACGAACAGATTGTAAAAATAAATCATATGGATCATCATCAATTTTTGTTAGAGTGTCAGAATGTGGCTCTCTCCAGCAGTAAGTACAGGCAAGGTTACAGGTGTCCACATTAGGTGCCATTTGCATACATCCATGGCTTTGGATTCCATAGAATGTACCCTTGTAGCAAGACCTATCTGCAATCAAACTTTGTTTTGTCCAATGGCAGACCTTTACTCCTCCATGATCGCCAACTAAGTGATAGCTTTGTTTTGCTAGACGTGCTGCAATTTTAGGCTCTATACGAGTAATTGGTTCTTGCATCGCTATCACTCCTGACTCCAAATCCCGCAGAAGGGCCGTGTCAGACACCTCCTCGGAGTTACTCTTGTGTATTGAAAACTACGATTGATCAAGTCAATTATATTTGATACCAGTTCCATAGGCAAAAATTTCTACTGCCTTCAGACCTTTTTTGTGAGATGCAGGAGTCATGGGGGAAGTATCAATCCTTACATTTATGACTTCATCCCAACCTTCTTCCATTGCAATTTCTCTCAACCTTTGCATCGATTCTGCCCTACCTGCAGAAATCACTTTTTGAAAAATATCTATGGATCCTCCAAATATATTATTTATAAATCCACGAAGTAGGTGCCAATGACTAGGCCCATAGACAGCCCCTGCCCATACTATTCCAGATGATGTAACATCTTTACGAAATCCTCCATCAATATTTGATAAAGTATCCTTCCCAAATTTTGATATTACTAATTGCTCTCTTTCGTTAGTATTTATTATCATTTTATCAAGATTTTTTCCACTGAACATTAGTCCCCAAATGAGTAAAGTTGGATACATTAGACCCCAAATTAAAGAAAAAATTACAGCTAAAAATCCAAAAATCAGTATTGGTAAGAAACATAACGAATCTCCACCCGATCCGTCAGAAGAAGCTTGTGCTGCTATAGTGGGCAACGTCAATATTAAAATCGAAAAGATTGATACTAAATTCAAATATCTTATCATTAAGTTATACTTAGGCATTTAATCACCATTATCTTATTCAATTTTGACAGCAGTTCCGTATGCAAATAATTCTGCAGCACCTGCTGTGACCGCTGAAGTGGCAAATCTCACATTAACGATCGCATTAGCACCTCTTGACATAGCATCTGATACCATTCTGCTGAGTGCTTCCGCGCGAGATTCTTCTAATAGCTCTGTATATTTATGAAGCTCACCGCCCAAAATATTCTTCAAGCCCTGTGTAAAATCTCTGCCTATATTTTTGGCACGGACGGTAGAACCACTTACTACTCCTAAACTTTCTGTTATCAATTTACCTGGAATCGTCTCGGTGTTCACTACTATTATGCCTTGAATCTGTTGTACCATAATTACTGCTCTGAATGTCCATTATATTTTATTTTATCTACGTTCAAGACAACAGTTTGTTTTGTATATCAATATAATATTATTTTAATATCATAAAGATATCTTTATAACAATTTAGTTAGGAGGTTATGCTTGAGGACCAGCAAACATGTCGGAAAAAATAATTAGGAAAGAAGAAGTAATAAAAGATATCGAAAAAGCCTCCTTGAATGGATTTGTGGGGCTTGCATTACACTTAATTTTGGGGCTATTCAATTTAGTTTGTACTATTACACCGTTATGGCCTGTATTAATAATAACAGGCCCATTATGGTTAATTTATACCAATAGTTATGTTATAATTCAACCGAATGAAGCAAAAGCATTACAATTTTTTGGGAAGTATTCTGGAACAGTCCGTGTAGAAGGATTTCGATTTCTTATTAACCCGTTGTATCAAAAGACTGGAATTTCTCTAAGAATAAGAAATTTTGAATCAAATAAATTAAAAGTCAACGATGTCAATGCTAATCCTGTAGAAATAGCCGCAGTCGTAGTATGGAGAGTTTTCGATGCAGCGGAGGCCCTATTTGAAGTAGATAATTACAATAATTATGTACAAATACAAAGTGAAGCAGCTCTGCGTGCAATGGCCACAAAATATCCATATGACATAATCGAAGACAAAGATATTGGAGGAATTGCTCTTTCAAGCCACCAAGAAGAAATCGCTATGCAATTACAACAATCTGTTGAAAATAGATTGAAAAGAGCTGGAATAGAAGTACTCGAGGCCCGCATTAGTCATCTTGCATACTCACAAGAAATAGCACAAGCCATGCTAAGAAGGCAACAAGCAAGTGCCGTGGTGGCTGCTCGAAGTGAAATAGTGAAGGGAGCAGTTGGGATGGTAGAGTTGGCTTTAGAACAATTAAGCGAGAAAAATATCATTGAACTTGATGAGGAAAAGAAAGCTAGCATGGTTAGTAACTTACTGGTAGTGTTATGTTCAGAAACAGATACTACTCCTGTAGTAAATACTGGAACATTGTATAACTAGGTCGATTTTAACATGACCGATAAAAAGAAGGTTTTATTGCGATTAGAATCCGAACTCCATTCTAAAATACAAAAATGGGCGGATGATGACCTCAGATCATTTAATTCTCAAGTGGAATTTTTACTAAGAAAAGTACTCAGAGATGCCAAAAAATAATATTTTTTTTAGAGTGAATAAGCATGGATAGAGAATTAATGCTAATACCCTTATTCTTACAAGTACTATTAATTCTCTATGTTGGAATTTTAGCCAGATTAAGACGTAATGATTCTGTAAATAAAGGATTTGATTGGAGATATTTTAAGACATTCGAGGGAGAAAAACCTCCTAGATATGTTCTCCAAGCCGATCAACATTTGGTAAATCTTTTCGAAGCCCCAGTATTATTTTTTATTGCAGGCACACTCGCAATATCTCTCAATACAGTAGATAAGGTTATTTTTATTCTTGCATTATTATATTTTATCTCTAGGTGCATACATGCGCATATATCATTAACAAATAATCGATTATTATGGCGTGCTAGAAGTTTCATTATATCATGTATGATTTTATTATCACTATGGATATGGTTACTGGTTCTAAATCTCTATTTTTAATTATTGGTGTTTTTTACTAATGCGCTAATTATGACAATCATTAAAAGTAATTTTTAGTCGGCTCGGCTTCATGAACATGTGGATATTAGTTGAAACTGAAGTAGGACCTACTCGAATAAATTCTAACTCAATCTGTGCTTATCAGAAACCAACAGATCAACCGCCTAATGGCGAATCTTTGTTGATATATACTTTAGATAATACGCTATTTGATGTCAATAAAAACTGCGATGAGGTCATTGAAATCCTCGATGCTCATTTTATGATTACCGCTCAATGATAAAACATTATTTGATAGGGCATGACTAGGTTGGCTATAATATGAGGAAGATATTCTTCGCGGCCATTATCCTTTCCTTCCTAGCATCAACATCATTTGTTCAAGGTAACTCTCCAGCAGATACTTCAATGAACATTGATGGTGAAACAGTAGTGGTTACTGTTGATAGCACTAATTTTAGATTTACACCATCTCAAATCACTATAGATGAAGGTCAATCTGTTAGATTTTTTTGGAATGATGAAGTCTTGGGTCACAATGCCGTCGAAGAAAATGGCTTTTTCGACTCTGGAAATCCTCAAACCAATGTTGATTATACTTTCAAATTTGAAGTTGGGAGTAATGGTACGTACACATATGTCTGTGAACCACATGAATTGATGGGCATGGAAGGATTCATTACAGTCAATCCAATAGTCCAAGAATCCGAACAAGAAACTACGGAATCAAGCGACTTGGAATCAAGTAAATCGTTGCCAAATTTTCTACTACTATCGACATTATGTGTATTGATATTCGCATCTAGGTTTTCTTCGTTTAACAAAAAATAAATTAATATCAGTAAGATAATTCAAGTAAACAACTCTCTTGCACTACATATGTCAAAACCTTGGGCAACTTCTCATATTAGTGATGTAGCAAAAGGAATAGGTATCGAAAAACGTATTTCGGGAGATGTTAAATCTAACTTAGTCAAATTACTTTCATCAGAATTAAATAGAATTACTTTAGAAATGGAAGATGCAACTCTGTCATCAGATCCAGATCGTAAAACCTTAGGAGATCCATCCCGAACTCGATTAGGATTTAATAGGACAAGAGGAATGATGATTAAAACTGTTAAATCTCTGGAATCAGTAGGTAGTGCGGCAGTAGTTTCAGTAAACGAAGACCTAGAATCATATTTGTTGAGATTACTAATATTGGCTTCTCAATATGCCGAGGATGATAAAATGAATACTATAAAAATTAGGCATTTAAATTCTGCACTCGACTCTTTAGAAAAATCTTATATTAGCCCAGATGATAATTTGGATAATAATAAATTTTCAGATGAATCAGGTATAGATACTAATTTATCTGGGTCCATCCTTACATCAACAAATATCAAACTTATGGTAAAAAACCTCGCCGGAATGAAAATAGAAGAAGATGCACTAGAAGATTTATTATTAGTTTATTATGATCACGCTGCGGAACTTCAAGAAGATTTTCAAAATAATATTAGAGCAGGAAAAATAGAAGAAGTTAAATCCAATTTTGAAAGAACCAAGGATTTAATGATGTTAGGTTGGCTCAGAAGGATGCTTGTACAAGCAGGTGAAAATGCAAAGGCATCTGGCGCTTCAAAAATTTCAATCGGGCATGTTATAAGATTAGATCCTTGGAAATAGAGGGGCTTATCGAAGTAAATTTAATTTGTCTCGACCTTGGCGAATTTATCTATGGACTCCCAAATACTTGAAAAAAAAATGTTGGAACAGAAGACTTTTCTATCAATCTCTAGGCAGAAAATAATGGCATTATCATTAATATTCATATTCATTTTATCTTCGGCGTATGTTGGTATTGGATACGCGGTTGCCTCTGCCTCTTTATCTGTTAATCCCGGTTGTGGAATTTGGGAAAATAATACTCCAGATAATTGGAATACGCATGATGATTGGCAAAGCTTTGAGCCATATAACGACTCATTAGAGAGAATTACCATCCGTCGAGATTATGATGTTTCAGACCTACAAATAGAAACATATGAAAATGTCTCCTTTACCCCTCGTGGTAACTCAGAAATAACTCTGAAGGGCTGGTACGTAGAAATAGACCCAGATGCTCCAGTTGTAATTCTCACACATGGAATGCCCATTAATGGCAAGTGTAAACCTGAAATGTTATTGATGCAAGCATATCTTTCCAAAGGAAATATCAATACTTTATCTTTTGACCTTAGGAATTATGGTGAAAGTGATGTTGTTGATGATTATTTTTCAGTTGGCCAAATAGAATATAGAGATTTATTGGGTGCCTATGATTGGCTAATAACAGAAAAAGGATACTCGGCTGGTGAAGTTGGAATGACTGCATTTTCAGCTGGAGGAGGCGCTGCGATAGCATTCGCAGAAGAACCAGGAATTGGAGCAATGTGGTTAGATAGTGCTGTTTTGGATTTCCCACTGCTTGTGGAGAATGAATTAGGAAGACTTGGATACCCCCAATTTTTCGCTGGCCCGGCAGTTACTGTCGGCGGTTGGCTAGTTGGAGTTGAACTAGATGCTCGCTCACCACTTGAAGCAGCATCTAATGCTGGCTCAAGGCCCGTATTTCTGACTCATGGTATTGAAGATCCACGAGTTTCTATAGTACATTCTCAAAATTTTGAAGAAGAGATGAGAAAAACCGGGGGGAATATAACTACTTGGTATGTACCAAATAGAGGGCATGTAGATTCTATTTGGGGAGAATCTGAAGAATATAAAAGTCATTTAATAACATTCTTTTCTAATAGTTTAAATTAATATTTTACTTTAATATCATAGTTTCTTTCTATATTTTTTGTCCCACTCCGTCAAATCTAGATATATTCTGAGTCATAGTTAAGAATATGGTGCAAATGGAATTAATGTGTGCCCTAGTCCCATTGGTTATGAAGGAGAAAGGGATTCTTCCGGCAAGATGCATGGTAAAGGAATATTCCAATACCGGGATGGTGGTCGATATGAAGGTGAATTTGTTTCTGGATTAAGGGATGGATATGGCTTATTTTATTATCCTGATGGAAGCAGATACGAGGGTGATTTTAAATTTGGTTTAAGGGAAGGCAAAGGAAATTATCATTTCGCTAATGGGGGGCATTATCGAGGCGAATTTAAAAATGATTTAAGAAATGGCAATGGATTTCATTATTATAATAATGGAGATGTTTATGAAGGAGGTTTCAAAAATGGAAAAAGATATGGTCAAGGAATTTTTAATTATTCTGATGGAGGACGATATGAAGGAGGTTTCAAAAATGGAAAAAGATATGGCCAAGGAGTGTATTCAAAATCTATTAAAAATAAAGAAGGTAAAAGAATATTAAATAAGATATTCTATTATTCCGATGGGGGCCGTTATGAAGGAGATTTCAAAGATGACATTAGGCATGGTAAAGGAATTCACTACTATGCAGTAGGAGATAGGTACGAGGGAGAATTCAAAGATGATATTAGAAATGGTGATGGCACTTATTACGGAATGTCTGGAGATAGATATGTAGGTAAATATCTAAATGGAAATAGGCATGGAGAAGGCGTGTACTATCGACCCGATGGAGGTCGACATGAAGGCCAGTATAAAGATGGCTTGGCCAATGGCCCCGGAATTCATTATGATGCCAATGGAGGACGATTCGAGGGTAATTACAAAGATGGGAAGAAACATGGTACAGGAGTCTACTTTAGTTCAGATGGTGGTCGTTTTGAAGGAAAATATGCCAACGGTACAAGGAATGGGCAAGGAATATATTACTATTCAGATGGAAGTCGTTATGAGGGGGAATATAAGAACGGAAGTTCAGATGGAAAAGGGATATACTACTATTCAGATGGAAGTCGTTATGAGGGCGAATATAAGGATGATAGTAGACACGGTCAAGGAATATATTATGATCACGATGGAGATAGATATGAAGGAGGTTATAAAAATGCTAAAAGGCATGGAAAAGGGACATATTATTGGTTGGCAGAGTCAGAAAAAAAAGGCGATAGATATGAAGGTGAATTTAATTACGATCTTATCGACGGATATGGGATATATTTTTTCTCTAATGGAGACCGCTACGAGGGAGAGTTCCAAAAAGGAAAAAGATCAGGAAGGGGAACTTTACACAGTACTGACGGCGATAGATATGAAGGCGAATTTTTAGATGGCATACGTCATGGCAAGGGGATTGATTTTGCTGCAGATGGAGGAGGATATGATGGAGAATATTTTGAGGGTAAAAGACAAGGTAAAGGTATCTTTAATTATGCAGACGGAGGAAGGTATGAGGGAGAGTATTTTCAAGATAAGAGGAATGGATTTGGCATATACTATTATGCTGAAGGGAGCCGGTATGAAGGCGAATACTTGGAAGGAATTAGACACGGAGATGGAATGTATTATTTCGCAGACGGTGATCGCTACGAGGGTCAATATAATAATGGAAATATGGATGGAATAGGAGTATTCTTTGGGGCTGATGGCAACCGGTACGAAGGAGAATACAAAGAAAATAAGCAAAATGGTCAAGGAGTATATTATAATGCGAATGGAAGTCATTATGAAGGCCAATTTACAAATGATAAATTTCACGGTAAAGGAATATTTTATGATACTTCAGGGCTAATAAAATATAATGGAATTTGGGAAAATGGAAACTACATTAAATCATTTCCTTCCTTCCCGATGTCTGTAGAACATTTTGAGAGTATTGTTGATGAAATCATTAATAAATCTATTAAAAGTCCAACTTCCTTGGTAAGACGTCTTTCTAAATTAAATGAAGAAATATTGTTTGCCATAGCTAAATCAAATTCTACTCCTACTCGGAAAGAGGGTTTAAAATCAGTTTTGACGGCCGTTGATTTACTACTCAACCCTCTACAATATGTAAATGAAGACACAATAAACAATCCAGAAAAAGATAATAAAGAATCTTTAAATTCCATAAGAATAGATCAGAACTTGCCCTTTGATACAGAGGAATTAGATGTTTCTATACATGAAAATATAGCAAGAGCAACTGGAAGGAATATAGAGGACGTTTTGGCTGATTTAGCAGATGATGGTTTATTAAATTATAGTGCAGGTTCAGATGCAAAATCAAATGAATTTGTAGGCCAATTGGACATATCCCGTTATCGCACATTGAGGCATCTTAAAGTCGATGGCGGGTTTGCAGAAGTATATCTGGGTCGAGACTCAGATTCAGGCAAAGATATCGTCTGGAAACAAGCCGCTCCAAGTAGACAACTGTCCGCATCAAAAGTAAATGAAACACTAATTAATGAGATAGAAATATTAAAATCTTTAAATCATCCAAGAATTCCTAAATTTATCGATTCGGGTTTAATTGAAAATAACGATGGAGTCCGAGTACAAGTACTGATAATGGAATATATCGAGGGAACAAGCCTAAATCAAGAAATGAAAGCAGTAATTAATGGTAAATTTAAACAAGATATAAAAAGAATCATATCAATAATTTCTGAGTGCTGCGAGACATTAGAATATATGGCAGATTTAGATGTGCCAATATTTCATAGGGATATAAAACCCCATAATTTAATGATATCACCTTCTAAAGGCGTATTTTTAATAGATTTTGGATTATCTAAAGGTGTAGAAGCTGGAGAAGGCATATCTAAATCAGGAGGAGCCCATACTGGGGGCTGGTCGCCTCCAGAAAGAGAAAGAGGGGTGACAGGGCCCTTTACGGATGTTTATGGGATGGGGCAAATACTTTGGCACCTGTTGACAAATGAAGAGGCAGGTATTTTCTCAGAAGAATATAGGAAAAATAAAATTATGGAAATAGGACACTCTCCTTGGTTAGGAGATTTAGTGAATCTAGCAACCATTCCAGATGATCCGATGAAACGAATATCTTCTATATTCGAGTTTAGATTAAGATTGGAAAATAATGGATATTTACCAGACATGTGAATATTTATTAGTTTTCTATTTTCCTATTAATCCAAAGATTATACATCTCTGATCGTAATTTTGCCTTCCTAGTCCCTAGTATTGCACCCTTATCGGGCCAAAGAGATTCTAATTTCCTAAAAGTTGGACAATGCCTAAATCCTAGTGCATGCAGATATTCATGATATAACACACTGGCAGCCATCCTTTTCCATTCTGGCTGTAATAGATCTGGATGCAAATCTATTCTTTTGACATCTTCAGGCGCTAGTGTATTTTCATATGGCCAGAAATCCTTGCCGCGTTCTATAATTTCTCCTTTTTGGTTTTTCTTGACCCACCTACTATCCTTTTTAAATCTACAACAACCTAGCATAGTTTTACAATTTTTACGTAATTTTCCCAATGGAACCATGTTTAACCTTTCTACGGGTAGTTTACTCAGTTCGGGCATTTTGATCATTTGTGAAATTACTTCAATACCGATCCTTTCAATTACTTCCACAAGTACATCAAATTATGCTAATTAATAGATATATCTATGTATCTCATCTCGTGAAAACATAATGTTAATAGACGGAAAGCCGGACAGTGGCGTTGAAGGTGAGTTAAAATGAGTGGAAATATTTCAAGAGCAGGATTTGCAGCAAGTATGGTATCAGTGGGATTATCATTATACATTTATTTTGTATCTAATGATACAGATTTAGGTATATTTGTTGGTTTATGGGCCCCAACATTGATGTTAGCATCAAAAGAAATTGAAGCATATATGGACAATTAATTGGTTACTTAGGGATATAATCTCTTCTTTATCCAATTTTTATCATTATTCTCTAAAATTATTCTCTCATGTAGTCTACTTGGTCTACCTGACCAATATTCGACAGAATTAATTTTTATTATGTAACCTCCCCAATGATTCGGAAGTGGAATATCAGTAAGTTTGAATTTATTTTCCGTATTTTTAAATTCCTGGTCCAAAATTTCTATAGATTCCAATGGCCTACTTTGATCAGACGTATATGCTGCAATCTGACTTAATCTTGGCCGAGATTGGTGATATGACAATACAACTTCCCTTGTCATCAGAGTGGCAATTCCCGTTATCCTAACTTGTCTTTCCATAGCAGGCCAAAACATTACGCCAGAAACTTTATTGTTTAATTCAATTTCTTTTGCCTTATTACTATCTAGATTTGTGAAGAATCCTAATTCATGATTATTGATATGCTTGACCAAAACCATCCTACTTTTTGGAAATCCGTCCTCACCAATGGTACTGATACAGATTGCGTTGGCTTCTATTAATTTATTTTCCTTTGCTTCTTCGATCCACTCAATCAAAACTTGAAGTGGTTCATCTTTATCCGGAATTAATATGCCTCCACCATCTCTGTAATCGACCCTCATTTCTCTTACCATGAATACCGCTAGAAAGTACTTCCCGTAAGAAGCATTGTCTTCTATATTTCATATTTATTTGTATTTTATTACTGCATGATATTATAAGTACGACCAATTAAGCAGGCCGCATGGGTAGATCTCCATATAGTAAAACCAGCCTGAAAACGAACGCCATAGTATTATCATTTATCGGTTTAGCCCTTATGGTAGTACAATCAGTTAACGCAGACTACGTTGACCCGGAATTAAAGTATGCAAACGATGCAATGGGAAGAGCAACATTTTTCATGTTTTTCATTGGATATATTTCAATGGGAGCAGCATTTATATTCTTTATGAGTGAAAGAAATAACGTTGCTCCAGAATACAGGACAACTATGACTATTTCTGCATTAATCGTTGGAATAGCGGCTTTCCATTACTATTACATGAGAGGAGTGTACATCCAAGATGGAACTGTAAGTACAGACTACAGGTACATGGATTGGATCATTACTGTTCCATTAATGGCACTCAAATTCCCTTCCCTAGTAGGTAAGGATGCAATCACAGACAATAAGTTCCCTGTTCTAGGGTTCGGTTTTACTGGTGTATGCTTTACAGGTGCTTTAGTAATGATTACTTTCGGATACTTAGGAGAAATTGGTGAGATTCCAGCTGCAGCAGGATTAATCCTGGGTGGAGTAGGTTGGGTTATGATAATGGTCGCAACAGGACTTCCCTTCGGACTTTATGATGGCCTCGGAGTAGACGACAGCAAGATAAAAGAAGAATTAGTTTGGAGTGCAAATGCATTGAGGACTTTCATATTAGTAGGTTGGATCATTTATCCTATAGGATATGTAGTAGGTACTGATATGTACGATGCCGGTGAATCTGGGCAAGAAATCATGGCTATCCTTTACAACGTTGCTGATATCATAAACAAAATCGGCTTTGGTATAGTTGCATGGATGGGTGCTAGAAAAGCATCCGCTCACATGGCTTAATTAAGTTATTAATTAAATAAAAAAGGATGAGACAGGTGCTCCTCACGGGGCGCCTTCTCTTCCTGACTCTAGTAAAATTTAATAGATGTTATATTTTCAAAATAATTGATATTGACTATTTATACAAATATTGTAATGATTGATATAATAAAATATGGATTATTATACGTAACTTAAGAACTAATTTAATTTTGATATGTTATCATATTATCAAATAATCAATAATTAAATCTATGGGGGACCGGTTTCCTTAATTACCTCCAAAGTTCGACTGTTATTATGTTAAAGCTTACTGAGTTACCAGGAGTTGGAGAATCTATTGCAAATAAATTAATACAAGTTCTTGGTTCTGAGGAAGAGGTAAAGAGAATATTGGATGAGGGGGATGTGAATACACTCGCAAGTATTGATGGAATTTCACCTCATAGGGCAGTAAAATTAATAAATGCTAATAATGGTAATTCGAATTACATAACTTGTACTGATGAAAGTACTAAGTTACATAGAGATTTAATTCTACAAATATCATCTTTTGTAAAGACTAATTCCGGAAAAGAACGCCTAGGAATACTCTCTCCACTTAATAGGAAAAGTATTGAAAAGATTAAAAAAAGACAATTTTGGTCCACTGAATCTATCAAGTTCATTACCACGTCTCCGGACATATTTTCTCAATGGACAAACTTAATCGGTAATCTAGCCCAATCTATTCAGCCAAACACACGCTTAGATAGGGTAGTAGTAATATCTGACCCAAAACTCTTAGAAAAATTAAATCATGTTTCAAAGAGATGTCGCGTCATCGTTCGGTCCATAGATGAAAAATGGCAGGATTACCTCGGTCTACCTAAAGTAACTTGGATAGGAAATGATCCTCCTTCAAATTTACCTCCGGGATGGGTAGTCTCTGACATGGATGATTCACTACATTCTATGGTGCCAGAAATTCCATTAGAATGGCTAGATTTAAACTATTCTAATCTATCCATTATCTCAAAATTAAATGATATTGAGTGGCCAATTAATTATATTGGTGAAAAAATTAGAGAGGCTTTAGATGGCTTGGATGATCTCCCATTAATACTACAATCAAAGAAAAATGATTCTTCACAACTCGAGGTATTAGAAAAAATTAGGGATGGGTTCTGGGCAGAAATTAAATCAATAGAAGGATCAATAAATGATGCAATAGTATCTGGAACTTCAGAAACATCATTATCTTTTGAGGGCGATGAAGTCTTATCTTTTTACTCTGATATTAGTAGTTTAGAGATGAGATTAAAAGGCGCGGTTGCAGATTCAATCGACTCATCGTTGGACGCTGGAAAAAATAAATTAGATAATTACTTGGAAAATACAGGTATTAAAATTCCTTATGAGATTTATACTAATGATTATCCATGCGCTATTAATCGTGAAATATTAGAGGATATAGAAAATAAATTAGAATCTGCTATATCTATTGAAAGAAGTATCGGAGAAATAACACTTGCCGAATCTACGCAGAGGATAATAAATATTGCAAATAAAGCAATTTCCAATTGTACTGAGATAGATATGTGGTTAGGAGTGGGAAAGTGGGCAATTCATCATAAATGTTCAATGCCAGTTGTATATTCCAAACATCCGGGAATATGGGTTAGAGATGCCAGACATCTCCTTTTAGATTGTACTCCAGATCCCATTTCTTATGGTATTGGGGAAATATCTACAGAAGGAGATAGAGAACGAATTGCATTATTATCTGGTGCTAATTCAGGAGGTAAAACCACATTATTGGAGACTCTTGGGATGATAACGATACTTGCACATTGTGGATTACCAACTCCTGCTTCTGAATCAAAGGTGGGTTTATTAGATGAAATACATATGTTAGCAAAGGTATCCGGGACTCAATCCGCAGGTGCCCTTGAAAGAACGTTAAGACGTCTGGCCGAGATATTAGTCTCAGATAGAAGAAAACTCATCTTAGCAGACGAACTAGAAGCAATTACAGAACCAGGTTCTGCTGCTTTAATTTTAGGAGGGCTACTTACGGCTTCACGTGATAATATGGATACTAATATATTGTTAGTGACTCACATCGGACCAGCCATCAGTAAAATTATGAATAATAATATTAGAATTGATGGAATTGAGGCCCAAGGATTGGATGAAAATATGGATTTAATAGTTGATAGAACACCTAGGAGGAACCATATTGCCCGCTCAACTCCGGAGTTAATTGTCCGAAGACTGGCCGCAAGATCTTCAGGACCTGTGGAAAAAATATTCTCAAAGTTATTGAAAAATTTTTAAATAAAAATTAATTCAAATCTGGAAATATACAATATGCTGGTTTTTTGAAGAAAAGGTGTCTATATCTGGCCACAATTGTATATGTTATATCTCTAAGTGGTAATGGGAAAAGCCAAAATAAAGGGAACCATATTCTATAATGCCATTTTAAATAAAATAGGCACCTAATTGCAGCTGCAGACTTAACGTAACACTTCCCATCTCTAACTAAATATACAGTATCAAATTCCTGCTCCTTAGTAGAGAAGTTAGATATTATCTCCATTCCTTCTATACTAGAATTTGATAAAAATTTTAATCCTTTTGTATCACTTAATCGAGGATGTAGAAAATTAGCCAAATGAGAACATAACCCACAATCTCCATCCATCAATAAAACATCTCGCTCCAACAATATCATCGACATCCTATATTTTCTCCAAGCTCCACGTTTTAACTTTCACTCCTTTTGTCACATGCACAAAATCTGCTCTTAGAGAGTTTTCAATGCCCAATTCATAAAAATCTGTTAAAGTATTTATCTCTATTTCAGCCCTCCCATCTTGAAAATGCCATGGTAAATGCTGAGTATGAGCGATTTTTGTTTCTCCTTTGTGTCTAACATATAAACAATATCTTTCAAATAAAAATTCTTCTATTGTACCTTTTTCTGCATATCTTAAACCTCCCGTTGCGAATGATTTTCCTCGCAATTCTATCCCGTTACTCTTTCGTTTCGAATGCCAATAATATCCATTTTTTTCTGTTTTCTTTACCTTTGACTTCGAATATGCATATGGCAAGCCGTATGCCCAATTAGCAAATTTACATGTGACATGACTCTGTGCATCTAAAGTTAAAAAAAGGACCCCTGGCTTTCCATTTTTCTTTACATATGTTCGTATATTGAACTCTGGAAATGTAGAAATCCCAGGTAAATAAGGTGAATAATGTGGCCTAACGTTCTCCATGATGAAAGGAATTGTTCCAACATATGCCCTACCCTCGAATAAATCCAATTCCAAATCTTCTGGAATATATTTTATTATATTTTGAGGATCAACTTTCCAATGCATAAATGTTAGATTTATCCAATTTTGACGTAAAGACCATCGTCTTTTGGGCATGGAAAATGGAATATGCCCGCTACTCCAATCTCCAGTCTCCATGCTAAGTCTTTGCAGTATCCAATTAAAAACAATCTCCTACTATCATTCTCATTTCCGGGGAAAAGATAAAACATTATCTGTCACTAGTCGTGATGAAGCATGGTGATATAATTGGAAAAAATTGATAATTATGAGGTCAATGAATCAATTACCATTTCTGAAAAGCCCCCTTCGATATTAATTGGTACTTTAGATCCTATTTCGCCTGTCGATGATACTAACTATGATGAAGGAATCATTCCATTTAATCAAAAATTTTCTAATCGAACATGGTTCATCATCGGCTTTATTTTGATTCCACTTTTAACTTATATACTTTCGTGGTTTATGGTTATGATTGCCGAAATTTCTGGAAACGAAGGTTTTATTTGGGAATTTTTCTATACACTATCTTGGTTAATTTGGCCTATTATCTGGATTACAGGAATTATTTGGGGATTTACAAAATCAGGTTCTAATTGGTTTTCTATTGGATTAATATCAGTTCCAGTTGTGATGACAATTCTGCTAATGGCTTTAGTTATCTTGTTAATATTTGCATTTAGTGGTCTACCCTTTTAACGATAGGTGAAACTTCTTTACCTATCAATTCAATTGATTCCATTAATTGACTATGCGATAACTTGGCATTATCCATTTGAAATGAAAATCTAGATATTCCTCCTAAAGCTTCACTATGACGTAGTATCTTCTCTGCTACTTCTTGGGGATCCCCAATTGCATAAGCGCCCAGGGGGTTAGTCTGTTGTTCAAATCTTTCTCTAGTTACAGGCGGCCAGCCTCTTTCTCTACCTATGCGTGTGAAAGTTTCAGCATAACCTGGAAAATATACGTCTCTAGCCTCTTTGGAATCCTTTGCAACATATCCAAGAGAATGTAGTCCAACCTTGAGGCGTTCGGGAGAATGCCCTGCTTTTTCTCCCGCTTCTCTGTATAAATCTACTAATGGTTTGAACCGATGCGTTTCTCCGCCAATGACTGCAATCATAAGAGGTAGACCCAATAGTCCAGCTCGAACAAAAGACTGAGGCGTCCCTCCTACTCCTAACCAAATTGGCAGAGGTTCTTGTAGTGGCCTCGGATAAATTTTCTGATTTTTTAAAGACGGCCTGTATCTGCCAGACCAACTAACCTCTTCATCATCCCTTATTGACAATAATAGATCTAATTTTTCGGAAAATATTTCATCATATTCATTAATGTTTAGTCCAAATAATGGAAAGGACTCGGTAAATGATCCTCTCCCTACTATCATCTCTGCTCGCCCATTCGATAATAAGTCTAAAGTTGAATAATTCTGAAATGCCCGTACAGGGTCTGCAGCACTAAGGACAGTTACTGCACTAGTAAGAATGATATTTTTTGTCCTTGCTGATGCGGCAGATAAAATCATATGAGGTGCAGAATCTAGAAATTCTCTACGGTAATGTTCCCCAATTCCAAATACATCCAAACCCATCTTATCAGCATGCTCTATTCTAGACAACAAATCTTCTAAAGATTTAGTACTATTTTCTGGCGTACTCTCTACGTCACCCATTTCTATAGCTGCAAAACTATCAATACCGATTTCCATATTATTCCTCCTAAAAATTATATTATAATTGCCAAATCATCATATTATTATTGTCCAACTCAACTTAATTCTTTTAATGATTCTAATGCGCATTTAACATGTATTGCAGAGCCCAATGGCAATGCTTCCTCATCAACTTTGAACATGGGGTGATGAACATCATATACAGCATCAATTTCTGGATTGCTTACTCCTAGAAAAGCAAAACTTCCTGGTATTCTCTGAGTATAAAATGCAAAATCCTCTCCTCCCATTATTGGCGGCATTTCAATTACTTTTCTTTCGCCCAATATGTCTTTACTAACCATTTTACTTAGTTCCCAACACCCTTTATCATTTATGGTTGGAGGATAGTCATGCCCTGGAAAAATTACTTCTGCCTCGCATCTGTTTGCCTTTGCTATAGATTCTGATATTTCCTTAACTCTCTTTTGCAATCTAATTAAACCCTCTAAAGTCAAAGATCGAATGGTACCTTCTAATTGCATTATTGAAGGAATTACATTCCATGCATCGCCACCTTTCATCATAGTTATGCTGATAACGCCTGATTCAAGTGGATTTAATTCACGAGAGATTATTGTTTGCAACTCTACTACGATTTTTGAACCAGTAATCACTGGATCTATTGTATTATGTGGTGCAGCAGCATGCCCCCCGTTTCCTTTTACAATAATCTTCAAAGATCCTGCGGCAGCCAACAATGTTCCTTCTCTTGATGCTAACATCCCAGTAGGTAGTTGTCCTGCCACATGTAGCCCAAATATCTTTTGAACATCAGGATTCTCTAATACTCCCTCCTCGCTCATCATTTTACCTCCCGCACCTCCTTCTTCTGCAGGTTGAAAAATAAGTTTTATTGTCCCTTTAATACTATCTTCATTTTCTTTTAGTATACGTGCTGCACCTAGTAGCATCGCAGTATGGCAATCATGCCCACATGCATGCATTTTACCATCAATTTCACTTCTAAATTCTACATCCACTTCTTCATGTATGGGGAGCGCATCCATATCTGCTCTTAGTGCAATACAGGGGCCTTCACCATTCCCTATTATGCCAACAACACCAGTTATTGCAATATCTTTTTGAAATGATATATCAAGATCAGTTAATGTATCTTGAACAAGTTTACTAGTTTTGAATTCTTCATACATTAATTCAGGATTACGATGTATCTCTCTCCTTTTCTCAATAATCCAAGGCTGGATTTCTTTTGCCCTCTTCAGAAGTAGCTCTGTATCCATATTGTGGTACAACCTTCAAAACATCATAATACTTTCTTTTTTATTTCTGACTTTATCACCACAATCTTGAAACCATCCAGCGGCGTATACTACATTATGTCGAGCAATGGTATGTACTACAGGATGATGGGAAATACAGGATTACAAGTCTCTGTTCTCTCGTATGGATTCTGGGCAACTTACGGAGTAAAGGATAGATTAATGGAAGCCGAGGGCATAGAAACTGCAAAAAAATGTATGACTATTGCCAGAGATGCAGGAGTAAACTGCTTCGATCATGCGGAAGCTTATGGTAATCCAAATGGGGAAGCAGAGCGACTTTTCGGGATTGCACTTTCAGAGTTGAGAGAAGAAGATCCGATAAAATGGCGAAGGTCTGAACTAATAATAACTACTAAAATATTTTGGGGAGGAGAGGGAGTCAACGAGAGTGGCTTATCTCGAAAGCATATCCTTGAAGGGTTAGATGCATGTTTAAATCGCTTACAATTAGATTATGTAGATATGGTATTTTGCCATAGACCTGATCCATTTACTCCAACCTCAACAGTAGTAAGGGCCATGTCAGATGCTGTTAGAAATGGTTGGGCAACTTCATGGGGGACTTCTGAATGGTCCGCTGCACAGATCATGGAAGCAATTTGGTTTGCAAAATCTGAGGGGTTAGAACCTCCAATGTTTGAACAACCTCAATATAATATGTTGCATAGGCAACGTTTTGAGCAAGAATATTATCCACTCTTCAAACCTCCATATAATTATGGGACTACTATTTGGTCTCCACTCAGATCTGGCTTCCTAACAGGGAAGTACAATGAAGGAATACCAAAAGATTCGCGACCAACTCAGAAGGGGTATGAATGGTTAATAGAAGATTTGGAAGCAAGAAAAGCATCGGGGGAGGTAGAGATAGTGAAAAAACTGAGTAAATATGCATCATCAAATTTTGATTGCACTACGGCACAACTAGCATTGGCATGGTGCCTTAAAAATCCACATGTTAGCACAATTCTGCTTGGTGCAACTAAGCCCGAACAAATGGAAGAAAACCTAGGTTGCATCGCAGTAGCAGAACAACTCGATGATAACAACATGTCTGAAATAAATGCCATACTTGGAAATAACCCAGATGATTGGATTGGATATGGTTCAGTATCTGGGGCTAGACAATTAAAGACGTTATGATTAACCAATGTTAAAATGTAAGCCGTATATCTAACGTTATATGGGTGGCTTGTCGGAACTCAAATGGTCTTCAGATTTTATCTCAAATACTCCCGGAGATCTAATCAGTGATAATTATCCTCGTAATGTACTAAATGCTTGTTGGTCAAAGGCTAGACCCTCCATCGTACCAAATCCAAAGATGATAATATGGTCTGATGAGATGGCAAATATATTGAAAATTGAAAAAAAGGAAATAAGTATTTTATCAGGAAATGACTTATGTACTGGAATGAAGCCATATGCACAGTGTTATGGAGGTCACCAATTTGGAACATGGGCAGGACAATTAGGAGATGGAAGGGCAATAACATTAGGCGAAGTTGATACGGATTTGGGAAAATTAGAACTACAACTAAAAGGCTCGGGCACTACTCCTTATTCTCGTTTTGCAGATGGTAAAGCAGTATTAAGATCCTCAATCAGAGAATTTCTTTGTAGCGAAGCGATGCACCACTTAGGGATAAAAACGACAAGGGCTTTGTCACTATGCATTACTGGTGAACAGATTAACCGAGATATCCTTTACAATGGCAATCCTGCTAACGAAGAAGGGGCTGTAATCTGTAGGGTCGCTCCAAGTTTCATAAGATTCGGATCATTTCAAATTCATGCATTAAGGGGCGATATCAATTCTCTTGAAAAACTTGTTAATTATACTATTTCTACCCATTTCTCTCACCTAAAATCAAGTGGTGATGAATTGCTGATTGATTGGCTAAGGGAGGTTGTCGAAAGTACTGCAATTATGGTAGTAAATTGGATGAGAGTTGGTTTTGTCCATGGAGTAATGAATACTGATAATATGTCAATTCATGGCCTAACTATAGATTATGGGCCTTATGGTTGGATAGAAAATTATGATTATAATTGGACCCCAAACATAACTGACAAATCTACTTCAAGATATAGGTTTGGAGCACAATCAAATATTGCAGGTTGGAATTTAGCTAGATTAATGGAAGCAATATCTCCTTTATTATCAAATACCGATAGTCTTCATAATTTAATGACTTATTATGACAAATTCATATCTGAAGAATACCAGAAAATGTGGTGTAAGAAATTAGGAATATTGGAGTATGATGAAGAATTAATTAATAATTTAATTTCATTATTACATAAAAACGAGGTTGATATGACAATATTTTTTAGAATATTATCATCTATTAATTTATCGAATTTTGATATCATATCTGATAGTTTTTATGATGGAAATATCTCAGAAGAGTGGACTATTTGGTTAACAAATTATCTTACTAAAGTCATCCCATCAAGAGAAAAATTGATGAATTCTACGAATCCGAAATATATATTAAGAAATTGGATGGTCCAGTTAGCAATAGAAAGAGCTGAGAAAAAAGATTATTCATTGGTAGAGGAATTATTTAATCTCATAAAATTACCTTATTGCGATCAATTCGATAATGAGGCCAAATGGTTTACTAAAAGACCAGATTGGGCAAAAAATAAACCTGGATGTTCTATGTTATCATGCTCTAGTTAATTGTATGAAAATTATATTTATATTATACTTTGGTTTTTTAATAGGTACTTTTACTGTCTATGCTAAATAGCAAACCCATGCGGGGTCGATTAGGGTTGCTTCTTGGTTCGATTCTCAGACTTAGGAATCGGGCCTGACTTAGTTATGGCTTTAGAACGCCAAGGAATCACAGAACCCTTTGAAGTTCAACGAGAATCTATACCCGATTCAATACAAGGTCGGGATGTATGCTGTAGGGCCCCAACGGGTTCTGGTAAAACACTAGCATTTGGCCTGCCCCTTTTAGCTAGAACCGAGAGGGCAAGTAGTAAAAGACCAACTTCACTAATATTAACGCCAACAAGAGAATTAGCAGAACAGATACGTACAGTACTCACTCCTCTGGCTAAGGCAATTGATATGGATGTTTTATCAGTGTATGGAGGAGTTTCTTACAGGAATCAATTACGAGGATTAGAAGATGGTGCTGAAGTTTTAGTAGCATGCCCTGGTCGATTACTCGATCTGATCGATAGACGTGCAGTTTCACTAAGTGATGTCAGCATAATAGTATTAGATGAAGCAGATAGAATGGCAGATATGGGCTTTATGGAACCTGTATGCGATATTATTGAAATGTGCTCCGAAAAACGTCAAACTATCTTATTCAGTGCGACTTTAGATGATGATGTTATAGATATAGTGGAAACATATCAAATTGATCCAGTAACTATAGAAGTAGGTCCAGAAGAAGTAAGTATGGATAGTATGACCCATCTTTTTTGGACAGTTAAGAATCATAAAAGGGCTGAAACCTCAGCGGAAATAGTTCGCAAATCTGGGAGAAGTATTATTTTTTGTAGAACTAGGGAAGGGGTCAATCGCCTAGGCGATGAAATGTTTGAAGAGCAAATTTCTTTCACTATACTTCATGGAGGATTGAATCAAAACCAAAGAGATAAGGCGATGAGGAAATTTAGTACTGGCAGGTCAATGGTTTTAATTGCAACAGATGTAGCTTCCCGAGGGATTGATGTTGAAGGCGTTAATTGTGTAATAAATTATGATCCTCCAGAGAATGGAAAAGCATACAAACACCGAAGTGGGAGAACTGCTCGAGCCGGAACTTCTGGAATAGTCATATCATTTGTACCGAAGTCCAAACAACGCGCATATACAAGAATTCAGAGTAGTGTGGGCATAAAATGTAGATATACGCTACCTCAGGTAGAAACTTTACAAGAACATGAATTTGAATTAGTCCCTCCTGAAAAAGAAACAAGAGGAGAAAGGCGCAGGGGCGGAAATAGTGGAGGCAGACGCTCATCTGGAGGCTATAGGAATCGTAATTCAAATAATAATTCTAGAGGGAACAGAAGAAATAATGATCGTTCTGGAAGAAGTTCCGGTGGAGACAGAAGAAATAA
>CAXAFE010000015.1:0-54757 GCA_963968165.1 uncultured Candidatus Poseidoniales archaeon | reverse complement strand
ATTTTACATTTTATACAGCACTTTCTTCTTTGGGAATTAAGCCAAAAATACTCATCAAACAAGGTAGTAAAATTATACTAGAAACTAGTGCTAAAAGTATTGCAACTACGAATGCTTGTCCGAATAATCTGAGGGGTAAAAGAGAGCTTAGATTGAGGACCGCGAATCCTCCTGCTGTAGTAAGTGCTGCAGCCATCATTGCTCTTCCTGTAGTTGCATTAGTTATGGAAATCCAATTTACTATTCCTGCACGCGGATTATGCTCAATCTCTTCATCCAATCTTGTAACAAAGTGAACTGCATAATCTACTCCCAATCCTAATGTCAATGCTCCTATAGTAACTGTTTGTGAGTTCAATTGATATCCAAACCAACCCATTAATCCATAAACCCAAATAACAACTATTGCGAGTGGTAGCCACATTACAAACCCTTTCAGAATTCCTCTTTGAGGAGTATTTTCTCTTGAAATATTGATTCCTATTAACATGATTAAGATGATTCCAGCAACAATTCCAGTTGATGCTACAGCAGATTTAGCCACATCTTCACTTACTTGTGCTAATATTAATCCTCTACCAGAAACACTAGCTTCTCCATCTTCATTGAGTGAATCATCTAATCCAGTTACAAAGTCAACAGTCTTTTGCCAGTCTAAAGTCGGGGCTTGGAAACTAATCACAGTTTGCTTGAAATCTCCTCGTAAATATCTAAACGTTAAATCTTGATTAGCATCAACCCAGTTTTGTAACATTAACCATTCTGGGTTAGCAGTATCTAATGAATCCAATATTCCTCTCAATTCAGAATCTCTAGCAGATTCTAATTCTAGAACTTCCCAGACACCTGTTTGATCAGTTATACTTGGTTCTGCATCTAAAACTGACATTGAATTAAGATAGGCATTTCTTCCTTCTTCACTAAACACTTCTACATTCAATACAACATACAATGGAGGCTGATTCTGTCCAGAAAATTCATCACTTAATATTAAGAAATTAGCAACAACTGGAATATCTTCATCTAACTGATCTCTGAAATCAAAACCAATCTCAAGTTGCGTTATTCCTGCGCCTACGGGCAGTGAAAGTAACAGCGCGACTACTACTACAGTCATTGGATTAAGTGTCTGTTCTCCTGACCAAATTGAGAATTTACTTTCTTCTACTTTAACAGATTTAGCAATAGATATCTTTTGTGGTTTTAGAATTGTAAGTAATGCTGGTAGAGCAGTGATTGAAAGTAAGTAGATGAAAAATAATCCAACTGCGATAACTGTTCCAAATACTACTAAGAAATTTTGTGAAGATAATCTAAAACTCAGGAATCCAACCATGTCAGTGAAAATTGCTACAACTAAAGCAGCAGAAGTAAGTATAGTCCCAGTCTTTAATGCCTTAATTCTTGCTTCCTTAGAAAAATCAGCCATAGTTTCTTTTCCTTCAGAGCCCATATTGACTAACTCTTCACGATAACGTAATACAACATGTAAACCATAATCCACACCTATTGCTAGCAGTAGTATCGGAATACTATTCATTGCAGCATTGAATTCTAATTTCAGAACTCCTGAAACTCCATAAGTTGCTCCAATTGCTAACAAAGTTAAGAAAATTACAATACTAGTATCTCTAATACTTCTAAATTGCCTCCATAGAATTATTCCTAGAATGACTATTGACGCACTAGTAAGCATTCCAATTTCCGCTCCAATATTACCAGCCTGTTCTTCTGCAAATCTAGAGAAGCTAAATACTGTTAATTCATCATTCATCGAATAAGTAATGTCAGTAGATTCTATCAAACTAGTCTCCAAACCAACGCTCATATCACTTACTAGAATAGAAACTTCTGTTGCTAATTCCACACCATGAACAGAAGGTTTTGTATCAATTGCTAAAGTAATTAAAGCCATATTTGCTAATGTCCAAGGATCATCTCTAGATTCTGTCGGAAACATACTCATCATTGAGCCTTTCATATCCAAATCTTGTAGTGCACTCAATGGTGACAAAGCACCCATTAATTGACCTTGTAAAGGTGCAATTGTCGCATTCTGCTCTGCAGTTCTACCATCTGTCAATCCAGATGACATCCCAATCAACATACCAATTTTATCAGCATTATTTCCTCCAGAATCCATTCTTGCTTGCCATTCACTCGGGGTTCCTCTGATTGAACTAGTTTCACTCCATAAGTCTAAATCTTCAGAATTAGGATAATCTACAGATGGAACATTAGCCATTGTAGTCATTGCTATTCCAACTGCTGAACTCAAATTCTCATCATCAGACGTCATAACATTCATCAGAGCAGTCTCAACTTCTACTGACCAAGTATCTGATCCGGGATCTTGTATTTGTAGCCAGAACATTACCGAACTAGCAGGCCCCGAGTTGGGAGATCCTCCAAACAACCCATAATGATAAGGAGTCAATTCTTCATATCCAAGCATTTGCGATTCTACATTAGCAAGCATAGTCCAAGTAGACTCATCTTCTAAATCTCCATCAAATTTTATAATCGATCTAACTAAATCTAAATCAACATTGTAAGTATCTTCAACTTCATACAGCAGTGAGGTAGTATCATTATCTGGCCAAAAAGCATCTTCGGAATTATCAAAAACTATGAATTGAGCAAACGAGGATAATGCTAGTATTCCTATAATTGCTACAGCAATCACAGTTTTTGGCCTATCAACAGATACTTCGCTTAATTTATCAAATGGATTTTTCATGCAACAACTTCCCTAGATTTTATTACTTTCAATGCTTTTTTGACATGACCAGTAACTCCTAGCTGACTGGTATGCGCAAAGGCAATAATTCCTTCGGGATCTATTACGAATGTAACTCTTGCCCGCAAGAAGCCAAAGTCCTTCTTTAATTTCAGTGCTTTAGCTAATGCTCCGCCCTTATCACTTAATAGCGGATATTGTAATTTATATCTCTTCTTGAATCGCTTATGAGATGAAACAGAATCTGAAGAAACACCGTATAGTAAAATTCCAGCTTCACTGAATTTCTCATATCTATCTCTGAATGAACATGATTGTAATGTGCAACCTGGAGATTCATCCTTAGGATAAAAAAATATGACAGTCCATTTATTTACTATATTATCATTAGAAACTAGATTATTTTCATCATCATGGGATTCAAAATTAGGAAATTTAGTTCCTAAAAGATACGCATGAGCATCAGCCATTTAGTTATCTCCACTTACCTAGTGAATCACTTAGCGCTGATTGAAGATCTGTATGAATAAATTCGTATCCCGATTCTTGTAAATTCTTTGGAAGTACTCTTTGACTGTCTAAGGTGAGCCTTACTCCCATTTCTCCAAACATAATTTTCATCATAAACCCTGGAAGAGGTGCAAACGCAGGTCTTCTCAAGACTCTGCCTAGATCCTTCGCAAATTGCTTTTGTCTTACTGGATTTGGAGCTGTTAAGTTATATTCACCGGATACTCCCTCACTCATCATTAAGTGATACATGGAATATATTTGATCATCCATTGAAATCCAAGACATCCATTGCTTTCCACTTCCTATAGGGCCTCCTCCGCCCATTTTAGCAGGTAATAACATTTTACCCAAAGCTCCACCGACTGCAGAAATTACAATACCTGTTCTCATGTGAACTGTCCTTATTCCAGCTTCCTTAGCTGGATTTGCACTATTTTCCCATTCTTTACAAACATCAGTTAGGAAATAACCATCTTCTCCACTAGTACTACTCTCATCTAATTCTTCATCTCCGCGATTTCCATAGTAACCAATTGCACTAGCCATCATGAATAAGTCAGGCTTATTTTCAAGACTCGCTAATGTTTTACTTAGTAATTCAGTACTATTTACTCTACTGTCCCTAATTGCTACTTTTCTCTTTTTACTCCATCTCTTGTCGCCTATTCCTACGCCACCTAGGTGGATTACTACATCAAAACCTTCTAATTCTTTTGCATTTATTTCGCCCTTATCAGGACTCCAAGATATTTCATTTTTATTTGAATCAGCAGCTCTTCTAACTAATCTCCAAACTTCGTGATTTCCTGTATCTAAGAAAGCTACTAATTGAGTTCCGATTAACCCTGATGATCCAACTACCAATATCTTCTTTCTTGGCATATCAAGAAACTTAGCATGATTATCTAAATCTCTTTTCAGACGAAACTCTCTTGCTTTAAACATAGATGAAATACGTCCTGTAACTAAAGATCCTCCTAGTACTTTGTCAACTAACATCCCTAATGGTCCGAATGGTACACTGTATGTCACATCATCAACTACTGTAGTTACTCCGTTTTCCTCGTTAAAGTAGTGGTCATGATTCCATTTCCAGAATGGCCCTTTGACCATTGTATCAGCAAAATAATTGGGTTTATCATATTGGGTGTGTTCTGCAACCCATTTTAGATTAATGAAAGGTGCTCCTGGTGCTGGAAACTTGAATACCCTTTGAGAACCTACTTCTAAAGAATCATCAGCTCTAACTTCCTGTGCTACTTCCCATGGAGGCATCAATCTTCTAAATGACCCTTCATGTTCAAACCATGCAAAAGTCGTATCTATGTCTGCATTTACAACTGTCTCATGTTTGTAGTTTGTTGGCATTTTATAACCTCTGAATATCTTTTGGCAATGGTGCGTTTTCTGACCATCTGTTGATATAATTTTTGAGTTTTAATTTTCTTCTTGCACTTTCGGTCGTCATGTAACGAACTTTGCCAAACACAGGTCTCTCAGGCCCCCATGCCCTATCATGTCTTCCGAGAACCCAGAATATTCCTGTGTATGAATTAGGATCTCTGCCATCTAATGCCCATCGATCATTAATTCTGATCATCCAGTCTGCAGCTGTATTAGGATCAGGAGCCCATTCCAGTATTTTCTTTCCCCAAACCATTCTCATATAGTTGTGAATCAAACCAGTACGCAATAACTCTCTTTGTGCAGCATTCCAAACATCATTGTCAGTATTCGCATTTTCAATATCTTCGAATGTATATGGTTTTCTTTCATCATTAGAATGCTCTTTCAATGATTTCTTAGCCCAGTTTGGAATCGAATCTATGGATTTGTGATCTCTCCTGTAATGCGCAAAATTGAAACCTAACTCTCTCCAAGTTATAATTTGGTCGAGAAATGACTCCTGACTTTCTGGGAGGCCCCACCATCCAGACCGAGTACCTTTACCCATATCTTCGAAACATGTCATATCATAGGTCCAGTTACTCCTTTCAAGTAATTGAACAACTACTTCAATAGTGGAAATATGTCCAAAATGGAACCAAGGCGATAGACTAGTTACCGCAGGATCTTCAGTATTATTTCTATCTGTAGCGTACCTCTTTAGATTTATTTCTAGGAAAACTTCCATTCTCCTTGTACCTTCAAATCGACCTCCTTGCATACTTCTGACTGGTTTTACTTCGTGATCGATTTTCAAAGGAGCCATTGCATCTTCCGAAATTTTACCATGTTCTCCTACTCTCCATAACCACTCCAATGGAGTGAATTTGACTTCTAACGCTGCAAATAAGGGCGCCATTTCTTTTTCGTCGCATCTCAAATCCTTAGTGACTTTTTCCATTGCACTTCTAGATGGTAAATTTAGGAGAGCATCTGCCATGCTCCTTTGAACGTGTTTTCTGAAAGAGTACGCGGTCATGTGTTCTTTTCCTGCCCATGACATAGGCAGAATTCCATTTGAGTCAGCAGCTTCTAATTGCACTTTACACAAAATAGCCGCCCTTTCCATTACAAGTCTAGGCAAATAAGTAGGATAGTCATCTATTATTACTGAACAAGCATGTCCTGCAAGTTTGGCGAGTAATGTATCGCCTGCATCTTTATGAGTCTCTACCCATGGAAAATATGTAATCTTTTTATCCTTGAAAACCTTGGAATTATCCAACATTCCTTGGACTGTGAATGCCAAATTCCTTTCATTAGCCCATTCGTGCCTAATCGACATACATTCTACGATTAAAATTGGTTTGTTCAGTTGTAGGGATAATTCTACTGCTCTGTCTATGCCTGCATTGTAGTGATATCTGCGAGATGAAGTCATCCAGTATAAGATATAATCTCCCTCATAATTAACTTCCAGAGTGTTAAGTCTGCGAATCCTTGATTCTTTTGGTTCATGTGAATCCATCTAAGACCTCCTAACAAATCCCATCTTCTTACTACTTACCTATAAGTAAGTGTTTTGAATTGTGCATAATTATATCCATAAAAGGTAATGGAAATAAACATCCTTTGATAAGCAGTATGTTTTGTTCAGCAAATATGACAATCCAAATAAAGGATAAAGCTGAACCAATAGAAATTGAAGCCGATGCCACGCTCCCAACGGAGCATGGTAATTTTAGGGTTAGAGTCACGGTTGACTCTAAAGGTAAAGAACACTCTTTACTCTACGCAGGCGATCTCAAATCAGTGACCGCTCCCCTCATTAGGATTCACTCAGAATGTTTGACAGGAGATGCCTTTGGGTCAATGAAGTGTGACTGTGGCCCCCAACTAAGGCTATCAATGCAAAAAATCCAAGAGGAAGGAACCGGAGCCATACTTTACCTAAGACAAGAAGGCAGAGACATTGGCTTACATTCTAAAATTCAAGCTTATGCTTTGCAAGATGAAGGATATGACACGCTTGATGCAAATCTAGCACTCGGATTACCGGCAGACGCCAGAGAGTATTCGATAGCTGCAGAGATGTTGAAAGATATGGGAATATCACAAGTACGAATGATGACTAACAACCCATTAAAAATTCAAGGGTTAGAGGAAAATGGCATCAAAGTATCCGAACGAAAAGAACACATCAGTGGCATAGGACAATTTAACAAAGATTATCTTGCAACCAAGAAAAGTAGAATGGGGCACATGCTCTAAAATTTTTTTAGAGTGGGTTAAAATTCTAAAAATAAGAGGTAAGTAATATGTCGTCATTAATAGGTTCTAAAGCACCACCATTCTCATTACAAACTAGTGAGGATGATAATTTCTCACTGTCCGATCTAGATGGCCAATGGAAAGTAATTTTCTTCTATGCCAAAGATGGTTCACCAACTTGCAAAAGAGGATGTTTGTCTTTCAAAGATCAATATGATTTATTTCGCTCTTTAACTCCTCCCGTGGAAGTTATCGGAATAAGTCAAGATTCAGTCGAACAACACAAAGAATTCAAGGAAGATTTACAACTACCTTTTACACTTCTCTCAGATCCAGGAAGAAAAGTCGCAAGTGAATATGAGGTAGCAACACACCTAGGAGTATTTCCTGCCAAATCAACATTTTTATTAGGTCCTGACAACACTATCCATCATGTATATGACTGGCTATTCAGGCCTAGGACACATGTTGCTAAAATCCTCTCTGCTATGAGTAAAGTTACTGATGGAGCCGGATTTCCATGAATTGGACAACCTTACTAGTCGATGCCGGACTGAGCGAAAGAGAGGCTGAGGTAGTAATAGTACTCTCAACTAAAACCAATCTTAAAGCAAGCGAATTAGCAAAAGAGTTGGGCACCACTCGTTTAGATGCATACAATTCACTAGAAAGACTGCAAAGCACTGGACTTGTTACTGTAACCGTCGATCGACCAATGAAATTTTCTAGCCCTCCTCTAAAAAATGTATTAGAACATTTAATCAATATTCGTAAAGAGCAATTATCCAAAATAGAACAAGGTTTTCAAGATATTAAAGAAGGAAATTCTCAGTATGTCCAAGATGAAATTAAGGAAACTACAGAGATAGAACCTAAATTTGCAGTATTGAAGGAAAGAATTCATATTTTTACCAAAATGGAAAAAATGGCAGCAGATTCAAAACACTCCTTAATTTTGACATTAGGTAAATTTGGGATCCTCCACCTGTGCAGAAGCACAGCTCTTTCAGAAGTAAATAAAGCAGCTGATAGAGGAGTAGAGGTAAGGGTTATTGCACAATTAGACAGAAGGACAATTAGGTTTTTCTCTGAATTAGATTCAAGGATAGAAGTCCGACATAGCGATGATTTAGAATCCCAAGGTACAGTCGTAGATGCATCAGAAGCTATCCAATATCTAAACACAGAAGATAATCCAGTCGGCCGAGGTAAAACTGATGCTGCTCTGTTGATAGAATCTGGACCATTTGCTGAATCTCAAAGAAATCTTATTGAGAGTATTTGGGAAGAGGCGATTCCATTTGATCTAGCTTCTAAGAGATTTACCGAAGAAAGGATAGTCGACCCTCTAAAATTAACTTTAGATGGCGGATCATTCTTAGATAGAATCCGTGATGTTTTACAAATATCAGAAGAATTACCGGAATCTGACACTCCCTTCAATTTAGATGCATTTATGGCATCTGGTTTAGAAATTAGTGATGCTAGGAGAAAATTAGGAACTGGTGGTATTTCAAGCTTAAGCACGTTTGGAATTGACGTTGGTTCTCTATTACGACAAGTAGGAAACAGAATAGGGGAAGAATTGGCATTTAGTCTTAGAAAAATAGAAGGCCATGTAGAATTTCTTAGTGAAATGATGGACTGGTACGAATATGCAGGTTTAGGAGAATTAAACTATGATTCAGACCCAACTTTCCACATTAAAGTACACTTATCTTCACATGTTAAAAATTCCGATGAACTTCCTCTTTGGGAACTTGACGACGGTATAATCGAAGGAACTTTGATGAGCCGTTATTCAGCAATAAATGAAGTTTCAATCGAGAGAATTGCCTCGCCAGAAGACTCTGAAGAATTCTGCAGATACAATTTGATATTATCAGATGAAAACTAAATTTAATAATCTTTTTTATTACTATCAATTATATCATACAATCGGAGGACAAATATGAGATTCATTACATTTGGTAGATTCATGTATCAAATTCTTAGAAAAAAGGAAGCTAATCTTTCTTGGATCCAATCTCAGGGGCTACTTGCAGTAAAATTATCTCAGATTTTCGCATTAAGGCCTGATCTATTATCAATAGAAAAGTGTAAACAACTTCAGACATTATATGGACAAGCATCTACAATACCAAGTGAAGATGTGAAGACTATTTTGAAAGAAAAAGCTTCTGAAGAGTTTCACAGTACTATTGAGTGGTTTGATGATGAACCATTAGCTGCAGCTTCTGTTGGCCAAGTACATAGAGCACGACTCAAAACAGGCGAAGAAGTAGTCGTTAAAATTATCAAAGCTAACCATAAAAATAAATTTAAAAAAGATGTCTATAGAATGAAAAGATGGTTAAAAATTCTAATTTTATTCTCTCCAAAATTAAGAAAAGTCGGTAATCCAATCGCATTATTAAATCATGTTGAAGATTACACTCTAAGAGAACTAAATCTCATCAACGAGATTGAAGGTGGGAATAAATTAAAGAAAATTCAATCAGACATTGGGGATGATTTCCCCATGCCCAGACTCAAGTTTCCTAAATATTGGGATAATTTATCCAACGAAGACGTCTTAGTTTCAGAATTTATTGATGGCATAACATTAGAACAAGGAATTCGCACCAAAAGCTTGGAATGGGATTATTTGATTGAACTTTTTAGAATTCATGGAGCATTCATGTTTGGAATAGGGACATTTCATGGAGATCTACACCCGGGTAATTGTATCATAGATAAAGATGGAAATTTTGTCTTCATAGATAATGGTGCAATTTGCGAAGCACCCAAACGTATCAGTCTCTCACTTTTCAGATTTTTTGAAAACCTTTCTTCAGACTCCAAAGACGAAGCATATGAAGCATTGCTGAACCTTGCCGATTCTAGACCTCCAGAAAATAAAATTTTGAAATTTAAGAGTAAAATGGCTGCAATTTATGATGGTTTTGAAGATAAATCAGTTGGAGAACAAAGCCTGACTGAAGTTATGATGAAAACTGTAAGGGCAGCAGTGGAAGAAGCCGGCGCAGATTTTGGAGAAGAAGCATTTCCAATTATACGATCATTAATGTATATGGATGGATTAGTAATACGCACCCATCCAGATGTTAAGTTAATTCAGGAAATGGGCCCATCTCTTGATGAGTTCAGAGAAGGATTAGGATTAGGAAAGGAGATAATAGTATGACAGATAATAAAGTTGCATGGATAATAGGAGCTAGTGGAGGGATTGGGAAACATGTTGTTTCTAATTTGAGTGATAAAGGTTGGACCATAGTTGCAAGTGCCAGGGATGAAAATAATCTTCAAGAACTGTCCAAGGAAAAAAATATCTTTACTATTCCTGTAGATGCAAGAAACAGTGAATTAATGCAAGAAACTGCAAAAAAGATAAAATTAGAACATCAAAAAATAGATGCAGTAATACTCGCAGTAGGATCTATTTTCTTACGTCCTACTCATGCAACTTCTTCGGAACAGTTCATGGAAACAATAAATCAAAATCTTCTAACTGCTCATAATACTATTAGTTCAACAGCTAGGATAATGATGAAGGATAAGGGTGGTCGAATAATACTATTTTCATCCTCAGCAGCGACAGTTGGAATGCCAAATCATGGTGCAATCGCGGCAGCTAAATCCGGATTAGAAGGATTAGCTAGAGCAGCTGCTGCTACTTATGCAAAAAGAGGAATAAGAATTAATGTTGTTTCTCCAGGACTGACCGATACCCCATTATCTGCAAATTTATTAGCTTCAGATGCTGCAAAAGAAATTAGTAACGCAAGACATCCAATCGGAAGATACGGCAAAGCTTCGGAAGTTGGTGACGTAGCTGCGTGGTTAGCTAGTGAAGCCCCTGACTGGATTACAGGTGAAACAATACATGTTGATGGCGGAATTTCAAACTTAAAATGATTAATATGTATCAAAAATAACCGAAATACCATCCACCAATGTATACAATGGGAATGAAAGGTAAAAGATAGAAAATTAGTGGCTTTAACCAATCTTTCCACCACCACCATCTATCCAAACGACCTACTGTTCCATCATATACTCCTTCGATAATCGCTGCAGGTAAGTCAATCTCAGAGCTTGCCATCGCTATAGAGGAGTCATATTATAATTTGAATGATTCGTATCTTTAATCCTCTATAGCACATTTTACGATCATATTAGTAACTTTTCAATTTAAGACGAATCATCTGATTCCCACCATGAATCATCTTCAGAGGTGCTCAGTTCGGTCGGAAGAAATTCTTTCTCATTTTCCGAAACATATCCATCACCATCCGCCCATTCCTCGTCTGATATCATACCATCTCCATCCGTGTTGAGATGTGCCTCCTTACTAAGCATACTTCTCCCTCCAAAGAAAGTAAATGGAATTATAATGATAAAGCAAAAAGTAGTTGCCTCAGATTCAGACATACCAGTACCTCTCATCAATATACCAATTAAGATTGTAAAACACAATTCAAACAATAATTCGCCACAAATATCTGACATTATACTCAAAAATTTATGAGTATATGGTATGGTTTTTCTACAGTATTTGATGCTTTATCTTAGATTATACTCAATAAAATGATGATTGAGAAAAGCCTATTATTGAATTGCATTTAGATAATAAGCGATATTAATGATGGCAGCAAAAATAATCCATACGATGTAAGGCCATACTAACATAGATGCGTTGGGAATTACTTCATAAATCATATATGCATATATTATTGTAAAAACAATCATGAAAATAAGCATAATCAATGATAGGAGGTATTGTTCTGAATTGAATACTGATGGCCAAACTAAATTCAGAGATAATTGGATAATAAATAAAAATAAAATCAACCAGTAATTTTCCAAATCTTCTCTTTTACTAAAAGTACTGCTGAAACTTAACGCTATACAAGTGTATAGTACTGCCCATATGGGGCCAATAATCCAACCTGGCGGTTGAAAGAAAGGCTCATAATCAGAGTCAAAGCTCATATAAATTTGGGATTTAATATTTTATTTCAAGTCTTGTAATGTTAAATCATTCACTGTGTGATATCTAACTTTATCAAGGTTTGAGTTTAATCCATAATTAATGACTAATTAAAATCTCTCAGACTAGATAAAATCTTATTCTATTAAAATTTATACAAAAATATGAAAAAATAATACATCACCCTTAGATTCGTGGAAACATCAATAACTATGAGTTCTGATGTACCAAATATTCGAAGATACGATATTGATTGGCTTAGAGTGATTCTTTTTGGTTTACTTATCTGGTTCCACTATGCAGTATTCTCTCTCGGGCAGCTTAAGGGAGAGGGTAGTAGCATGGAAATATATAATATCCCATTGTACATTGTTATCGGTGTTATGCACCAATGGCGACTCGCAGCACTGTTTGTAATATCTGGAATGGGGACTGCATTCGCCTTTCGTCGAAGAACGTGGCAAACATATGTCAAAGAACGAGGAATCCGATTGGGAATACCATTACTATTTACTACATATATCCTTTTCTTTGGAATATTTAAATTCGAAACATTATTGCTTTTGTTCAGTATTTTTCCTGGATCTGAAAATATGCCTTATGGGCATCTTTGGTTTATTTATAATCTACTAATTTATTCGATTCTTCTCACACCATTATTCGCCCATATTCGTAATAATCCTGAAGGAAGAGTAGTTAGATGTATTCTATCAATTCTTAGAATTCGTCACGGACTTGGAATTCTATTATTACCTCCTATTATTCTTTCAATTAATGGTATTTTATTCAAACCGTGGGCATTTGGAGAGGTTGGAATGTGGTGGGAATTCCCTAGATATCTATTATATTTTTTGTTCGGATTTCTACTAATTTCTGCGAAGGAACAATATTTTACAGTTATCGATAAAATTCGAATACCGGTTACAGTCCTCACACCAGTATTCGCTCTTTTGTGGTTTGTTCTAAGTACGAATTCTGATATCCCTAATGTTATGGAAGGTGGATGGATTAATGATGGATTCTCGGCATTCTCGATTGATGCAACAATTGCGTCAGTAGTACAATCCTTTCATGCTTGGTTTTGGTGTTTACTAATTTTTACTTGGGCTTCAAAGTTATTAAATAAACCAAACAAGTTACTCGTATATCTCAATGAGGCGGTATACCCGACTTACATTGTTCACATGCACCTTACATTCCTGCCCATAGCAATTTTTGGTATTCTTGGAATCAATTACTATGTCAGTCTGTTATTTGGTACAATATTAGTCTTTATTGGTGTTATGATTTGTTTCGAAATTGTAAGACGCGCAAAGTATTTTAGAGTACTCTTTGGAATTAAGGGAGGTAATGAAGCGGTGAATAGAATTTATCCATATGATAAAATAAAAAATCACAAATTTCGAATTATTTTTGCGATTTCTTGTCATATTCTAACAATATTGATGATAATCGGACTTATGGTCCAATTGATTCTTGCAGGAATATTGACACCATCATAGAATCATAATCCATATCTGTTTAGTACTCGCATCAAAATCTAAAGACGTTGTTGTGCACTATATGGATGCGGACGCAAATAATTTATTTCCATTACCCTAATCTTTCAATCCAGAGTTAATGATACAACGCCGCATGTAATACATGTGGTACTTCTTAATTCTCTTGTTATATATTCCTGATATAACAATGGCGATCTACAAGCAGGGCAATTAAAGATGGCTAATATTTCCATGTCTCTCAGTACCTCATGTATGCTTTACCATTTAAACCTAGTGTTATTTTAACACCTTTTATTAAACTTATTAATATTATTCAAAAACGAATCTAAATTGGATTTCCAATATTATCAGTTAGGATTATATTTACTGCAAAACCTCTTTTATGAAACGATATTAGTTCTAAATCGTGTATCATATGGCCCGTTTTGGCAATTCCAATATACTTTTTGTTATTACCAGTTTCTTCATTTTGCTCCATTGGGTTAAGTTGCCTTCTAACTCCATCAATATCTTCAAACCAAGGTAATATGCCTTCTGGCGAATACTTGATGCCTAGAATCATATCACAACCTTCAGTCCACTGTGCTGCATCAGCATCTGCAGTGCTAGGTATTGCTGGAGCATTTGGATGAGTGTGCAACCAATGTGTGAACCTACCGCCCCTAACTCCTCTTTCTTTACTAAATAAACCATCATTCCATTCTTCAGGCACGTGGTGTACTGAAAAGGAATCTCCTCTATTTACTAAGTGCGGTTTACCAAGTAAATATCCTTGACCAGCAAATAATCCATCTTGAAAATCATATCCCATATATTTTTGCTCAACCTTTCTTGGATTTTTTTTATTTTTATCTGAATCTAGGCCAATAAGAATTTCGTCCGGAAGCGATTTAAAAGTCCAATCAATGATTATTTCCAAAGTATCTAATGGCATCAGGAGTAATGCTCTATAACCATCCTTATTCAGAAGTGATTGTTGATTATATTTCCTTGAAGCTTGCCTTAGCCAGTCATTTAACATATAAATCACTCAACTTTAATGTCAACAACAAGATGGTCCCAGTGGGGAGCGTAACTTTTTATCCTAAATCTTTCACTTTCAGATATTTCAGCTTCTGGCCTAATTTCTTGTAATTTTTGCAATGTCTCATTTATCCATTTATCATGGTTTTTTGCTGGTGCTATGCCATGAATATGAAGAATTCCAATTTTTTTAAGAACATTTAGAGCAGGAATATACCCCTCTTCAGCACTAGGTAATAGGCCTAATATTACCCTATCAGCCATATTAAAAAGATTTTTTGTAGTCACTCTATTATCTCCATAATGAATCGTATATCCATTAGTTACATTATTCGACTCTAAATTTATTTCTAAGGCTTTAACTGACTCCTCATTCCATTCGCATGAATGCATATGTTTTATTTTTGAAAAAACTAACATTGGTATGGAATAATATCCAATACCAGCATACAGATCAACTACAACTTCATCTTTTTCTCCTACATCCCCCATTCTCTTTCTTTCATTTATATTTCCAGCAGAAAACATACATTTAGAAATCATATATCCATATTTTATTCCACTTTCCTTTCGAACTACCCAATCATTATTTCCAAGCACCATATCTACTGTACTCTCCCTTTTTTCCCCAATAATTTCACCATTTATCCCTATTCTTTTTACCATGAGAGCTTCTGAAATAATTCTCCACAAATCATTTTTGTATATACTCCATCTTGTATTTTTAAAAGATGAGTTGGGAAGTAGTATTACATCTGAAAATTTCTCCCATTTATTGGGAATATCATCTTCAAATTCCTTTAATTCAGTATTTGAGATTCCTTTTGCTATTAAATATTCAGAAATCATCTGTTTTAAATTATCAAATGGCTTACTTTTAACCATACTATCAACCATTAAGATGTTCATATATTCTCTTCGCCATAGATTTTCCGATCCCAGGTGCTATCATTAAATCTTCAACTTTCGCGTGATCTATGCCCTGCCTTCCTCCAAAATGTCTCAATAATGACTGGATTTTCTTTGCACCTAGCCCTTCAATTTCTTCTAAAGGATCTAATAATGATTTTTTCCCCCTACGTTTACGATGATATTTATTTACAAATCTATGGGCTTCGTCTCTTGCATGTACCAATACTCTTCCACTTCTGGTCAATATTAGTGGATCTTTGCTAGGCCTATGCAATGTTTCCTCCTTCTTCGCCAAAGCTGCAATATTAAACATATTTACGACATTATTTTTCTCTAAAACATCAATAATTGTGTTCAAATGAGTCCTACCTCCATCAAGTAGTAGTAAGTCCGGCCATTCTTCCTGTCGTTTTAACCATCTTTCAATAACTTCAGACATCATTCTCAGATCATCCATAGCATCTGTTTTGACTCTGTATGTCCTATATTCCTTTTTTGCAGGTCGTCCATTTCTGAAAACTACAGATGCCCCCACTCGCTCTTCGCCTAACATCTGAGCCATGTCAAAACATACAATATGATTCATTGTTCCTTGGCCAAGAAGTTTAGCACAATCATTAGCAGCATTTTGCTCTAAACTACCTGTACGATTTTTTTCATGCCTTAGGACATGCATTTCTGCATTCCTATCAGCCATATTCCTCAACTTTGCCAATTCGCCTCGCATTGGAATTCTTATTTTTACAAAAGCTCCTCTTCTTTCGGTTAACCAATCTTCTAGCGACGTACCTAATGGAGATGGAATAAGTAGAGTTTTAGGAGGTTTCCTACTTGCATAATGTTCGGCAAGAACACATGAAACTGATTCTGAAATATCTCCTCTATGTATCAGCGGGTAGTCTACTTGACCTTGAATAATACCATTTTTAGCATGTAATATTGTCACAGACCCTGAATCTCCTCTATGAGAAAAACCAACAGCATCACAATCTTGATAGAATCTACTATGTATTATCTGTTGTGAAATAGTCGTTTGAATTGTTCTAATCATATCTCTAATTTCAGCTGCCTTCTCATAATTTAACCCTTTAGAGGCGACATCCATTTCTTTTTGTAAAGTCTCTATCAAAATACCCCCATCTCCATCTAAGACCTTAATAACAGCCTTAACTCTCTCTGGATATCCTTCTGGATCAACACACGGGCCTCTGCATAAACCAATATGACTCGCTAGACAACCATCTTTTCCATGACAATCCCGATCTCTAATTCCAAATTGCCTTCTTATCAGTTGAATTACTCTTTTTGCTGCACCGGCATCGGGGAATGGTCCCCAGACTAAGTCCTTCTTAGCAGGAAATCTCGTATAGATAATCCTCGGAAAGTCTTCTTTAGTTAGTGAAATAAATGGATATGATTTATCATCCTTTAATCTAGAATTATATTTCGGTTTATGCTTTCTAATTAATTCTCTTTCAAGTATCAACGCTTCTGAGGGGTTATGAGTAACTATACAGTCAACTTTTTCTGAGTTTTGAATAAGTTTTGGTATCATAAGCCGATCAGTTTTTTCTGCAAAATAAGACCTCACTCTGGAGCGTAAATTTGTTGCTTTGCCTACATACATCACTCGTTCATCATTTCTACGGAAAAGGTATACTCCCGGTTTAGCAGGGAGATCTAATTTCCGTGGGTCAATTGTCATGTTCAGTTGATGCGCAGTAAGTTAACACCCATGAACCTTAAACACGTCCCGTGTCTTATGGTGTCGGGGACAAGATTGAAAATTCTTGCCCATTTATCTAATTTTCAAGGTAATTTTGATGATAAATGGGATATACCAAGGGAACAGTCTCTCCCTGGAATAGCAGAAGCACTAGGCGTAGTTAGATCAGCAGTGCATAAACCACTTAGTTCACTAGAAAAAGATAAATTAGTGATTTCTAGAAATGCCCAAGTATCTGGAAAAGACTCACGCCGTCGTAAAGTAATTCACATTACAGAACTAGGAATTGATACTATAGCAAACATAAATCTGCCTGATAAAATAAAGAAATATCGAATATATGGAAAAATTCCAAAATTGACAAATTTGCATGGCAGAACATTGGAGGTATCTAATATCTCTAATTTACTATCCAAAAAACAAAATGTAGTTCTAAACGGTCTCCCTGGAATTGGAAAATCTAGTTTAGCCAGGAATATCGCAGAAGTAATGATGGAAAAAGGCTGGACATTGAGATGGGCTTCCTGCGACAATGATACTGATAATTCTGCACTTGCTAAAATGTGGACAAATCAATCAGGAATGTCTTCATCAAAAGCGATTGCCGATGCAGTTGATAAACCAAACAATCTACTTATTATAGACGAAATACAAGAACTAAATAGCAGACATATTAACTCAGCTAACGAATTAATATCTGAAATATCTTCTACAGAAGCAACAGTGTTGATTGTCGTTAGGGCACCAAGTCCTTTCGATAATTTGATTACATTTCAGAATATCCGTTTGGAAGGTTTAGATTTTGTGGATGCAATAAAAATCCTACCTCAAGATTTAGATTCAGACTTGGCCACAAAAATAACAAAATCATTAGGGGGGCATCCACTCGCATTGCACCTATGGTCTCCAGATACAAAACTTCCTGAAGAAAACGATGCTGTTCAAGATTATGTCAAATCTACTGTTTTAAAGAAATTGAGTGATCAAGGAATTCGAACCTTAGATGAATTATCAATTGCACCAATTCCTCTAAATCCAGGAGAATTATTTTCATTAAATGGAACTAACGAATTGGATGATTCTGCAATATTAAAATGGCAAGATGACAAATTAGAAGTTCATCATCTTATCCGAAACGTCCGACGAAGTTTTTTCAGTGAAGATGAATCTAAAAATTTCCATCTTGAGATGGCCCAAAAATGGTCTAAAAGATCAGGTCATAGAGCATTACGAATAGAAGCACATTATCGATTAAATTCTGGTAAAGCCATAGATTCAGAATGGTTAATGTCAAATTTTTCCGAATTAATAAGTAAAGACAGCTCATCTGCTGCAATTATATTTGAAGAAGCGATTACAAAAAATGATGAAGTAATACTTAGAGAGGCTGCTTCAGACATAGCTTTAGAAAGAGGAGAAATTGATATAGCAAATCTACATATCGAATTTCTTCCATCTGGATTAAATAAAAATCTACGCCTAGCTCGCCTAGCTAGGATAAAAGGAAATATCAAACTTGCAGAAGGATTAGATTCTATAGTATTAGATAGTTTATCTCCTGCAGAGAAAATTAAGAATCAAATATCTGCAGTGGTAAGATTACATGACGATAGATTGCCCGGACCCATGCCAAAGGATTTGATAAAAAGTTTAAATAATAAGATTAAATTAATTAATTTAAGTAAATTACCAGAAGAAAATCGCAATATAGCCTCATTATCATTAAATTTAATAAAAAATTCAATAGCATTAGAAACACAAGATTTGCATGCAGCAGCAGATTCTAGAAACTTATTAGAAACTCAACTTGGTTATGATAACCGACGCCTAAAAATAATCGATTTAAGGTCCCGACTAGCCATTAGGACTAACGGTAGCGCTTCTGTAGAATCTATTGAAGCTGCAAGAGTTGAAATTGAAAAAACTGATAACCTATTAGATAAATTGAATCTTGTTCATATTACTCTTGAAGCATCAGGATCTACGTATCCCGATTGGCTAATCAAAGTACATTATGAAATATCTCAAGAATATATCCGTGAAGATTTAGCAGCATATCGGCGAATAAGTGCTCAGAAATGGTATTGGAAAGGTATCTTAGAACCTGACAGAAAACTTTCACATTGGAGGGAGGCCCTAACGAAATTCAGACTATCGGAATGCAATAGCGCCGCTAATGAAATTTTAAAATTAATTTCAAATTTAATATAATTATTTATATCTCTGTGCCAATAAGGGTTCTTGTTTCAAATATCCCGGAAACATTCCTGATATCTTGGATTATACAACGAGTTAGTTCTGATTCATCATCAGCTTCAATTTTCACAAATAAGTCATGCATCCCAAAAACAATCCATTGGCCAACAACCGTCTCGAATTTACTTACGGATTCTCTTACTTCCAATTCCTTGCCTGGTTCGGTAGTGATTAAAACAAATCCAACAGGCATTATTCTGCCTCCACTGCAATCAAAGTTTCTGTGTGCTGGACTCCGGGAATTGCCCTCATCACTCCAATTAATGTTTTAGCCATTTTTCTTTCATCTTCAAAATCTATTCTTGCTACCAAATCATATTCGCCATAGGCTACGTGGGTTTCAGTTACTTCATCTATTTCCAGAAGTTTTTGATATACTACGCCCTCACTCCCTGGTGCTGCTCTAATTAAAACAAAAGCTGTACTCATGCTATTTCATGTGCCTCCCCTCAATATCCACTTATGACTTCTACGATGAATGAGTCATACAATAATCACTATACATAAGGGATTACATACTTTAATTGAGTCGCTGAATTATGCACCAGCCTACCTTGGTTTCAAAAAGACGTGCATTTTTATTATTTTTTGTTATGATTTTTTCTATTATGAGCATACTCCCTGCATATGCATCAATTACTGGTAAAACTACTACTGTCTGGTCAGGGTCTGTCTATCTTAATGATAGCTATAATATTGAAACAGGACAAATTCTAATAATTCAAGAAGGCACAAGTATCTTTCTGGGTGACGATAAAGAGATATATGTTGATGGTAGAATAAATATTGAAGGAACATCAGCATCTCCAGTCATTCTAAACTCCTTAAGCGGGAATCATAATGGCTTAGTTTTCAATTCTACAAGTAATGGATTAAATTCGGTCATAGATAATTTAACAATAACTAATTCAAAATACGGAATTACGATATATGGGAGTGATCCTCAAATTTCTAACTTGGAAATACTAAATGCAGATAATGTAGCTGTAGATTTATTCAGTGGAGCCTCTCCTTCTATTAATAATTTAACAATTAAAGAAGGCGGACAAGATGTGCATACAATATCTACTTCCTGGAGATATGGCATTGGCTTATCTATAGGATACAATTCTGCACCAGTTATAGATGGAATAAATATTGATGGACTAATTACTAGGGGAATCAATTTTTGGGGAAATTCTGGAGGTTTGATTTCTAACATCAATATTTCTAATATTTCTGGTGCGACCCTTTCAGTTCCAGCAGGAATATGGGTAGAAGACTCAATCCCATTACTTTCTAATATCAAAATTAATCGTTGCGACAATGGTGTTTTTGTAAGACATCAGACCCAAAAATGGATTACAAGACCATCTTTTGAAAATATAACTATTGAAAATAGTCAATATAGAGGCGTTATGGTCGAACAATATAATCACAGTCAGTATTATAATTTACCAACTAATGCAATATTCTCAAATCTAGAAATAAGAGGTACAGGTGGCCCAAACGCCAAAACTCCAGGTTTGGGCTATGCGGCCTTTGATGTAAATACGAGTGGAGTTAAAATAAATGGATTAACTATCAACAATAATCCAGTTGTTGGTTTTAGGGCATATATGACTGATTCTTCTACAATAATTGAAAATGCTACATTTTCAGATAATGGGCAAACCTCCTTTGGTGCTCCAATGAACGATCGGGCAGGTTTATTCTTTCGAAGCTCTAGTTGGTCAACCAAAGGTCCTGCAATAGTAAATAATTTGATCGTAAATAATTCTACAGGGCCAGGAGTTTTAATGATGAAAGGTGGAGTTTCTGGCTCCAATTGGTTGGTTTCAGAAAACAAAGGAAATGGCATAGACTTTAGAGAGTTTCATCCTAGAATAGATGGTATAGTTAGTCAAAATAATGCACGTAATGGAATTTATATCTTTGATTCAACTAATGTAGAAATTTCTAATGTCCAAACTATCGGTAATGGAATTAATCAATCTAATCCCGAAGATGGTGCAGGAATCTTATTTCATGAATCTAATATTGTAATGAGTGGAGGTAAGAATACTAGTTGTAATTCATGCTCTTCAATAGGAGATTATCATGGGATAGTAGTTAGGGATAGCATCGATTTACAATTAAATTCAATTATAATAAAAGATACCAAAGTCGCCCCATCATTGGATGTAGATAATTCAAATATTGCATACTTTGGAACTATAATGTTGGATAATATTACAGTTTATTCCAATAATAGTGTTTTTGCTGTAGAAATGGTAGAAGTAGATGCAGTGATAAATAATATGAATATTTTGGGCATAAATGATGGAATTAGTTGGTCGGCAAAAGGAATAACATCTTCGTCAATTAGCGATAGTTTATTTTCTGGAACCGGAGATAGCTGTTTTACAATTTATGATCATACAGAACTTGTTATTTCTAATACAACTTTAAATTGCCATGATTCCCAACCAACTTTATCTAACAGTATAGTGAACTTCACAGACTCATCATTAGTACAGAATCAAAGTATTGTAAATTCATTTAATTTACTATCTGATAATCACTTAAGATGGATTTCCTCATCTTTAATTAGTGACCCTTCAATGGGTGATTCAAGTAATATAATGGATATAATGTGGAATATTGACCTACAAACTATTAATCAAAATTTAATGAATATTCCATATGCAGAAATAAATATTTCTTTCGATATCTTTGAAGAAGAATTATTAGATTTACAACCATATTCTGGCCGCTTTAATTATGGACCTTTCATTGGTAAAAAATGGATTTATGAACTTGGTTGGTCAGAAAATAATACAGTCGATATTGGATGTTTATATGATGGAGTACATAATAATACTAATTCATTCATACTAGACTCAGATAAATCAGTAATATGTAGATTAGATATTTCGAATCAACCGCCCTTTATCGTTTGGGATTCTCCTAAAAAAAATCTAATATTCTCTTCAAGTAGTGAAATTATATTTGATGCTATTAATTCTTGGGATTTGGATAATGATGAACTTAATTACTCTTGGACAAGCAATTTAGATGGAGATCTTTTACAGGCGTGTGGGCCAGGTGTAATCTCCGAAATTATAGAAAATAAGAGTTTATTTATGGTAAATTATGATTATTCATTTGGGGTGTGCCCACTGAACGATGGTTTACATCTAATAACTTTGGAAGTTTGTGATATCGTGAATCATTGCGTTAATCAAACCAGACAAATAGAATTACAAAATCTACCTCCAGTTCTATCGGTTGGGACAAACCCTTCAATAGAATCTTGGGGGACATTATATTTGGGTCAAACAGCAAATCTAACAATATTTTTGGAAGGTACTTACGATCCTGAAGGAGGAGATTTATGGTGCTGGATTGAAACATCTTACGAGGATAATCCAGAATCTTATTTAGATGGTGAGCCAATATGTCCCGAAAAAATAACCCAATCATTTATTGGGGCACCTAATAACTTTCTAGTCACCGTTTTTGCCTCAGATGGGATTAATCAAAATAGAACATGGTCATTTGATGTAGAATTGTATAATGAAATACCAAAGGCAGAAATGGAAATATTAAGGAATTTAAATACCTCATCTAATATTGTAAAACTTGATGGCTCGTCAACAACTGACCCCGAAGGAGATGCCATTAAGTATGAATTTATTAGCAATATTGATGGTATTTTATCTTCGGGTATATCTCCATCAAATAATATAGAATGGCTGGGCACTTTGTCTAAGGGAATGCATAACATAACTATGAGAGCAAGTGACAATATGCCAAATCACGCAGGTTATTGGACATCTTACTCCATTGAAATAGAAGTCCTCAACTCTCCTCCAATAGCATTAATCAATAGTCCCAATAATATGGAGGTAGAATCCGGAGATATAGTAGAATTTGATTCCACAGGCTCTGGAGATTGGGATTTATCTTGTTCTGAATTAACTAATAATGGAAGTAATTTGATTTGTAACCCATCTTTACTCTCCAGTAATGACTTAGTAAGTATTCTCTGGATAAGTGACATATTAGAAAATCCAATTGGAACCGATTGGAGTTTTGAAACAAGATTACCTGCCGGCAATCATAATATTACCTTAATTCTAAATGATGGAATCGATGTTGTACATAGTAATCCGATAAATATTAACATTATCGAATCTGCCCCGATATTAGTATTGGATTCCCCTGCCCCGGATATTTCAGTCTTATCCAACTCTCCGGTTTTATTTGATTTTAGAAATTCATTCGACCCCGATGGAGATATTTTTTCAGTTAGTATTTATTCAGATATAATGGGAATCATAATTGATAATAAAAGTGTTAATTACTGGTACAATGATTACTTATCTGCTGGAAATCACCTACTGACGATAGTCCTTACAGATTCCAACTCAATGGAAAGAATTTATTATCAATCTATCTCAGTTTTAGAGACTGCACCATTTGCAGAAATTTCCAAATTAATAAATGGCCAATACATTCCTCCCGGACAGATATTAGAATTAGATGCTTCAACCTCATTTGATTATGATGATGATATTGTTTTATATGAATGGTTTTTGAATGATGGTTCAATAATTGGAAATAAAGAGAAAATTATGATTAATTTTAATCCAGGTATAATCCAAATTAATCTATTAGTACAAGATTCTAGAGGTGCAAAAGATATAGCTTCAGTAAATTTGACAATCGGTTCGAGTTACCCAGTAGTGAGCAATCTCATAATATCTGTAGATTCTATAAAGCAAAATGAACCCAAAGAAGTATATATTTTTGTCACGTTAGATGATGCTGACGGAACTACTAAAATCGTTAACGGTGAGGTGATCAGTGGCGGAATTTCAGAATCTATATCATTGAGGGACGATGGCTTAGGTAGCGATAAAACTGCAAATGACAATATATGGACTTACAGAACGAATTGGATTGTATCCGAAGGAAATTGGGTCCGAGTTGAAGTATGGGCAATAGATGGAGATTCAGTTAGCCAATCTCAAGTTGAAATAGTGCCAATAGTGACAGAAAAAGATGCTAATTCATTCTATTGGCTACTGGGTGCAGGATTGCCTCTGATACTAATATTCATGACAACCTCGATTATATTGGGTATTATTTATGTTAATAATAGACGTATACAAATTACTAAAGATCTAGAATTAATTGAATCATGGTCAGGCTTTGATCCACGAGAACTAGATGATAATTTTGACAAGGACAATGATAATTAGTTTTCTTTTCCCCAAGGAGTGCTCTTGCTAAATATTCCTAATCTTAGCCAAAATAGACTTCTAAGATTCAATAATCCATCTCCCCATGTATTTATTTCTGCTGCACCTACTCGAATTCTGTATGGTACACTGATTTCTAAGGTTTTATCTTTTCCGAGATATCTTCTAGCCCTAATCTTAAATTCTTGCGATAAAGGCATACCATCATGCTTTGGACGAACTTTCTCATTTTCAAATATTGACTTTCTGAAAACCCACATTCCACTCTGTGAATCTTTAATTCCATACCAAAATAGTAACTTAGCAGTCGTAGATAATGTCCAATTTCCAAATCCATGCATGCCTGACATTGCGCCTTCTTCTGCCCTTGTTAAACGATCACAGGTTATCCATTTCAAATCATCTTCTATTAATTTTTTAACCAAATTTGGTACTTCCTCTCCAGGATATGTACAGTCAGCATCCATTGTGACAATAATATCTCCTGATGCCATTGAAAATCCAGTTTTATATGCGCGCCCATAACCTTTTCTCTTTTCCAAATAAACCTCTGCACCTTCGCCCTCAGCCAATTCTCTAGTGGAATCTGACGAATTACCATCAATAATCAGAAAATCTAATTTTTCACACCATCCATCATTGGGTACGGACCGAATTGTATCGACAATAGCCGCCGCCTCATTTCTTGTAGGTATAACAACGGTTACATGAACAGGTAGTACTTCTGACATAATTTACATACTCTCCGAGCAAGTCACCTAATTTGAATGATACTATTGCCGATTTACCAACATTATCTTGAAAGACTATCGACTAGCAATGCTCGAAGTAGTATCATGCATGTTGCAATGTTGTCCGCAGAATACCCTCCAAGGTGGGGAGGAATGGGCTCTACAGTATTCCATCTTTCTACTGCTTTAGCCAATCTTGGTCATAAAATCACCATCATAACTCGCAAAGGTTCATCAAAACCACCTTCGATAGAAGGTGTCAAAGTAATCACAGTTCCCTGGAAGAAAATCCCTATGGAATTTACGCGCTCTTTTGGAAAATATGCTTTAAGGGCATTAAAGATTCTACATTTGAAAAATCCTGTAGATATTGTACATTTACACTGCCCTATGATATCATGGGATAAGAGACAATTTGAGATATGTAAAAATGAAATTGCTCCCGTAGTATCTTCTTTACATGGATCTTGGCTTGGAGAAAGAGATGGCTTGTTTCTCGCAGCAAAATATAAAGAATCTGCTGTTTGGGCTAATCCAAATGATTTAGTAATGAGATTTACAGCCAATAGATATGCTAATTTTGAGGATATAGCAATTAATTATTCTGACGTATGCGTTTCTAATTCTCATTCAACTAAGGCCGATTTTCTAACGAGATACTCTCCACCTAATGATTGGAAATGTGAAGTTATCCATTGGGGAGTTGATACTGATATGTTTACTCCCTTACACAGGGATGATGAAGATGCAATGGTATCTAGTAAATCCATTAGAAGTAAATATAATTCTACTCCAAAATCCAATTTACTTCTAGCAGTAGGGCGTTTGGCAGCCAGAAAAGGCTTTGGTATTTTATTACAATCCTTTGCAAAGGTAAAACATCAATCTCCCGATACTAATTTAGTCATAGTTGGCCGTGGGGGCCTCAGGACGAGATTATTGAAAAAAGCTAAAAAACTAGGACTGGAAGGTTCAGTTTTTATCGAATCTAGTATGAAGTTTGAAGATTTAGCCGAACTGTATCGTTCTGCAGATTTAGTAGTATATCCATCGTACTATGAAGGTCAAGGACTAATTCCACTAGAAGCAATGGCTTCAGGAACTCCTGTTGTTACAGTAAATCATGGTCCACTGCCCGAAATGGTTGATGATAGCGTCGGAGGACTATTCAAGATGGGAGATACTACGTCAATTTCCAATTGTATATTGTCAGAATTAGAATTAAGACAATCCTTACTAGACAAAGGAGTTACAGGGAGACGTCTAGTAATTGATAATTTTACTTTCAAAAAAAATGCATCTGACTTCTTAAAAATATATATAAATATCATAAAATAATTATATTTATGGCGAAAAACTTGATGATGATGCCCCTCTCCGAGGCTTGGGGACAATATGGAAAATCAAGTTAAATTAGGAAAACTAAAATTCAATACTGCTTCTAATATTGCAATAATCTTACTAATTTCTGTATTGGCAATAAAAAATCTTGAGTCCATTATTCAACCATTAGTGGTTGCAATTTTACTTTTTTTCCTAATCAGACCACCTTCACAATGGTTGGAAGAAAAAATCGGTGGACATCCATTCTTAGCATATGGGGCATTTGTATCTATAGTCATAGCAGTTTTATTAATCGTTTCAAACGTGTTGTTTTCTAATATGCAGGCCTTCACAGATGAAGTACCAGAATTATCTGCAAAATTAAGCGATAAAATTTTATGGTTTGAAAATAATGCTACAATATTTGGATTTTCTTTCAGTTCTCCCGCGCTGATTGACCTAATCACTGTTGAAAAAATTGAGGGTTTTGCAACTGGCCTTGTTGGTTCATTAGCGAGTTTTACGGCAAGTTCCATAACAGTTTTAATTTTTCTTTTATTTATAATTCTGGAATCTGAAACTCTTCCTAAGCGTATTAAAGCAGCATATCCTACAGAGGCCGAAAAGATAACGAAACTTGCTAGCGCATCATCTGAAAGCATCAATATTTATGTTCTTACGAGAGCATCAGTTGCGTTTGGACAGGCAATTATAGCAGCCATAATCCTCTATCTCTATGGAATTCCTGGTTGGTTTCTTTGGGCTTCAATTACTTTCATGATGGACTTTATTCCTTACATAGGAGCCCTGATATCAATTATACCTCCAATATTATTAGGTTTAATTATTCTTTCACCCAGTTCAGCAATCTTACTGGTAATATTATTAATAGCCAATCAACAATTATGGGGCGGCCTGGTAGAACCACAATTAGCTGGTAAAAGATTAGATATGTCTCCGATTGTTCTTTTATTACTCGTAGCATTCTGGGGATGGGCATGGGGTGTGTTGGGAATGGTATTAGGAGTACCATTAGCAGTAATTATGAAATTAACATTAGAAAGTGATCCTCGTACTAAGCCGATCGCGATGATGCTTTCTATGAATCCGGGAAATGAATAATTTCATCTCACTTTAATAATAACAATTATTCCGTCAGCAGTAATTTTTACTTTATTTCCCAGTCCAGAATTATGTAAGCCCCTACTGGATAGGCCGAGTGATTCACCATTCATTTCCCATTTTGAGCCAGTAATATGAAATTCATCACAAGGTGTTAGTGCAAATATGGAAAACTCTTCTCCTTCTTCCATGAATATTTCTAAAGTACCTTCATCAGGATGAATCCTTTCCGTGACTCTTAATTCATGGTATAATCTAATTTTTATTTTCCCAGATAACTCTGCTAAATTACCCCAGATGGCTAAAATATGTTCTGGATCTCCTCCATCAATTCCTATAATATTCACAGAATCGATTTTATTTCTAATTAGATAATTAATAGATTTACCTAAATCGCTTATTTCTTGATCACTTATTTTTTCCAATTTTCCATCCCATTTATCAACTTCAATTGAATCTAAATCTCCAATCACTTTGTCAATCTCTACGCCCATTAAATATGCTTTATCAGCACCTCCGTCTACTCCAATTACTACTGTATCCTTTTTTATTACATGATTGATTATATCTTTTGAAGGAATTTCTCCATTACACCACAAGACTACTTTTTGCAAATATATCATCTCTTTCTGGCAATTATTTTACCATCAATAACTAAATCTATATCTTCTAATAAAACTGTAGTTTTCTCTAGAACTCCTCTGATTTGATATCCTATACTTGTATTTCCTCCAAGTGCAGTATTGTCACCAAAACTAAAATACGAATTACCTCTAACAACCTGGTCTTCTAATTTATTTCCCACTAATTTGGCTCTCGAATTCATTCCAAAACCAAATTCTGCTACGGTCTTCATCAAATTAATGTCCGAAATTCTCTTACTATTATTACTAACTTCAAAAATTTCTTTAATTTCGGGACTACCTTCAACTGTTGTAACTAAACCATCTTGAATGGTAAATATGATTTGATTTTCAATCAGTTTACCTTCCCATGAGCCATCAAATACAATTCTACCATTCATAGTACCTTCTTTTGGCAACACAAAAATTCTTCCTGCAGGTAAATTTGTTACTTGTCCCGGGCGATTACAAATTCCATTATCTTCCAATATCCACCTACTTCCTGTTACAAATTTAATATCAGTTCCTGAAACGGAAGTTACATGCACTTCTCTCCTCCTTCTAAAAATAGAATTCATTGCAGATATTTCTTTTTGGAGTGCATTATAATCTGCTGTTAGGCCTCCGAGAATAAACATCTCTTTACTTATTCCTGGCATTGAAGCAATTCTAGCACCAGATTTAGATGCATTCACTCTAGCCTTTGTGTGAGTTAAAGAATCTTTAGTAGCAATCAAGACAACTTTTACACGCCTCATTAAATCCGCCACTGGACTTGGAGGTTCATTACCAAGTTTAAATGAAGGAGGCATCATTATCAAAAGAACCCTGTCAGTAACTTCAGATGCTGCTTCATACAAAGAACGACCTATTTCTGAAGTTTCAGTATCTGTTACTACCAATACGTCTTCATGATTTCTAATTTCCATACATGTCCTTACTATGGAGCGTGCAGAAACTATCATCGAGTCGATAATCTCTCTATCAGAGAGTTTTTCAATACCCGTATCATCAGTCATATTTTTTATTTCGAAGTAAACAAATTAAATAAACACTCTTAATTTTGAGACATATTAATTATTATCATTTATACAATATGGACAGTGTTTCATAATCACATAATCTTTTGATTTTTGTTCTTCCATAGTCAAAGGCTCCCTACAAATAAAACACATCTCTATTTCTGTTTCGCTTAGACCTGAATCGACAGCTACTCTCTGATCAAATACAAAACAATCTCCATCCCAATGCGAACCTCCGCATTCCTCAAAATAATTTAGAATCCCGCCTTCAAGCTGAAATACATTTTCCCATCCTTCATTTTCCATAACTACTGATGCTTTTTCACATCTTATTCCACCAGTACAAAACATTACTACTGGCTTCTTCTTATCCTCTTTTAAATTCTTTATTGCCCCAGGAAATCCTCTAAATGTTTTGATATTAAGGTCAATAGCATTTTTGAATGTTCCAACTCGTAGTTCGTAATCATTCCTGGTATCAAGTAAAATAAAGTCTTTATTTTCATCTAGCCATTTTTTTAACTTTTTTGGAGGTATGGAAGGACTAGTATGTACAGAAGGTTTAATTTCATTTAGTCCTAAGGAAATAATTTCCCTTTTCTTTTTAACAATCATTCTTCTAAAAGGCTGGTATCCAGTATAACTTACTTTTAATGGGATATCGATTAAACGATTATCTACATTCATAAATTTAATATATTCATCAATTGATTTCTGTGTTCCTGCTACAAAGAAATTTATACCATTAAAACTTAGATAAACAGTGCCCTTCAACTCCAAGTCTAAACATTCTTCTAAAAATTGTTTTTTCATTTCGTCGGGATTGTGGAGATCCACAAATCTATATCCGGCAATATTTACAATCATACTATCAAAATCAGTTATCAGGTATCAAACTTAATTCAGTTTTACGATCAGAATTTTCCAAAGATATTTCATGAATAAATTCATCCACCGTCATTCCATTTCTTTGTCTGCCATCCCTAGATCTAATTGACACTGTATTATTTTCTGATTCCTCATCTCCAATGATTGCCATATAGGCCGGTCGCATGACTCTATGCATTCTAATTTTTTTACCAATTGTATTGTCAGAGGTATCAATTTTTACTCTAATTCCAGCATTCTTTAATTTATTTGCTAAATCATCAGCGTATTCTTTATGTTTCTCAGAAATAGTAATAATTTGTACTTGTATTGGTGATAACCATGTAGGGAAGTTACCGGCCCACTGTTCAGTGAGGAATGCTACAAATCGTTCATGAGTTGAAAGAGGAGCTCGATGGATTACGAATACTTCTCCATTTTCAAAACCAGTTTCATCGGTATAAGTAAGGCCAAAACGCTCCTTTGCAGCAAAATCTAATTGTATTGTAGACATAGATTCTTCTCTTCCTATTGCAGTAGTGAATTGAATATCTACCTTAGGGCCATAAAATGCAGCTTCACCAATACTCTCTTCATAAGAAACTTGTAAATCATCTAATATTTCTCTCAAATGGTTTTGCGTAGCCTCCCAATTTTTAGGCTGATCGATATATTTATCAGTATTTTCTGGATCCCATAATGATAATCTAAAATAATAGTTATCAAATCCAAAAGTTGTATAATAATCTTGGACCATTTTTATATTATTTGCAAATTCTTGCGCTACTTGTTCTAATGTACAATATATATGTGCATCATTCATTGAAAGCATTCTAACTCTCAATAGCCCCGCCAATGTCCCTGACATCTCATTTCTATAGACTGTACCATATTCTGCAATTCTTAGGGGTAAGTCTCGATATGAACGCTTTTTATTACTATATACTAAGTGATGCATCGGGCAATTCATCGCTTTAAGATAGTATTCGCCATCATCCATTTTCATTGGTGGATACATGCCTTCTGCATAATGTGGTAAATGCCCACTTGCTTCAAATAATTGCTTTTTTCCTAGAACAGGCGTTGTGACTCTCTGATAATCATATTTTTCTTCAATTTCTATAGCATATTTTTCTATTGATGATTTAAGAATTTCTCCATTGGGAAGCCAAACTGGCAGTCCTTTGCCTATCATTTCATCAATCATATATAGCTCCATTTCTTTACCTATTTTCTTATGATCTCTTTTTGCAGCCTCTTGGAGTTGCTTTTCTCTATTTTTCAAACCATCTTTTGTAGCATAACACATTCCATATATTCTAGTCAATGATTCTTTCTTTGAGTCTGCACGCCAATATGCTTGACTAGTACTCGTTAATTTAAACCACCTTAGTTGAGATGTTGCTGATACATGAGGGCCTTTACATAAATCAATGAATTCACCTTGTCTGTAGGCAGAAGAACTCTCCTTTACGCCAATCTTTTCATCTATGATTTCAATTTTAAATTTGTTATCCTTAAAAATTTCCCGCAGTGAATCATTACTATGCTCTTCTTTTATAATAGGCATATTTTGCTTCATTATTTCTCTCATTCGTCCTTCGATCTTCTTTAAGTCATCATCGCCAATAGAATCCATGTAAAAATCATAATAAAAACCGTGATCTATTGGTGGCCCTATAGTAGGTTTAGCATCAGGAAAAATTTGGGTCACTGCTTGGGCCAATAAATGAGCACATGAATGTCTTAAAATATACTGTCCTGCATCAGATTCACCACTTATCGAGTCTAATTTACAATCAGATCTTAGGACTTGTGACATATCCATTTCTATTCCATCAATCAATACCGCAACCGCCCCAGATTTACGCCCATAAACATCTTTTATGATATCATTAGCACTAACCCCTTCTTCATAGTCACGAATTTCGGTACCGTCAATTTCAACTTTAATCATTGACATAGAGAATTCCCCTTATTGCCTGCGGGAAACTCTCATCGTATGAAGACATTCATACAAAACATCTCCAAAAGTATGGATCAAGACATTAGGAATTGAGTACCAGCTTTCCCCTCAATCATTTTTTCTAAGTCCATTAAAGACCCGATAACGGCCCTTTCTCCCGTCTTTTTTACAAAATCACAAGCAGCCTCGACCTTTGGCCCCATTGATCCAGCATCAAAATCATATCTTTCAATTTCCTTTGGAGTTACTTTATTCAATTTAATTGCACCCTCAGTCCCCCAATTTAAGTAAACACCATCTGAATCGGTAGCCAAAATCAATACTCTGGCGTTAAGTTGTATTGCTAACAATGCACTCGCCCTGTCTTTATCGATTACTACTTCTACGCCTTCTAAATTTCCATCTTTATTATACATAGTTGGAATGCCTCCTCCTCCAGCACAAATGACTACAGTACCCTTTTCCAAAAGCCAATGAATAGGTCTTAATTCAAAAATACGTTGTGGGATTGGAGATGGTACCGTTCTTCTCCAACTTATTCCATCCGCTGCAATTGTCCAGCCTTTTTCTTCAGACAATTGATGTGCTTCTTCCTTTGTATAAATTGGACCTATTGGTTTGGTAGGTGAATCAAAGGCAGGATCGTCGGGATCAACTTCGACCATAGTCAATATTGTGGCGAAAGGAATTTCTATTGGCAATAAATTTCCAAGTTCCTGCTCAATCATATATCCAATCATACCTTCAGTTTGAGCTCCTAAAACATCCAAAGGGTATTCTTTGACATCTTTATATGCTGAAGATTGAAGGGATAAAAGTCCTACTTGCGGCCCATTTCCATGCGTTATTACTACTTGATAATTCTCAATTAATGGTGCAATAGATTTTGCTGCAATCTTTACGTTTCTTCTCTGATTTTCTGAAGTTAAAGCTTGACCTCTGCGTAATAGTGCATTCCCGCCAAGTGCCACGACTACTCTCATATTGCTACCGAAAGGGTATGTAGCGATAATAACGTCTATCCCTACCGCGTCTTATGTTTAGGTTAGGGCTTGTTGTAAATCCAGATGCAGGTTTAGGAGGAAGACTAGGTCTCAAGGGGTCAGATGGAAAAGCAGATCTAGCAAGATCATTAGGCGCTGAAGATAGGTCTGGACCACGTTTAAAAGCCTTTCTTACCCACTTTTCAAAATTATATCGAGGACGATTTAATGAAATTACATGGATAACAAGTAGTGGAAGAATGGGAACCGATTGGTTCCCAGATGATGATGACATTGGTTCTATAATAAGGGCCCATGAATCTGAAGGAAATACCAGTTTTAATGATACTCAAATAGCCGTAGAAGAAATAATTTCACATGATATAGATTTACTTATTTATGCAGGAGGAGATGGTACGACTCGTGATATCATCGCCAAACTGGAGAAATTAGAAGTTTCTAAAACTCCAATAATCGGCGTACCAACGGGAGTTAAGATGTATTCTGGATCCTTTGCTGCATCGCCAAAGGCCGCTGCAGAGGTTTTATCAGCATGGATGAGGGGAGATTTATTAGTTTCAAGTACCGAAGTTTTGGATTTGGATGAAGAAAGATATCGAAATGGAGAATGGGTTGTAAGACTCTATGCTGAAGCCATGACTCCTTCAAGCCCTAGATGGATGCAAGGCTCAAAACAAAGAATTGAAGTCAGTGGTGAAGAAGAAATTATTGAAGGCTTAGCTGACCATATTGGTGAGATTTTTGTAAATGATAATACATTAATTATATGGGGTTCAGGAGGAACTTTGGGTACAATTGGGGGATTTTTAGGTTTTAAATTAACAACTCTTGGTATAGATGCCACATTGGGAAAAAAATTAATAGGAATAGATTTAGATGAAAATGGACTACTAGATATAATAAATTCTCATAATGGAGAATTAGTAGTTTTACTTTCACCCATGGGAGGGCAAGGATTCTTAATCGGCAGAGGTAATTTACAATTATCTCCAGCTGTAATTAGAAAAGTTGGGATTGATAATATTCTAGGAATAGTTACTCCTGCAAAACTAATGACTGTTAGGAAATTGAGAATTGAAACTGGAGATGAAGATTTGGATTCAGATTTTGCATCAAAAAAATATATGAAAGTTTTACAGGGCTATCGTACCACGAGAGTTTTACCAGTTTCTATTGATTAAATATCAATTCCACAAGCAGCCTTTAATAATCCTAAAAATGGGGGGCTTGGTCTATTTGGACGAGATTTGAATTCAGGATGATATTGTGTACCAACGTAATAAGGATGGTCAGTTAATTCCATAATTTCACATCTCTGTCCCGTTTCATCTTTACCTACAAATATCAATCCTGCATTTTCTATTTGATCTATCAATTCTGGATTAACTTCGTACCTATGTCTATGGCGTTCATCAACATGAGACTTATTCCCATATAGCCTTCGTATTTTACAATCATCAACAAGGAATGGAGTAGGTTTTGTTCCAAGTCTCATAGTTCCTCCCATATGCGTTTTGGATATTTCCGGCATGAAAATCACCACTGGATTGGCTGTGTCTTGAACAAACTCTGTCGAATTAGCATTTTTTATATCAAGAACGTTTCTACAAAACTCTATTGTAGCAATTTGCAAACCAAGGCATACTCCTAGATACGGCACCTTATTTTCTCTGGCATATTTTGCTGCCATAATTTTACCCTCAATCCCTCTGCTGCCAAATCCACCTGGGACTAAAACGCCGTCTGCTTTAGTCAATATTTTCCAAGCATCCTCATAAACTTCAGGGTTAGATTTTTTAATCTCATCTTCCAAGTTTACAGATTCAATCCACTCAATAACTAGTTTCCTACCTACACTGTAAGAAGAATGCTGTAAAGCCTTAATTACACTTAGATACGAATCCGATAATCCTGTGTATTTTCCTACCATTGCGATATGTACTTCTTCTTCTAAGGAACTGACGTGATTTGCCATTACTTCCCAATCATCTAATAATTTTCTCTTTTCGGGTAATCCAAAATCAAGTTTATCAGAAAGTAATTGGCTAACTCCCTGCCTATCCATCATTATCGGAACATGATATATGTTAGATACGTCATGAGCAGATATAACTGCATTTGGAGAAACATGACAAAAAGCAGATAATTTTTCACGCGTCTCTTCAATTAACGGGACTTCGGACCGACAGACCAAAATATCTGGAATTATCCCCAATCCTCTCAAATCCTTGACTGTATGTTGAGTAGGTTTTGTTTTTTGTTCTCCAACAGGGCCCATGACTGGAACCAAACTCACATGGACAAAACATATATTCTCTCTCCCTACTCTAAACTGGAATTGTCTTAGAGATTCTACAAATGGAGCACTTTCGATATCTCCAACAGTGCCTCCCAATTCAATAACACAAGCATCAGGCACTAAATCACTATCATCACTAGGAATATGTGCTACTCTTTCAATCCAATTTTGAATTTCATCAGTTATATGGGGGACAACTTGAACGGTTTTTCCTAAGTAATCTCCCCTTCTTTCTTTTTCTATAACGGATGAATAGACCTTTCCAGTTGTAATATTATTATCTTTAGAGAGAGCGATATCCAAAAATCTTTCATAATTTCCTAAATCTAAGTCAGCTTCTCCGCCATCATCAAGGACGAATACTTCTCCATGTTCAAATGGACTCATTGTACCTGCATCACTGTTTACGTATGGATCAATTTTAATGGCCGTAACTCTCAAATTAGCCGATTTAAGCAAGACGCCTATGCTGCTAGCCGTCACTCCTTTTCCTAGTCCTGACAATACTCCTCCGGTGACAACTACATACTTCATACAAACAACAGGGTCAAAAGCGTGTATGTTAGACATATCAACATTCGCTATGGCTAAACACATTAATCTTACTTTAGGTTCATTTATCCAGTACCATACCGACGTGTATGTTCGCGCCGGAACCAAATCGTGTGATGGTCACCGGAGCGCTAGGGCAGATAGGTACCGACTTAGTTGATGAAATGCGTAAGAGGTACGGTAATGAAAATATTTTGGCTACCGATATACGAGAAGTAGTTGGTCATTCTGGAATTAAAAATGGCCCATTTGAGTTACTTAGTGTACTTGATATTGACAAAATGTCCTCTCTTGTAGCGGAATATGATATAAGAAAAATATTCCATCTTGGTGCCGTTTTATCAGCAACTGGAGAAAAGAATCCAGAATTATGTGAGAAAATAAATATCGGCGGCACTGTTTCGGTATTAGAGACGGCCAAAAATCATAATTTACAAGTTTATGCTCCATCATCCATCGCAGTCTTTGGGCCCGATGCTCCCAAACATGCACCTCAAGTAACTCAGCTTAATCCCACAACAGTATATGGGAAGACAAAAGTCATTGGTGAGAATTTAATTAATGATTATTGGCTTAATCATGATGTAGATGGAAGAGGATTAAGATATCCTGGATTAATATCTTGGAAATCACCAGCTGGGGGTGGGACCACGGATTATGCAGTAGAAATTTTCCATGCGGCAATTAATCAAGGGCATTATGATTGCTTTGTTAGTGAAGATACAATATTGCCCATGATGTATATCGACGATGCAATTAATGCTACATTAGACTTGATGAATTCCCCAATTAATTCTATTGGAGAATCTAGGGCAGGATATAACATCTCGGGTTTATCCTTTTCAGCTAAAGAATTAGTAGATGCTGTAAAGAATAAAGTTGAAGGCTTTACCTGTGATTTTAAACCTGATGTGAGGCAAAATTATGCAGATTCATGGCCAGATTCCATTGATGATACAACTGCACAAATGGATTGGGGTTGGAAACCTAAATATGATTTGGATAAAATTGTTGATTCCATGCTCAATAACTTGAGCCAAACAAATTAATCTTCATGTTCTGTTTCACTTTGCCAATCAGGAGTTTGAGCATCCTGTTTAGCCCATAACACATCATCGATTCTCAAGACATTGATGGCTGCTTCTGTGGCACCTGTTATGGCATGTCTAGCAACAAATAATGGGTCTAAAATCCCTGCTTCAAGCATATTTCTATTTTGGCCATTTTTAATATCTAGTCCCATCCAAAAACCATTTTCAGATTTATTATTTTGTTCTGCAGATAAAGATAAAATTGCATCAATGGGATCCAAACCTGAATTTTCAGCTAAAACTCTAGGAATTATTTCCATAGCAGCAGCATAAGCCTCAATTGCCATTTGCTCTCTACCTGATTGACTAGTGGCAAATTCACGTAAATGTCTAGCGAGATGGACATGAGTGGCACCACCACCTGGCAATATTTTCGGTTCGTTTTTCATTCTATATGCGACACCCAATGCATCATCAAAAGCACGTTTTACTTCACTTCTCACTTCCGGACTCGAACCTCGTATGAGAAAAGTCATTCCAACACCATTAGATGCCTCTATTGTTGTATGTTTAACATCAGAAATTAACACCTCTGTTCGTTTGTCGTATTGGCCTATATCGTTATTTTTGATATTTAGTGGATTCCTAATAGGGGTTGCACCTGTCATTTTAGATATTAATTCTATATCTTGTCGTTCCAGTCTGCGATATACCGTAATGCCAGCCTTTGTTAAGGGTGAGATAGCATTTTCCGATACTCCATCTCTGACAATGAGAAGATCTATATCTAAGGATGAAATATGTTTTACCAATTCTTCAATTTTCTCCAAATCTCTATCATGAAACTCTTTTAGTGACCCAACATTAGTCACCTCTATTGATGCATCCATATCAATTTTTTTGTTTTCAAATCCTCCATCAATAATTGCAATTTTCCCACCATTTGAAAATGACGATGTTTCAATATCTAATCTTGTTTTAGGGATTACCACTCCATGAACTAACATGGAATCTTTAATTCCTCCATTGCTGACTTGCAACCTCTTTACTCGCAATCGTTCTAAATCTTCTCCTAAACCTTCATGAGGCAATAAATCAGCTGCTTCTAATGCAAATTTTGTAAGTATTGCCGATATTGAAGATTCTATTTTTCCTGCTAGTGATGTTGAAACAATTGCCTTTTCTGCACCTCTATCACTTATCTCCATCGAAATACGCGATAATTCAGATAATGACTCCTCCAGTGCTATTCTGTATCCATTGATAATGACGGTTGGATGAATGCCCATTCTTACTAATTCAAGTGAATTTTGCAGGATTTCCGCCATTAATAAAACTGTCGTGGTAGTCCCATCTCTTGCAGCTCTATCCTGTGATGAAGATGTTGATATTAGTAATTGTGCGGTCGGATGCTCTACCTTTGCAGTCTCCAGAACCGTAACTCCATCATTTGTTACTATGGTCTCACCATTTTCTTCTACTAACATCTTATCTAATCCCTTAGGACCAAGTGTTGATCTGACCGCTCCTGCTAGTGCAACTGCGGCCTTTACATTATTCACTAAAGCCGCATGCCCCTTAATGCGATCCGTATTTTCTAATGCGATATCATGCTCTGATTCAGTCATTTAACACCCGCGAGTGAATAACACGTTTTGAATCCGTTTGTTGAGTTGTTCTGTAACCTATGTAATCTGAAAACCGTTGGATTAATATATACATCTGTTCTCGGACTAGACAACTAGAGGTTCAGTAGTGATTATTATGAACGAATCCAACAAAGATAATTGGGAAGAAAACATGCTAAATGAGATGGCTAAGGTGTTTTCAGAAATGGGCATGAATGTTGATGTTAAGATGTTAAAATCACTTATGAATCAACTAAAACAAAACTTCGAAGACATGGGAATGAATCTCGAGGACATGGCCAAAGCAAATGTCGACTTGGATGTTAATAAAATGAATATCAATATCGACCCAAATGACATTAAGAAAATGATGGAACATATGATAAATATGAAAAATCCAGATGCCTTTAGCGATCTAATCAAAAATATGGGTATCAATATTAAGGTAGATGAACCAGTAGTTGAAATGGAAGCAGAAACCCATAATGAAGAAGATAATGAAGATTTAGAGCAAGATAATTTTCAAATCTATGATGATAAAATGTATCTGACAGTAGATATTTCTCGCTACACGGATATAGATGAACGATCAATGGAGTTAAATTTAGCAAGTTCTGGAACCTCACTACAAATTATGAAAACTACTCAATTAAGGCCCTTTAAGAAATTTAATTTGCCGGAAACAGCTAGTCGAATTATTGATTGGACATTTAATAATGGAATATTAGATGTAACATTCGATATAAATTCAACAATGTATATATGAAAAAAAATGGAGATGAAAAAATGAGTGGACCAGTAATAGGAATTGATTTAGGCACAACAAATAGTTGCGTTGCGACGCTAGAAGGTGGACAGGCAGTAGTAATATCTAACTCTGAAGGTTCAAGAACAACACCAAGTGTAGTTGCCTTTACAAAAGATGGAGAAAGATTAGTAGGTATTACCGCTAAAAGACAAGCAGTTACCAACTCCGAAAGAACGATTCTTTCAGTCAAAAGAGAGATGGGTACTGACTGGTCAAAAACCATCGACAAAGAAACTTACTCTCCACAAGAAGTCTCTGCCTTCGTTCTTCAAAAATTAAAGGCCGATGCAGAAGAGTATCTTGGCAAGGAAGTCAAACAAGCTGTAATAACGTGTCCAGCATATTTCTCCGATGCACAGCGTCAAGCAACAAAAGATGCTGGTAGAATAGCCGGATTAGAAGTTCTAAGGATAATAAATGAACCTACAGCAGCTGCACTTGCCTACGGAGTAGACAAAGATGATGATCAGACTATTCTAGTATATGATTTGGGTGGAGGAACCTTCGACGTCTCCGTTTTAGAGATATATCAGGTCGATGGACAACCACAGATAGAGGTAAAGGCTACTAGTGGAGATAATCGATTAGGTGGTGATGATTTTGATCAAGTTGTTGTCGATTGGCTAGTATCAGAATATAAGAAATCAACAGGTATCGATCTTGCAAAGGATTTACAATCAATGAGTAGGTTAAGGGAGGCTGCAGAAAAGGCTAAAATCGAACTATCTTCATCAGCGTCAACTCAAATAAATTTACCATTTATTACAATGCGAGATGGTCAACCAGAACATTTAGATATGTCTCTTTCAAGATCTGATTTTGAAAAATTAATTGGAGATTTAATAGAGAGGACCATGGCTCCCACCAGAAGTGCAATGAAAGACTCAGGTGTAAAGAAAGGCGATGTAGATAAGGTAATTTTGGTGGGGGGATCCACTCGAGTACCAGCAGTACAAACAGCAATTGAGAAAGAAGTAGGAAAGGCACCTTTCAAAGGTATCAACCCCGATGAAGCAGTTGCAGTTGGAGCTACATTACAAGCAGGAATAATCGTTGGTGATGAAGGAGTAACGGATGTACTCTTACTGGACGTTACTCCACTATCTCTTGGTATCGAGACTCTAGGAGGAATCACAACTTCAATGATAGAAAGGAATACTACCATTCCAACTCGTAAATCAGAAGTTTTTTCTACTGCCGCAGATAGTCAACCTGCCGTAGAAGTGCATGTTTTACAAGGTGAACGTGAATTTGCAAAAGATAATATTACTTTAGGACAATTTCATCTTGTAGGAATTCCACCAGCACCTCGAGGTGTTCCTCAAATAGAGGTAACATTTGATATAGATGCCAATGGAATCGTGAATGTTTCTGCAAAAGATCTTGGCACGGGTACTGAACAATCAATAAAAATCGAAAGTCAGACATCACTTTCTGAAGATGAAATTCAACAAAAGATAAGTGAAGCAGAAAAATTTGCTGAGGAAGATAAGCTTAGGAAAACTAGAGTCGAGCTCCGAAATCAGGCAGATAGTATAATTTACCAAACTCGTAAAACAATAGAAGAGACGGGAGATAAGTTATCAGAAGAAGATACCAAACCAGTCACTGAAAAGTTAGATGAACTAGAAAAATTAATCATGAATGATGATAAGGCAATACCTTTGGATGAGATTGATGAAGCAGCAATACAAGAAAAACTATCAGAAGTTGAGCAATTAATGCACGGTTTATCTACAAAAATATATGAAGCAGCCGCAGCAGAAATGGCAGAACAACAAGCCAATGAAGATGAAACTGAAGGTGATGATGGAGTAGTTGAGGCAGACTTTGAAGTCGTAGATTCAGAAGAGGAAGATGACAACTCTTAGTTATCTTCAATCATCCTATGTAGTGTTCTTACATGGACTCCAGATACTCCAAATTGAAATAATGGATTTGCCGACTCAGATTTAGCCTTTCCACCTGGGCCCCATGCAGTACCTGCTATGTCCAGATGCACCCAAGGAATTTGCTCCTCTTCTTCGTTGTAATCACGATTTGGGACAAATTGTTTGAGGAAAGCCGCAGCAGAATTTGATGATCCTGCTCTCCCTCCTGATGAACCATTTCTGACGTCTGCAAATGCAGAATTTGTCATATATTTTTCAAACTGAGAATTTAGTGGCATTCTCCAAACATCTTCTCCTTCGATTATCGATGCCCTCTTTAATTTGTTTTGAAGAGAATTATTATTACTCCACATTCCTGTTATTTGATTCCCTAAAGCTACAACCACTGCTCCTGTTAATGTTGCCAAATCTATGATATACTCAGGATCAAACTCTCCAGCTTTCCATAAGCCATCAGCCAAAACATTCCTCCCTTCTGCATCTGTACTAAATATCTCTATTGTCTTACCTGAATAAGTTGGAATCACATCTCCGGGCCGATATGCACCAGATCCTGGCATATTTTCTGCTAAGCAAGTTATTCCATTTACTCTCTTATCATATCCAGTCGACCACAATGCTTCCATTAATCCAAAAACAGTTGCAGCTCCACACATATCATATTTCATGTCCCACATTCCAGATGTAGGTTTAATTGATATTCCGCCGGTATCAAATGTAATTCCTTTCCCAACGATACAAGGTCTCCTAGAATCTAAATCTGCTTTAGGGTTTAATGTAAAAATAACCATGCATGGTTTTCTATCACTCCCTTTACCAACATTAACAAGACCTCCCATCCCTAAATCTTGTAATTTATTCCAATCATAAACTTCAACTTCAACATTGTCTTTATCTGAAGCCCACTCTAGGGCCCTTTTTGCAAATTCCATAGGATATAATATATTTGCAGGCTCGTTACCCAAATCTCTTGCTAAATGCACACCTTTGGTAACTCCAAATATTTTTTCAATGCCACTTTTTAACTTATCTTGATATCTCTTACTAGCCTGAAAATCAATATTCCATGGTCTAAATTCATCATCTATATTTTTTTGTTGATATTTTTCAAAATTATAATCTCTTAACATCATACCTTCTACAAAATTTAACATTTTGTCTATTGTCCAGTTAGTCGTAAATCTGACTGTTATATCGACTCCCTTTTTCTTAGACAAAGCAGCCATTGTCCTTGCTCCTGTATTTCTAAATAATTTATTATTAATATTATCTCTTTTCCCCATTCCAACTAACAATATATTGCATTCTTGAGTCCAAATCGTCATTCTTTGTCCGTTTTTACCTTCAAATTGATTACTTGCAAATGCATCTTTTATCATTTTCCTAGCATTTCTATTTAGTCCAATCAAAGAATTATTTGGAGCTTTATCGATTTCTTCAAAGACAGGTAAAATCAATTGACTTGCAACATCCGTAAAATTATTATTTGTCCATTTCATGATGATTTCCAATTTAAGCGAGGAGTCATTGATATACAATTATTTCTACGATAAAATTGGTTTGTTAGTTTCTTTCTTCAACCTCAGTTTTATTAAATATAAATCTTTTTTTACTAGTGAATCAATGTATTAGAAATTGTAAGAATCATGAATTATGTTATATTTGAGTAGAAACGGCATGGTAGGTAATAATTTTAGTAGCGATTAAGGCAGCATTAAATTCAGTTATCCGATCTCTTCCTCCCTGATTTATTTCATTTACATCGGCTCCAATGATATTTACATTTTTGATAGAGAATAAAGCTTCAATTATTTCAATTGAGTCCCAATATGACAAGCCACCAGGCATAGGCGTCCCTGTTGAGGGAACTAATGAGGAATCTAACCCATCAATATCAAAAGTTAACCAAACTGAACCGGTTATTGTTTTTAATCTTTCAATCATATTTTTCCAATTATTTCCACTGTTATTTCTCCCGACTATACTCCTAGCAAACCAGGTTTCAATTCGGTCGTCTTCATTAATTAAGTCAAACTCTTCTTTACTGTAAGCTCTAACTCCAATTTGAATAACTTTACCAACTCCTTCATCCAAACATCTTCTAATTACTGTTCCATGAGAGTATTTTTCATTATTTAGAGAATCTCTTAAATCAGCATGTGCATCAATTTGAATTATGGTTAAATCGGCTAAATTATCAACTATGACAGTATCCTTCAATGCCTCAATTACTGGAAGTAAAATGCCATGTTCTCCACCAAGAATTAGTGGAAATTGTTCTCCATCCAACCAAGGTTTTAGATATTCTTTGATAGAATCAAGTTGCTTCCTCAAAGTACTCTCTTCTGAACTCCATTCTTTGGCTGTATGGAATGATAAGCCACAAGGTAAATCCCTTCCTAAAATTGGATCGAATAACTCAATTTGAGAACTAACATCTATACATGCTTTCGGACCACTGGCTGTCCCATCCTTCCAGCTTGTAGTAATCTCTAATGGGATTGGCAATATTACTAAATCAAATGGTCCATTTTCAAATTCATTTAATCCTAAAAATGTAGGTCGCTTATCATCTCTCACAGCCCTCCGACCATACCATTGAGATTAATCACTTCGGAGTTTTTTAATACTAAAAATAGACTTTAAGTGACATGGTTGAAATAACGCGGCTCGTCCAATGTATATTACTGGAGGCGATGTATTGGGTTTGACACTAGCACAACTTACTCAGGCAATAAGGACCAAAGTCGACATGGGAATGGAAACCGTGGTAGCAGAAAATATAGCTGAACATGCATTAGGATTCTTTGGCTTTTCTAATAGAATTATAGATAATGCCTTGGAGCCAACAGATAGAAATTTATTCTATCAATTACAAGATTATGATTTATTAACTACCGAATCTGAAGAAACAACCCTATGGGATGGCCGTGAATGGAGAATTCATTACTGGAAATTTAAAGCAAACGCAGAGGCATTCGCTTTAGCAGCAGCAGAAGCTGCAAAAAATAAAGGCAAAACAAAGGACAACGATCCATATGCTGGAGTATATGATGATGTACCTACATCGTTATGGAGGGAACGTTCAGGAATTGATGATGGATATGAAGAACCACTTTTCTGAATTGATTTACTAAAATATCATTTTTTTATTTTTTTCTAAAAATTTAAATCATTTGAAAAATAGTTTGATATAGTCCTATTAATAAAACGTGGATAATGGTAGATATGAATTCTCAAGCCGCATTAGTTTTTGTAATATTATTGATTACTAGCCTGACTCCAATTTCATTAGGAGCAGAAGAACCAAATTCTAATATTACCTGTGAAATAATTGTTGATTGGGATGTAATTTATGATTGGGAAGATATGAATTATTCTTCAGAAATTTTACATAGATATGTTGTTAATTTTGATCCTCCATATTCCAATGGGACCTCGCCAGGTGGAGTTAATGTTCAAATTGAACATATTAGTAATGGTTTAAATATCTTAGAATCAAATGATATTTCATCAGTTATAGCTGGAGGGCATGTAGATATTATTTTGAATAGTGTCTTGAGATTTGGAGATTCCATAGAAATTGAATTAGAAACTAGTGATTCTTTTTGCTCTAGGTCAATCGGCATAACTCAGTGGAATCAGCCAATAGCCGATCATGAAATTACTAGGGAAACTAGTTGGCAAATCGACGAAGGTGAGAATGAAGATAATCAACAGTTATCATTCAATGGAAGAGGTTGGCAAAAAAGAACTGGTTCATTGATGGAATCAAATGAGCTAGGAAATGGTTCGATAATACTCGATATTTCTGATGGTTCTAATATTGGTAAATTAGATTTAGATTTGAATAAAGTTTGGTTAAATGAGACTTATGACGGCCTTGAATTGTTAAAACAAGAATTCGAAATGATTGGTAGTGGTTCGATTATCTTAACCACTCAAGGTGAAGATGAATTATCAATAGAGGCACAAATTAATGATGCCTATATTCTCCGATCATTAACTGGGAATAAATTAACAGAAAGAATAAGCATAGAGGGATCAGGCTGGTTATCCTTTAATGGAGGTAGTAATGATAGTCAACAAGGCGGTTTTGGAGAAATTTCAGTATTCTATTATGAAACATTGGATGAAAATGGAGTAAGACGTTTACAAGATACACAATTAGAAGCTAATTTAACCCTTAGAGTAAATGCTGGGGACGTTTTTTCTTTTGATTTAGATGATTTTTTCTTTAGAGAGAAGTGGGAAAATGGTCTTCGCGCAGATCAGTACTTAAAATTGAAAGGATCAGGAAATTTTGATTTTATAGCGTCTGAATCTCCATATATAGAGGTAAATGGCACCATACCCATGATTCATATGGAATCCCAAGGGGGCGAAACCATCGTTGATACAATTATAGTCGATGGAACTTATGATGGAGATGCAGAGGGTAGCTTCGGCTTAGTTAGAAAAATTATTGATTCCGGTGCATACCAAAACGAGAGTGGTGAGTATTTTGAGGCAGATAAAATACAAAATGAAATATGGTTCAATGTATCTGCTACGCCGTTTGGGCCAATTAACCAAGAATTAAATACTGAACATAATCTTACTTACGAGTATACAGTGCCACAAGAAGATTGGGAAAATAGGATATTAAAATACGAATATGTTGAAGATAATGGCTCAATAAACAATGAATATCCTCCAAACTCTCCTACTATAATACAACCAACCCCCCCTAGTTCAGAATCAATTTTTTCTACTCCAATATCTAGAGAAACTGGCTTATGCCCCGTAAATGTATTCATTGGAGATAAATATACTCTAATTGGCAATTCTAATTTAATGCTAGAAGTTTCAATTACTGACTTTAAACAAGTAATTATTGATTCACATTTAGTTACAACTGCGAATTGGGAAGGCGATTATGGTACAGGGATACTAGCGAATGGAAGTATGATAAACGAGGGGTTACTTTCAGGTTTACTCAATGATGTGTATCGGAATGTAGATTTAGGACTAAGTAATGATTCGAATAAAAACGGTACATTTTTTATTGAACATCAATCTATTGATGAAATAATATATCCTTCAATAATAACTTCAGATGAAAATACGATTCCTAGTATCAATACTTCTTTGGACTCCTCAGTTCGATTTAGAGAAGGAATATTATACACGGAAGGAGGAAACGCACATTTAGAAATCACTGTTCTAGATGTTGATACCGATATGATATCCGTAAACGCTGACTTATCTTCATTGGGCCTAGGAATCGTAGCGCTATCAGATTCCGGTCTTGATGGTGATTTGGTAATAAGAGATGGAATTTGGACAACATTGGTTAATCATAATGGTTTAGAATTTGGAGATATGGATGTGGATATAAATATGAATGACATATGGGGATCTACTAATCAGACAGTCTCAATACAAGTAACCAATTCGGCTCCAAAAATGAACTCCATATATTTTTCACCATTAAACGTGTTTAGAGGTGATATAATTGAAGTAAACATAGAAGCATATGATGGTCACGGAATAGAATCTGTCATAATAGATATGTTTTCACAAGGAGGCGCACTTACTCCCTTACAATTTAATGATGGATTATGGATTGGAGAATTTACAATAAGTGAATACTTTACTCCTGGAGATTTAACTTTGGACATACGCCTTACTGATATGGCCGGTGAGTCTAGATTAACATCTCAGATTTATTCCAATGGAGTCTTCAAAAATGGAGATATATTGACAATTAATAATGAGCCTCCAAAAACTGAAAACATTACATTAATGAATAATAACAAAATCGTAAACAGTATTTCCATACCAAATTCTGGAAATTTAATCCCTCATTCTATCGAAGTAAGTTTAATTGATATTGATGGAATTTCATCAGCACAAATAAAAATTGGCAGACTTGCCCCAATTGGGAGTTCTGATGTGTGGCTCCTTCTTCTAGATGATGGAAGAAATAGTGATAGGATTGCAAATGATGGAATTTATACAATTTCTTTTGATGTGCGCAGTACCCTGCTGGAAGGAGACTTCACAATTTTAATTAGGGCTACAGATAATTATCTTTCAATGACACCTTCAGAATTGCAACCACATATAATATCACTAGAAAAAACTTCTTCAAATGAAAATAATGGAAATAATTGGTTATCTAATAATGCAATGCCTCTAACATTAATAACTATGACTGCAATGCTAATATCTGGAATAGGAGCAGCAATTTATTTAATTAGAAAATCAGATATATGAATTTAAATTATTAAATGGTACGAGCGCCGGGATTTGAACCCGGGTTCAGGCGTTGGCAACGCCCGGTGATAACCACTACACTACACTCGTATGTATGCTATGGAGTTGGGATTTACTTTTCTAGACGTCGGTATGTAATTGTTCTAATTGTAAAATATATTTTAAAATTTTATCTCTAGTATCTCTATAAAATTCTATATTTTTTCCAAGTGGATCCTCTAATTTCCAATCCAAATTGATATTAATATCTGGACATTCTACTCCGCAACCCATGCTTATTATTTTATCAAAACTTGATACATCTATATTATCAATGGATTTTGGTTTTTGGTCATTTATTGATATGTCAATTTCAGAAAGTACCTGTATTGCAAATCTAGCAACTTGTATGCCAGGATGAGTCCCAGCTGATGCAGATGTATGTCCTATTTTATTCGCGATAGCTTCTGCTATCTGACTCCTGCAAGTATTTCCTACGCAAACAAATAGTAACTTCATGAAAAGGTCTTAAGATAGGTACTAATTAAGTTAATCAATAATTTTTAATTTATCGTCTTCGATTATTATAACATAAGTATAATATTTTATGGCTATATTTGAAGTACAGTCAACTATTGCCGATACCATGAGTGGTTCTCCGGTGAGTCAGCATGGTGGAAAAGAATCTGCAAAAACTCCCGAATCAGGGCCGTCCAATGAGCAAAAAACACAAATGGAACAGGCTTATAGGGAACTCCAAAGAAAAATGCGAATAGCCAAACTCGGTGAAGATATCAAACATAAAATCTTAGTCTTATCGGGAAAAGGAGGTGTTGGCAAATCTACAGTGGCCACAGGGCTGGCTCTATCGTTGGCAAAAAAAGGAATGAAAGTTGGACTTATGGATATAGATATAACCGGCCCAAATGTACCAAAAATGTTAGGTTTAGATGATACAGATCTAACAGTTGAAAACGAACAAATATTCCCTGCTATAGGGCCATATGGTGTAAAAGTTATTTCGATGGCATTTCTAATTGAAGATCCTGATAAGCCAGTTATATGGAGAGGGCCAATAAAATTAGGGGCCATCCAACAATTTATTGGAGATGTGGCTTGGGGTAAACTTGATGCTCTAATTGTTGATTTTCCGCCCGGTACAAGTGATGAACCTCTGACAGTCAGCCAACATCTTCCAGGAATAGATGGAGTTGTTATTGTAACTACTCCCCAAGAAGTAGCCCTTTTAGATAGTAGAAAATCTATAAATTTCGCTAAGACCATTTCAGTTCCTGTGCTAGGTGTTGTAGAAAATATGAGTGGATATTCAATAAAAGGAAAAGGTGAACCAAATACTATGATTTCATTAATGGGGCCGGAAGGTGTAGCTTTGGAATCTAAATGCGATAAGGAAGGGAATTGGTCAATGGTTCTTGATTTATTCAAAAAAGGAGGAGGCATTTCTGCATCTAATGAACTTAATGTTCCTTTCTTGGGGTCCTTACCGTTTGATCCTGGAATTGTCCGAGGGGGTGACGATGGAGTTCATAGAATAGTTGCAGAACCCGAAGGAGATACCGCCAAAGCATTTGATATTATTGTAACTGGAATTTTGAATTCTTTAAATGAAGATTCTGGGTCATCCCTTAAAATAACCTAATTTAGTCATAATTATGGGTCGATTTGATTTCATAAAAGCCACTCCGATGTGATAATAACATGGTGGCTGAGACTGGAATCTACATTACTTGGGTAACGGGAGCTATCCTAGTAAGTTTAGCTTTTATGCCGATATTTAAGCCACCTTATGCAAAGTTAACCTTAGATGGATTAATTGATATGTTCAGGCGGTATTGGGCTCATATTATTGTAGTTTTTTCAGTTTATGTATGGAAAGATATATTTGATGGTTTAGACAGATCAATTATGGCAAATACGAGAATTGATATGACGCCCTATATTTATGCAATAGAGGGAGATGTTGTTCTCTGGATCCAACAAGGCCTAAGAAATGCTTTATTGGATCAAATTTTAACACATTTCTATGTTATGGGATTTATGGCTATGACATTTTCATTTTTGATTTACCCAATTTATTTTGATGACAGGCACATGGCAGATAGAGTTTGTCTGTCTATATTCTGGGTATACATATTTGCAATCCCCTTCTATATTTTATTCAATGTTAGAGTAACTGGTGATCACATTCCCACAATGCAAACGATTGCTTATGATTTGACTCCAGAAATTCATAATTGGTTCACACGCATAGATCCCTTTACGAATGGTATGCCAAGCCTCCATATTGGTCTACCTTTTGCAGTTTGGCTCACTCTTCAAAAATGGGATGAAGATGGTCGATGGACTAAATTCGGTAATTTTATTCTATTATTTATTTCTCTAACTGCATTTACTATAATTTATCTTGGAATCCATTGGTTGTTAGATATAATAGGTGGGATGATTATTGCTTTATTTGCCGTTAGAATGACAGAAAAAACACATAAATCTATTTGGAAAGTTTTTGATGAAAGAAGGTTCACACATCGTCTAGCACGTACTATAAATAATCCCAAAGAGGCAATAAGAGGCTCAAATAATGTAGTAAAGAAAATAATAGAGCCTTATCAAGAACCAGGAAAAAAACAGACCAGCTTATTTATAGTTGTACTTTTAATATCAACCGGTGGTATACTTTTGTGGGATGCAACTCATCAACACTTTCCAATTGAAGGAGTAGAGTGGCCTACATCAGCTGCCGGATCGGGAGGTTGGCTAGTAACAATAGAAGAATTGCCCGATGAGTCGATATACATCGCTGCTTGGAATACTACTTCTCTAGATAATAGGACTATATCTTCTAAACCATGGACTTCGACTCCGAGCGTAACTACTTCAGATACCGGTTTTGCTTTATTTACTAATAATCGGATTGATTATTTTAATTTTGATGATCAAACAGGAATTATGCAACCATTATTCAGAACATATCCGGATAGATACATAGTAGATATATCACTTGCATCCGACGATGATGAAGTTTCTATACTCATATTACATAATGATTCAATTTCTCTAATTAATCAAGATGGAAACCCTATATTCCTTTCAGAGGACTCCTTCGCTACATCCATAACATCATCAAATAATATGTTAGCATGGGCGCAAAATTCAACTAATGGCCCAATTATAAATATAACATCTATGGATTCTCAAATAAATACAAATATCGAAATCAATTCTAAAGATTTATCATCTGACCAAACATTATCGACTATTGAAATAATTTTAGATTATCCCAATTCAACTGTTACTGATATAAAAATGGACGGCAATTGGGTAGTTGCATTGGTAGATCTAGGACCAATCGATAGATTAATTCTTGTAAATATACTAACTGGTAATCAGACCATATTGGGAGATCCGTTGTGGCAATCTTCATCTCCAAGCATATCAAATAATAATATAGCATTTTTACAGATTAGCAGTTGGAATCCTGCGTTATCAGAAGATGAGCAATCTGATAATAATGATGTCTGGATACATGATGTAAATAATAATCAATCAACTCAAATAACTCATGATTCAACAGATAGAAAACAACCACAAGTACTCAAAGGAAGTGTAGCGTGGATAGAAACTGATTCAAATTCAGGTCCGGTGCTAATTGTCTATTCCTTGGGAGAAATATTTCAGCCATACTCATCTATAGTTATACAAACTGTAATAATGATGTTAATTCCATTAGTTTTTGTATGGTCTTCTCAATCAATAAAAGATAAAAAAAATAAATCATTCAGCTAATCTGAACATTTCGTCTATACTTTTTCTAGCCTTAATTATAATATCGCTTTCTAATTCTATTATTTGTTGGGGCGTCGGATCCCTCAGAGATTGTAATATATCTTCTAAATGTGTTTTTTTCATATGTTTACACATAACACAGGCACCTATGATATTTAATTCCTTATCAGATTCAGCTAATATCCTATCAACTGTACCACATTCTGTTATTAGCATAACATCCTTTTGTCCTTGTTCAGATAATTCTATGGTTTTTCTTATCAAAACTTCACTACTCCCAACGATATCACTTTCCTCTAAAACATCTGCATCACATTCAGGATGACTAAGTACGGTAAGATTTATGCCATCTTCTTTCATTCTTTTCCTCCAACTTCTAATTTTCTCCCCAGTAAAAAGTGCGTGGACTTCACATTCTCCATCATAAACTATGACCTCCTTCTTTCCTGCTAGAGAGTTTTGTAAATGCCGGCCCATAAATTTATCAGGCACAAATATTAACTTATCTCCAGGTAGTTTTTCACATATTTTTAGATAGTTACTGCTAGTAACGCATACATCGCACTCTGCCTTTACTTCTGCAGTTGTGTTGATATAACATGCAACTGGGACGCCAGGAAAAAGATTTTTTAATTCTCTCACATCTCTAGCGGTAATTCCATCGCTAAGGGAGCATCCAGCATCTGGAGATGGATGAATTACAGTCTTATCGGGACTTACTATTTTTGCAGTTTCTGCCATAAATCTAACACTTGAAAATAATATAGTTTGTTGCGGAGCGTCCCTAGCAGCTTTGGATAATGAATAACTATCAGAAACTTCATCAGCAACGCCATAGATTATATCTGGAGTTTGATATGAATGTGCTATTAAAAACACATCCTTTTCATTTTTTAAATGATTTATTTCTATAGTCAGAGGAGCTATAGTTTTACAGATTTCAATACTCCAACGTTCTTTTTGATTTATCCTATCGAAAAGACGTTCCGATTCTATATCAATTTCTTCTTTAGAGTACTTTTTTGGAATAATTACACCCTTTTTTTTGGGAGGTGCAGGCATCTCTATTGTCATATTAGTAAAGCGCCCTCGTATGAAACCGCTTTCAAGGTATGTCATATCCCAGAGCTATGGAAGGAGCAGTAGTGCCAATGTGGGTAGAAGAAAAACTAATCCACCAGGGAGCCGAAGCATCTGTTACATCAGGCTCTTGGTTAGGAAAATCTGCAATATTAAAGCTGAGGCGACCCCGTGGTTATCGAACCCCCATACTCGATCGTAAATTAACACGCCAGAGACTTTCTGTTGAAGCTAGAGTATTAGGAAAATTACAATTATTGGATTTTTCATCTCCATCGTTATTTGATTTAGATCTGGATGCTGGCTGGATACTAATTTCAAAATTTGAGGGCATGACTCTTTACCAATCCCTTAATGAAGGTCAAGATGTATCATTGAAAATAAAATTATTTGGAAAACTAATTAGAAAATTACATGAATTAGGAATATCTCATGGTGACCTAACTACTCATAATGTTTTAATTAATAATGATAATAAATTGCATTTAATCGATTTTGGTTTATCAAGATTATTGCCTGAGTTAGAACATTTAGGACTAGATTTACAAGTTTTAAATGAATGCTTAACATCAAGCCATTCTGAACATGAAGGTGCGATAGAAACTATGATATCGGGATATTTAGAAGCAGATTCTAAAAATCTGATAAATATTTCTGCTAATGAAGTAATTTCACGATTCAACGAAATAAGAGGAAGAGTAAGATACCATGCTTAGGTGAAAAAATGAATATAATCTTTGTAACAGGTAATGAAAATAAGATAAATGAAGCTAATGTAATATTGGGAGAAATTGGATATAATGTTGAAGGTTTATTCATAGATGGGAAGAGGCCAAATTTTGTAGAACCACAATCTGATAGTCTGATGGAAGTAGCATTATCTAAAATATCACAAACTAAATCCATGATTAAAAACTCTAATCCAGAAGAAACAGCAATTTTAGTTGAAGATTCTGGTTTTTTTATTAATTCTATAGGAAATTTTCCTGGTGTATTTTCATCATTTGTATATGATAAAATAGGATTAACAGGCGTATTAAAACTATTAATTAATACAAAAGATAGATCAGCAGAATACCGATCTGTAAGTATTCTGGATATTAATGGACGTATATTCCACTCCACTGGAGTGTGCAAAGGAGAGATAGCAGAGGAAGAAAGTGGTAATAATGGATTTGGATATGATCCAATTTTTATTCCCTTAGAAGGAAATGGTAGAACTTTCTCTCAAATGACTATTAAAGAAAAATCTACTATTTCACATAGAAGAAAATCTCTAAGAGGGCTATTGAAATATCTCAAACATCCGTCAAAGTGAATAGAAAGACTCCACTGTGAAGGAATGGGTGAGCGCATGGCGTCAATGACAAAAATACTAATTTGGGGGTCATTAATTTCAAGTATTCCAATATACTTAGTGTATATTGTTAAGGAAGGCATAGAATTCCAAATAGCAGGGGGAATTTTAATTCTCTCTCTTGCTTCTCTCCTACTATTTACTGGAGGTCCCTCAATTTCCAAAATTTCAAAACAGCAAATTCAATCCTCTAACCAAGTTGAAACCCCTTCAAAAATTATAGAACTACCACCTCCAGTATTGGAATTAGAAGGGCCAAGTCATCGCCGTAAAGAAAAATTAAGGCGAAGTCGGCGTTCAGGAAATATTGTTGATACAACTCCTGACCTCCCTCAAGAAATAATTGAAGATATTTCAGAAATACCTGACAAAGAAGATTTACAACTGCTCAATGATGATAGAATTGCAATGAAATATGTGGCCGCGTCTGACCCTCAATCCCAAATGGAGTCAGAAATTGACAACTTCATTAGAGAAAAAAGAATAAGAAGAAATGAATTAAAGAATAAAATAACTATTGACCGACGAATGGAAATGGCAAAAAGAAGAACATCAAAGGTTGGAAAATGGGCAGAGATAGAGGATGGAGAAGATATTTCTAGAATATTATTGACCCCTAATCATGGATTAATTGTAATCAATGAATCCGAAAATGTAGATTCGACAATTCCTCATGGTATATCTTATGTCCGGATAGATCAAAATAGAATTCTCAAAGTTAGGGTACCGTTAGCGATTAATAATATAAAATTGAATTCAAATCTTCAAAAAAATATTGAAAATAGTGAAGATGGCCTGCCAACTCCTCCTGGTTTGCCTCCAATGCCTAATCCTCCTGGTTTGCCTCCAATGCCTAAT
>CAXAFE010000014.1:0-55430 GCA_963968165.1 uncultured Candidatus Poseidoniales archaeon | reverse complement strand
ACTCAACCTCCACGAAGTTTGAGCGGAAACCGAAAGGCTCGAATGCCTCTCCGCTAGAATCGTAATATTGCCTCATCCATTCTACGAAATGCAGCCTTGCCGCATGAATATTTGGACTGAAAATCCCTAATGCCCATGCAAATATCTGTACAGATAACCATCCAATAAAGAATATAGGTACTAAATATAGTTCTGCCTCCATCATTGGCCCCCATAACTTATTTCCTGTTTCCGCAATTTTTACACCGACAATCCCTACCGCGAAAAGACGAACATATGAAATCACTGAGGGCATCATACCCATTGCTTCAATCGGTGCAAGAATGAGAGATACTGCAATTGGAATGCCATGATATTTGTAAAGTGTCCAAATTAGCATAACTACAGAAGATAGTGCAACAATAGCGCCGGGTAGCATCAAATGTTCCACATCAAGACCATATTTACTGTGGCCTAAGTACCCATATGAGAAAAAGAAGCCTCCTATTAGTAATAAAATCCAAACTCCATGTTCGAAAAATGCAGCAACTAGGCCTACATGACCGTGATTTGTGCCATAAAGTAAAACATCTCTAAAGCCAATTAGTTTACCAATGATAATGTGAAAGAATCCGACATAGATTGTCAATATTATGAGGTCATTTAGATGTGTCCCTACCCTATGGAATGGAAACGAAAGGGTAATTCCGTAGCCTAATTCCGCCACTGGGCCGTAGCCGTGATCCAGATTAAAGGGGTAGAGGTTAGAGAGGAAAGCTACTGGAGACAGATTATCACCGTACACGTAATGGCCGCTTGAATCCTTAATATAGCTACCATCGGCATAGGTAAGTTTTTCGTAAAGGAAAATTTCCCACCCAGCAAACTCTGCGTAAATATAACCAAATATGAGAGTTCCCAATCCTATGTAAATCAAGAACTTGCCACCAAGTTGAATCATTTCATTTGAGTTTGCTCTGCTAAATATGTACGCACCCAGAGCTAAAGTCACTAATCCATATGCCATATCTCCGAGCATCATTCCAAAGAAAATTGGATATGTAAGAAACATGAACAACGTAGGGTCTATTCGCCCATAAGCAGGCCTTCCCACAGCATCAGTTAGCAGCTCCATAGGCTTGCTTAATGACCTATCATGATAAGAAATTGGAGGCATCTCTTGGTTATGAAGATGGCCGGAGTGACCGTGGCCCCCGCCTCCTGCATTTATTTTGAATGGAGTGACTTCAGTGTACAAACAAGTATTTTTCAATGCTGATTGAACTTCATCTGCGCGAGATAGTTCTACCCAACCATCAATGAAGAAAGCATGTTCAGACACTGCTACTTTTACGGGTGCTGTTAAAATATCATGTTCTCTTTCTAATAATTCTAAGCCACAGGCTAAAGAAGGGCCATGATCAATAGACCAATTTTTAATCTCAGTAATGATTAGATTTTTTTCTTCACGGAGATCTCTAACCTTACTTTTGATGTTTTCTAGTAAAACAATGGCATCACCGTTCAAATCAGAAGGTATGTTTAATGCTTGAAACCCAACAGAATTTAATTTGGATTGGGCATCATTATGGTCGCTTAAGTTGACAAAAACTGCTACAACTTTATTTTTTCCATATTGGCCGGTAAATATTATATTATCTTCAGGTAGATCATCAAGTATATCAAAATCATTTATAGTACCAACTAAGGATGATATACTGTCATAGTTCGATAGTAACTCAACTTCGATTCCTAGTGAATTAATTAATTCGAGCACAAAAACTTCTTCGTTTAAAGTGGACAGAGAGTTTTTTACAATATCTAAACGTGTACTATTTTGGAGTAAGATGTCCACTGCTTTGGATAATTTACCATCTAAATCTTCACGTACCTCACTTGGAGACTTTAGAGAATTAGGCCCAGATATATCTACAATTGAAGCGGCTGATCTAAGTTGGTTGAGGCGCTTGCCTATTACTTCTGCTTCATTTTTCGGTGAACCTAATTTGAATCCATCATCGGTTCCATCATATTCAATAATATGCAGAGCATTCAATCCCGCAAGGGAAGTAATCAATTTTTCAAGATTTTTTTTGCTACCAGCAGCACTCAAACGACCCATTTTTTGAGTTGTAATTTGAGACATTTTCGAAGCCACCCGATATTAGAATTATTTCCTGAATGCATCAAGGACAAGTTTTGTTGCCTCAATACGATTTATATTTCCAGATTCATGAATACTTTTCTGAGCAATCTTACCGTCTGAGGAGACTAGATTGGCCTTTGAATCAGCAGTTGCTCTGGCCTCTGAGATTAAATTTTGAGCATCTGATTCAGAATCATTACGGCCAATATTGATAATTTCTGAAGCATTAAGTCGAGCATTTGTTAATATTGATGCCGCCTCCTTTTTAGCATCACTCAATGTAACTTGAGCGGCTATTTCAGCATCTTTAATTGCTTTAAGAACATCTTTTCTAGCCATTAACAAACCTTCTGTGTGTGCTCGACTTATGATTAGTTTATGATGGTAACCTATATTGGATTAGAACGTTGTAGATTACATTTGTCTAATCTTATAATGGAACCAACCAAATATGAAGAGTAACTGGAGGTAATTGTGGATACCGAAACAATCGGAGAATCTGAATGGAAAGAGTTGCAAAGAAACCTAGAAGCTACTATCCCTGTTTATGATAAAATTAATAATTTTGCAACTTTAGGTCAGGTTAAGAAATGGAGAAAGATGGCTAGAGATTTACTTCCCAAAGAGGGTTATATTCTAGAAATTGGCTGCGGTCCAGGGAGTTTCGCAGAAGATGTTGAGGGATGTAATTTGTATTGCTTAGATCCAATTCCGGAAATGCTAAGAATAGCCAAACCTAGAGTTAACAAAAGGCGTAAAGTCCGCGGGTACGAGGAGGCTGAATTTGTTAAAGGGACTGCTGAATCTTTACCATTTGATGATAATTACTTTAATGCTGTTTGTACGCTTTTCTCATTTAGAGACTGGTTTGATAAGAGAAAGGGATTGTCTGAGGCAAAAAGAATTTTAAAACCTGGTGGTTTAGTAATTATAGTTGATCCTGCTAAAATTAATAAAATACATGGATTATTAGGTTTTTTGTGGATGAAATATTGGGTTGGCTTGTATGCAAGATTGATCTGTAAACAAAAAGATCATCCTTGGAAGTGGCTGACAAAAACATACATGAGTTTTGGAACAACGAAAAAATATATTAAAATGCTCGAAGAAGAAGGTTTTGATGATGTCAAAGGGAAAGTAATATTTCCGGGGATGGCGACCATTTGGACTGGTAGAAAGACTTGATTTCAGATAACCTTAAACATTGATCTGCACGTTATCGCATTCCAAATAAACGGTTTAGTAAATCTATTAAACAAAATATTTATCATCCAATCAGGCATTTTAAACATTAGACTACCTAATTTGAAGGATCTTTTTGAATTTTTCATAACTTTTCCCATCTGTTGCTTCCATCTTATCTCATACTCAGATAATGGGATGCCATATTTCAGATGTTCAGATATTACTTGTCCAGCGAGTCTTCCTCCAATCATGGCGATTGTAATTCCTGCACCATTTGAAGGTAGAACCATTCCAGCTGAATCTCCGACTAAAACATAATTTTCCTTCACAAATGTGTCTATTGTTCCAGACATAGGGAGAGAACCAGCGCCCTTGAAAGTTATTTTCCCATCATAATTTGATATAAATTCTTCAGCAAAATAATTTATGGATTTGCCTTTTGAAAAATTTCTTTGAATTCCCAAACCAATATTGGCACCATTTTTCTTTGGAAACATCCATGCATACCCGCCTGGTGCGACTGAACCAAAATGTAGTTCGACGGCATCAGAAAAGTTACCTTCCATAAGGACAAATTTTACTGGGATGTTTAATGATTTAGAATTCCAATATTTTCTTCGAATCGGGTCGTTGTGACCTCCGGCGCCAACTATTATTTTTGCATTTATTTTACTTCCGTCTTTTAGGTATACAGTTTTATTTAGAATTTTTTCAACACGTTTCCCGACCAAATAATGCGCTCCAGAGGATTTTGCTAATTTTACAAGTTCCTCATCGTGCTTTACCCTGTTAAGAATTAATCCCTCGAATTTATACTTTAGAGATTTGCCGGAGGGCGGCACTAAATGCATTTCTTTAGTACGCATTGAAATTGCAGAATCGGGTGTTAAAAAAAGATCATCCATATTAGGAACGTTTGGGCATAAACGTTTCATTTCATCATTAGTTGGCACTAATTCACCACATTGTAATGGCGAACCTATAGGGTTTCGGGCATCAATAACGAGGACTTTTAGTCCACCTTCAGCGGCGTATTTAGCAGTAGTACTTCCCGCTGGTCCGCCACCTATTATGATTACATCCCAAACATCATCCTCATACATAAGCACACCAACATAATTTAATAAATTATAATCTCCTATTCTGAGATGCTATTGCAATATCTTTCATCAGACTTTTGGCATTTGAGTTTGGCAAGTTTTTTATGTGTTCTAGGGCTCTATCAACATGATTAACAATCAATTGATGTGCATATTCAAAAGATCCCGATTTTACCAATAAACTTGTTAATTCTTGCCATCTATCATTACTAAAATTATTAATGATATCTGCCAATTGTTCTCTTTCTATTCCATGAAGAATTGTTAATGCATGTATCAAAGGTAATGTCATTTTTCCCTCATGGACGTCAGTCCCCTTGGGTTTTCCCATAGATGATTCTCCTGTTAAGTCCAATAGATCGTCTACTAATTGAAACGCTCGCCCCAACTCAATACCAAAATTCTCTAAGGATTTTATTACATCAATACTCGCACCCGCGACAATTCCTGCACATGAACAGGCTGAGGCAAAGACGCCTGCAGTTTTACCATCAACAATAGAATAGTAATCTTCTGGAGTTGTACTTAGATTACCTATGTGTTCGAACTGTAGTAACTCACCAGATGCTAGATTTGCAGCAGATTTAGCCATTTTTTCAACTACTGAATTATCATATTTACCACCTAAAGAAAATCCAATTACAAATAAGTAATCTCCGGCAATGATTGCATGTGATAGTCCATGACTAGTATGTAATGTTGGCATACCTCTCCTAGTTTTGGATTGATCGTATATATCATCATGGATTAGCGTAGCGGTATGGATAATCTCGGAAGCTAACGCTAAGTCCATAACTACCGATTCATCTTTTCCTCCTGCAGCATCATAGGCCAATAATGCCAAAATTGGGCGGAATCGTTTACCTCCTGATAGCAACATGTCTCTTGCTAATAACATCGCAGGGGCCTCTTGATCAGACATTTTTTCAAGAACTAGTTCCTCGAGTGCATCATCAACTCGATTTTTAATATCTGATAACACAGTATTAGTAAAAAACATACTATCCATTGCTATCTTTCTCGACTAGTAGGGGTCGCATATATCAATAAGTGTGTACAGGACTACACGGGTACAAGGCGTACTCCCTCGAAGGTGGATGCGATAATGGACAAATTAAGTGTCGTTACGTTGAATTCTCCGGAATGTAATGTAACTAAATTTTTATCCACTCATCTCAAAGGTATGAGTTCTGATGGTATTGAAGTCAAAATCAAAACAGCAAAAAAAATCAATACTTGCTTTGAAGACTTAAGTGAAGGTAAATACGATATATTGGCGTTGCCTGGAATAGTACTTCATGGGAATGAATTGGAAATGAATAAATATGAGTGTAGGGTGAATGGTGCTATAACTCCCAGGAGATCTAATTTATTGCTTATATCAGAAAATAAAATTGATTATCAGCCTAAATCTGCCATAATTCTATGTGATTATAAAATAATTAGAAGGCAATTACGTAGATCCAGGAAAGATTTGCGTGTACTAAGTACCAAGGCATATAAATCAATATCAAAAATATCACTCAAACATAAAAATCATAATGAAAAAATATCATGGATGGAAGAAATTAAACAAATAGGACAAATAGATGGTTACGTGACATCGAAAAAAATGTATGATGAGTTGAATTTAAATGGTAGAAGGCATGCATTACTGCCTGATCCACAAAATCGAGGAGGGCATCACTTTTTGCCACTTCCATATTCAGATTTGATAGTATTTGTTGTGAGAAATAGTTCTCCAAAATCTCTGACTAAAGCGATATCTGAGAAGGAAGGTGAGACTATTTGGTGGATTCAAAATCAAATTATTGGAGATATTGAGATAGCTGAATTGAATAATATAGGAATACTAGTCAGACATAGAAAGGTTAGATCATTGATGGAAGAGGCTGAAAGGAATAAAGATTTGACTTTGGAACAGGCCTGCCATGACTCCGAAGGAGAAGTCTTAGATTCTGAGGTTCATGTAGAAATTAAAATTGAAAAAGTTTCCAAAAATGGTAAGAGGACAGTGGGGATACAACGATTAATTCCCCATTCTAAATTCGAATATGCAACAATTTCTTTGATGAGAGATTGGGAAATTATGTTGAAAGAAGTATCTCAAGATGTACCGCAAGACTTCTATCTAGACAAATTAGTAAAACCATTTATGGATTTAAAAAGTTAATATTCTCAATTTAATGAAGTTTGAAATGATATAAAGCAAAATAGATATCATATAACATACCTTACGAGGGCTGAGAGTCGACGATGGGTGAGCAAATTAATCTACTGAATTCACTCTATAAAAAGAGATTAAAAGAATTAAGAGATTTTGCGGAAAATAATGAAATCTCAAAGAGTGGTTCTGTGGAAGTACTAAGATCTAGATTAATTAAATTAATGATTCTAGATAAATATGATCTCTCGTGGGAGGGTATTCAATCAATTCCACATAAAAAAATGGGTGAAATATTAAAAGTCTTCGGAATAAAGTCTTCTGGATCCCATAAAGAAAGAAGACAAAGATTATGGTTGCATACAAATTTTGATTCTAGGAGAATGTCCATTGAGAGATTAGCAGAAATGGATAGAGAGACATTATACGAATTATGTCAAAGATTGGAAATGCCATTGACCGGAACTAGGACTGTGTTGATGGGGAGAGTCGGAGGAGTGTTAACCAATCAACTGAATGCATGGGGTAAAATAAAACGTAGTTTGCACAGAAATGGGATTCAAATGGGAAATACTATCATAATTAATTCGGATAAAAATACACTGGCAAATGGAAAGGAAAATTTAAAACTTGATAAATTCGATGAAGTAATTCCAGTTGCAAGTTATGAAGATGCTAAGGATTTAATCATAATCAATATTGATAAGGAAGATGAAAAGGTACAAGGTGATCTATTATTTCTGCAATCAAGAATATCCGAATTAGACAGAATGATTGGAACAATATTAAGAGAATATGGAGGTAAGTGGGGGCAAACGGAGATGGAGCTATTAATCCGATTAGTTAAACGAAGAGGATGGCCAGTTGATGGAGCTATCTTAGAAGATAGATTTGTAAAAGTCGCGAGAGATATTGCAGAAATCAAAGGAGCAATATTTGATGATGGCACGATAGAGCGGCCGAAATTAGATGCCAATATCAAAGAAACCATTGAACGTATAAGATCTAGTATCAGTGATTTAAACTAAGGCTTATTTATTCACCAGGTAATCTGAAAAAGCCAAATCTAGGCTCAATTATATCTCCTCTTAAATCACGTAAATCTTCTATAGAATCTTCAGCTGATTCTCTTGAAATACCTGCTATCGTACAAGCTTCAACTAATACATCGTATTCTACTCCAACTCCAGAATCCATTCGCTTTATTGTATTGATTATTACGACTGAGGCATCTTCAGGAGAGATTTCTGTTGAAACAACATCACTGGTATCGTTTATTTTTTCTACACCTCTATTATTCTCAACTTCGGGCAAATTATTTTTACCCAAGGCACTAGAAAGTGCTTTTAAAATACCTAATTTGTAAGTCTCTGAATCAAATTCTTGATAGTGTTGTCTGGCCGAAATAGTGCCTTCTATTAGGTCTCTAGGCACATTTACTGCTAATAAAGACTCTGGAGTTAAATCAGCCTCAAGAGAACGTTCATGGGAATTTAATCTCCTTAGTGTTGCATCTGATGCCTCGATTAGCCAATTTAGATAAGTTTCTTGATCTATTACTGAAAATTCTTCGGCCCTAAATGAAGTAAATATTCCTCCCTCATCGCCTTCAAACCAATTTGATTTACCAATAAGTGCCATTAGAAATCTATCCCCTGATTCAAATCTTGCATGTAACTCTTCTATATCCAATTGTAATTCCGTTTGAAATGGAGCCACATTAAATCGATGATTGCCTGTTGGATCCCTCAAAGTTCCACTAAAACTAGGACCATTGTCTCCTTCCCTTCTGTCAAGTCTTTCAATTACGCCACAAACTAAAGCGCGATTTACTTTAACTCCTAATTTGGTAATCACGAACGCAGGATCGTATTCGCCGGTGCCTCTTTCAGTGAGATTTGCTTCAGCGAATTCTTGGGCGAATATTCTAATTGCGCTCTGCCTCCTTACTCTTTGCCCACTATTTGAAATCACAATTCCACCCCCCATTTTTCCATAACTTTAGAAGCAGATATTTCCACAGATTTTTGAAGTAATTGCATCTTTTCTGCTAAGATCATTGTGCCTTGTTCATCAACCAAGGCGCGACCTTTTACTTCTACCGTCTTTGATAGTGTTAATTTACGAAGATAATTTATAAAACCATCATGACCTAATGTAGAGATTTCAATTTTTATTTCTTCGAAAGTTTTTTCTAAGAAAATTTCAGAAGCATCTTTTGATAGCAATAACGAGGCATTAGATATTCCATTGTCTAGTACAAACCTGAGTCTTAAATCTTCTACACCGTCCATTTCTCCATGTTCAGTACATATTCCTTCCCTTAAAACTCGTCTACAGTCAGGGCATCTAAAAATTATTCCTGAGTCTTTTCTTACCGAAACTAATGTGGATGAAATTCTAATACCCCTTCTTGAACCTCCTAAAGATAATTCTTCCATAGTTACATCAACCCAATGATTATTTGGATCAATATTTTCCCAAGGTGCATCAGAAAGAATTGTTATTTGATCAAGATTGTCTACAACTAGGTCTGGAGAACCTTGCCAAAATTGAGCCCTAGATTCATTAATTATTACATAATCTCCAACTTTTGGATTAAAATCACACCATGCTGTAAGCCTACATCTCCCAGTAGGATCTATGACATCTCCGCTCCTAACGATGCGGTCTGTACCATCTTCAGCTGTAAATTTACGATGATCCCAAGAAGTAATTTGTAATTTTATTGTAATATCTCTCATGCCGTTTCTTAAATCAGATATTGAAGATTCTGATGACTCTGATAATTCATCCATGGATAAAAAATTACTATCTCTATATAATTCTATATTTGCATCATTACTAATATTTATTTCTGGAGTATCACGAAATTTTCTTACAGAAATATTATTTAATTTTATTAAATCTCCTTCCTCAAATGTAAATGGGACCCATGACAGAAAAGTTATGCTCCCTGATGAATCGGCGATTTTACCCCTAAATATATCTAGAGTTCCGCTTCCATCTTTTTTTATGATAACATCAGCTTTTAAAGACATAATTCTACCTATTGTGCTACCGAAACCAACACTATTTGAGATTTTTGCGATATTGGATGGTTCATTAGAAATTTGAATTGGAGTTGTATCTCCTTCACTTAGAACTGTGACCCTTGTTGACCTATTGATATTGATGGATTTTTTACCATTCCATTCATTTACTGACACTCCCTCTAATCGCACAATAGAATTTGGAGAAAGTTGATTAGAATGTTGCCCCCAGTCTTTGAAATCCCACTTATCTCTATTGCTAACTTCCTCCCAAGGATTGTCTTCAATCCAACCAAATGCTATTTGTTTTTCTTCTCCTCTAACATTTTGTACCCTGGGCGTATATGAAACTACGGACACCTCAATGGTAATATTTTTATCATCTGCACTTAATTCAGAAAATCTATTTACTTTTTTTTCTATTTTCTGAGGAGTTGAAAAATTGGTTTCTTCCTTACCTGATGCTAATTGAAATTTCCTGATAACAGATCTTAAGGCATCTTCTGGAGGTATTAGAAATTCCTCATCATATCTTTTGAATTCTTCGTAGATTTCATCCACGTTAGCTTCGGAGCATTCTTGTTTAACGGCAATAATTTGGGTTTTATATTTTCCATCATCCGACATATTTTCACCATATGGTTATTGATATCCATATATTGAGTCTTTAATGAGAATCGGACCATCATATCTGAAAGATATAATTGCCGACTTAATCATTGGTGGAATATTTTGTGCATTCTTGGTTAGACTCAACACTACGACACCTCTAGATTGTAATCTAATGGGAGGCGGTCTTTGAATATGTCCCTTGAAAATAAAAATAATAACCGACGTAGTTTTCAAGTACGATGGCATCGGATTTATTTATGGTGGACGAGAGAATATGCCGTTTTGGAATATTGACTGCATCGGACAGAGCAAGTAATGGTGAATATGTGGATATAAGTGGGCCGGCAATTGAAGAATTTTTGACTGGATGTTTAACTTCTCAATGGGATGTTTGCAGAAGAATTGTTCCCGATGTACAGAAAAATATTGAAGCAGAGTTAATTGATTTAGTAGATAATGAGAAGTGTAGTGTAATAATAACCACTGGAGGCACAGGGCCGGCGATTAGAGATGTGACTCCTGAAGCAACAGAGAATGTATGTGAAAGAATTTTACCTGGTTTTGGTGAGCAAATGAGGCAGATATCATTACAATATGTGCCTACAGCAATACTTTCAAGGCAAATAGCAGCAATAAGAGGTAAATGCATTATAATCAACCTTCCGGGCTCACCAAGATCTATAAGAGAAATTTTGGATTCAATTTTTTCTAGCGTACCTTATTGTGTAGACTTAATTGGGGGCCCATATATTACAACAGATCCCAAAATTATTGATTCATTTAGACCGCATAATGGATAAAAGTGTATTCTCTTATGTTTAAGAAATTAGTTACCACCATTTTTGCTATCTTTTTCATCTGGATTGGATTGAAACATTTTTATGATCCAGATATTTTTGAACCAATTGTCCCCAAAATAATTGGATACCCTCGTTTTTGGGTCTACTTTAGTGGAATCATAGAAATGATATTAGGTTTTTTGCTATTATTTAAAAAATATAGGAAATTTACATCTATGGGGTTAGTTATTCTACTGATTTTGCTATATATTGCAAATCTAAACATGTGGATAAATGATATACCAGTTGGGAATATGGAATTTACTACTTTCCAGCATATAATTAGATTATTTATCCAAGTAATTATGATACTATCAATATTATTTATTGGAAATTGGTTCACTTTTGGAAAAAAAATGGATAAAAATTCAGAATAAATTATTTTTTAAACGAATGATTCATGAAACATATGCCTTCGGAGATATATATGACCAACACCAATACCGGAGAAATAAAAAAAATAAGAGGAAATCATCAAATTAGAGATATTAGTGTCAAACTGGACTTCACTCCAAATGCTCTATCTTCGGTCCTGTATACTCAAGGGAACACAACAATATTAGTATGCGTTACTAAAGCTCCTTCTTTGCCTAGATGGTTTCCAAGAGACTCACAAAAGGGATGGGTGCATGCTGAGTACTCATTATTGCCTGGATCAACAAATACAAGGTTTAGAAGAGAAAGAAATGGGGCCAAAGGAAGAACACAAGAAATAGAAAGATTGGTTGCAAGATCCCTTAGAGGTGCGATTGATCTAGAAGCCTTGGGCCCTGTAGCATTAACAATCGATTGCGATGTTCTGAATGCCGATGGAGGAACAAGGTGTGCATCAATTACTGCTGCTTGTATAGCTATGCGGCTTGCAGTTAGAAGATTAATATCCAGAGGAGAGTGTTTGCCCATTGAATCAAGAGGTTCAAGAGAAGATATCAAAAATGGTTGGGAAACTCCAGAATTAACTAAAGAGGATAAAATACAACATGAGAATGATGTCATGAATAATGATGTAGCTGCAATAAGTGTAGGAATAGTGGAAGGAAGACTTTGGGTTGATTTAGACTATATTCTCGACAGTAATGCGGATGTTGATATGAATGTTGTGATGACAAGCGACGGTGAATTTGTTGAGGTCCAGGGCACCGGAGAAGAAGCAACATATACTAGAGATCAATTAAATCAATTATTAGACTCTGCAACTAAGTCCATACAAGAACTGCATGATATTCAAAAAGAAGTATTATCTTTAGTTTATTGAAATAAAAATGGTGGGACTGGCCGGACTTGAACCGGCGGCCTCCGCATCTTCAGTGCGGCGCTCTCCCAACTGAGCTACAGTCCCCTATTGAAAGGGAAACATGATTGTGTCTTCAAGTCTTCCAATGGTATGTTAAAAAATATCATCATCATCTTCAGTATTTTCATCGAATGATATCATATCATTAGTTTTATTCTTAGTAGTATTTTTCTTATTTGGCGAGGATGGCTCGGTAACTTCGATTTCATTATTTTCAGTTTGTATAATTTCATGTTCATCATCAATATCTAATCCATTATGAGTAGCTAATCTTAATTTACGTTCATCTCTAGCTCTAATTTCAAGTAATCTTTGTCTTGCTTTATCGTAATGTTGAAGCATATACATTGCATCATGTTCAAGGAGAGGGGAATCAGATATTATGGTGATATCCATCCAATCGCCCTCTTCCGCCAAAAATTCAGCAAAAGGTTCAAATTTTAAATCCGATTTTTTTATTTGGGTATAATGTAATGCATTTCCCATTCGGTGTTCAACACCAGCAAAATGGCAATAAAATTTAGATCCTCCATATGTTTCCCTAACCTGATCAAATAGTTCTGCATAATCTTCACTTGTCCTCATCCTGCCATGGCCTCTTGCGTGTATATGGGCCATATTCAGAACCGGAACAGTTCCTTCTACATGATTACATACTTCTAGAACTTCTTCTACTGTCCCCCATAATTCCTGCCTACCAGAAGTTTCTATGCCTACTAACGATGGTTCGGCTTCATGTACCCATGGGAAGGCAGAGTACTCTTCCTCTTCTTTTTCATCACCCCATATGCTGCGCACTCTATCGACAACTCCTGAAAAGATATTTACTAATTCTTCATTAGCTTTTTTTCCAGGCTCGTAATCTCCATACGGGCCCACGTGATATGTAATATGTCTTGCATTCACAAGTTTTCCTGCTTGCATGCTCGCTTCCATTTTTGACAAGGTCCTGTTCCTTTCTCTACGGCTACCAAGTAATTCGGCATAATATGGGCCATGCATATTCATTTCAAAGTCTGATTTCCAAGATAATATTCCCGCTTGCCAGTACTGATCAAAATGGTGCGGTTGCACAGTTCTTACTGTTTGGACTTCCATTGCATCGAGGCCGAGTACCGTAATATCATCCATGCCTTCTACAATAGTTCTACCTTTGCAAGATAATGGCACGCCTGCAGGACCTAATTTTAATGACATATTCGGCTCCCCTAATTAACCTCCGAAATGCCCCTCCTTCAAAAGGGGTCTTCTGAAATGATGGAGATATGTTAGTTAATTTGTTTTATCCTAACTGTCGGCACCACTTGCTGCGATTTTCAAGGCGTCGTCATTTAGAGTTTGAGTTGGTAACCTGTACAGGAAGTTGGCTAACCAATCGGAATATAGAATATTCTTGTTTACATCGACCTTTAATTCTCCCATAGAATGCACAATACTTGCTACCTGATTTTCTTCATCATAACTACAAACAATTGGGACTAGTCCGTTTATTCTTATTTTACTTAATAATTTATTTTCAGTAATATTTTCTAGTTCAGAAATAGATTTTAAGGCTTTTTTTGTAAAGTATAATATATGTATTTGCCTTATTTTTTCAATTACTAGGCCCCACATTTCAGGAATTTGACTATTATCTTCTGGAGCGTCAACGACCATAACTGTCTTTGAACCCTCTAATTCCCCAAATATCATAGAAGCGGCCCATGCGTACTTTGGAGACAAGCCCTCGAGTACCGTTGTTGAAGAATTGATTAACCACTGTGCATTTTGTAAATTATCTCTCCAATTGATTTCACCATAATTGAAATCGTAAAATAATTCAGAAGGTTTGGAAGTTAATATTTTCAAATCGAATCCGAGAAGTTTTGCCGCTTCGGAGACTAGCGATCCTGCATCTAGTCCCCCCGGGTGTCCAAAATTAACGATCGAAGGAAGAAGAGTCATTGCCTAACGAAAGACGTTTCAGTGAAGGACTTATCTAATCTAATTTCCAGCGAAGCAGGGCTAATGCTCCTCCGAAACTGGATAATTGTTGGCCTTGATCATGGTCTTCAGATGATTGTATTACTATCCCTTTAGACAAATTAATTACTTGTATTAGAGATTTCCATAATTCATTTTTAGTAATATCTTCACCTCTTAGGAGAGAAGCTTGAATTATTAATTTATCAACTGCCCCTTGTTTAGCGGCATTAGAGATTTCATTAAAGCCAAAGCAAACATTGCCATTCATTGAAATTCTCTTAAGACCCTCTTCAATTGACCTTATTTGACTTATCAAAGCATTTTTTCCTATTATAGCATCTGCTAATCCATCAGTAAGAATTTCATTTGCTGCAGGCCTGCCGCCGATTTTTGTAGGGGCGTTCACGCATTCATTTTTTGCACCGATATTTCTTAGAGTTCTTTCAAAGGATTCTCTTGCTAAACCAGGTCCACAAATTATTAGTGGGATATTTGTATTAAAAACCAAAATACATTCCTTTGCAACTTTATCAAAAAATTTTTTCCTGATATCAGTAGTATCGGAGTATCTTTTCCCACCGCCGCGCATTGAAAAAGACGAAATATTTCTCATTCCATGTTGAGTTATCTCAAATACTAATATCTCATCATTTTCTACAACTATTAAACCTGAATTAATTTTTTTTCCTGATGATAAAGATTCACTCAATAGATCAGAATCAATATTTGAAAGTCCTCCTTCCCTAGTTAATTCTACCTCACTACCAACTACAACTATGTGAGTATGATGACTTCCAATATCTAATTTGGCGTCGTGAATGATGCCATGTACCCTTAGATTTTCAGTAAATGATTGAAATAAGCTATTTTCTATATTCAAAACTATCCACATAGGCTTTCTTTCAGCACTTTTTGCCCTTCCCTCTTCCTGAGTTCCAGTTGTTGAGTCTCTTCTATTAGATAACATACCCAGGAGTGAATCTTTACTACAAATTTGATGTAATGTCCAAAGATCATCTTCAGATTCAACTCTGAGCTTAAAGCCATCATCTAAATTTTTCAGTTTGCGCACTTAGACTCACTCATCCGAAAACGCCAGTCAGATTGCCATCTTCATCCATATCCATATCGAGAGCCGCTGGCCTCGAGGGTAGTCCGGGCATTGTCATCATTGAACCACAAATGGCTACAATGAATCCTGCACCTGCATTTATTCGTAATTCTCTAATTGGCATTATAAATCCATTCGGTGCACCTAATATTTTTTTATCATGACTGAAAGAATATTGATTTTTAGCCATACACACCGGTAAAAAATTCTTATCCCATTTCTTTATTGTTTCAAGAGTACGTATTGCCTCAGCGCTTAAATCGACAGTTTGAGCGCCATATATATTAGTTGCAATCTTCAATATTTTCTCCTGTACATCCAAATTAATATCTACAATAGGAGTATAAGGATTATTCAATTGGTCATAATTTTTACAAGCTGAAACTACTGCATTTGCTAATTTTAATGCTCCTTTACCGCCTTTTGCATGTCCCTCAAAGAGTACTATGTCGGTTGCTCCGGCTTTCAAGGCTTCATCTTTTATGATTGCAATTTCATCGGCTGTATCTGTAGAAAAACGATTAATAGAAACTACGACTGGTATGTTAGTAGAACTTAAGTTTCTTATATGCCTTCTTAAGTTAGTTGACGCCCCTAAATGCACAGCTGCTGTATTCTCAATTTCTATTTCTGTTTTAGAAGGACGCGCGCCTCCTCCAGATGAAAATCCATTACCATGTAATTTCATACTTCTTATTGTTACATTAAGAACTATACAACTAGGTAAAATCCCTGAAGCAATTGATTTGATATGAAGGGCTTTTTCTGCACCCATTTCGGCCCCAAAACCAGCTTCAGTAACTACATAATCTGAGCAGGACAATGCTATCTTGTCTGCTATAATTGAAGAATTACCATGTGCAATATTAGCAAATGGGCCACAGTGAACAAATGCTGGATTACCTTCTATTGTCTGAACTAAATTCGGTAAAAATGCATCTCTAAGTAACAAAGCCATAGCCCCTGCAGCACCTATATCATCGGCAGTGACTGGGTTTCTATCCTTTGTTTCTGCCACGATAATACGGCCTAACCTGAGCCTTAAATCCTCATAATCTGATGCTAAAGATAGAATAGCCATGACTTCACTGGCTGCAGTTATATCAAAGCGATCAGTTCTATCTAGTCCGTTTGTAGGTCCGCCAAGACCGATGGTCACCTCCCTTAAACTTCTATCATTCATATCGATTACTCTAGGCCAGAATATTCTGTTAGTATCAATATCCATGTTATTTCCTCGATGCAAATAGTTATCCAAGATTGCTGAACACAAATTATGTGCAGAAGTAATTGCATGTAAATCTCCGGTAAAATGTAAGTTAATTTGTTCCATTGGTAAAACTTGTGAATATCCTCCGCCAGCTGCCCCTCCCTTTATTCCAAAAACTGGACCTAGAGACGGTTCTCTTATCACGCAACATGCATTATGTCCTTGAAGATTTAGACCTTGGTTCAACCCAATAGTTGTCACTGTTTTACCTTCACCAAAGGGCGTAGGATTTACGCTTGTTACGAGAATTAGTGACCCTAGCTTATTTTGACTTTTTGTTTTGAGAGTTTTCCAAGATACTTTTGCTATGTGTGGCCCTTGCAAAATAAGGTCACTACGTGATAAATTTAATTTATCAGCTATTATTTCTATAGCAATGGGAGAAGCTGCTCTAGCAATGTCTAAGTCACTATCCATGTACGTACCGAAAGACACATCTTGTTTGAAACCTTCATTGCTGAGAAACGTCGGGGAGCAATATGGACGGGCCTGAATACTGGGGAGTTGCGGGTAATCCAATTAAACATTCTTTGACGCCAAAAATATTTGATATAGTTGGGAAATACTTAGGAATTGATGCTCCACAGATATTATTTTTAGAGGTTGATAATTATGATGAGTTTAGGAAACATATTGATGATTTGGAGGGTGAAATTTGGTTATCAATAACCTATCCTTTGAAACATAAAATTTGTAAAATAATTGATAATGAATATGATATCAAAGTAGGTTCAATCAATCAAATTATAAGAAATAATGATAAATTCTATGGAATTAATTCTGATGGAGATGGTTTTTTAGAGGCTGTTAAATACTATGGAATAGAGCCTCTAGAATCTATATTAAAAATTAAAGGCGGAGGGTCCACTGCTCGCTCAATTGCAAAATCTTGGAGTGAGCATGGAGGGAAGATAATAAAAGAAAATGGACGGAGAAATCTAAAAAATGGCCCATGGGATAAATCAATAATTAAGGAACAAAATGGAAATTATAAGATTGACTTAGATGTTTATCCAGGGGATGAGACCCCAAAAAGTCATGAAATGATATTGCCACTGACGTATAATCAACATTCCACAAAAGATGATTTTGGATTGATAATGTTGGTTTCACAGCATTTAAATGCTTGGCGAAATCTTTTTTTGCAGCATGAAGAATTAGAGTTACCAACTATAAAATATGTATTGGATTGTCTTTTTGATACTTAGAGAGGAATATTACTATGTTTTTTAGGAATGGTCAATTCTCTCTTGGATAATAAAGGCCTTAATGATTTGACCAGATATTCTCTACTTTTTGTAGGTGAAATTATATCATCTACTAATCCATATTTTGCTGCAATAAGCGAATTTGCAATCCCATTACCGCTGTTGATTGTTTGTATATGTTTTTGATTATCTTTATTTGTTGTATCTTTGTCATAATCTAATAAAAAATTTCCAGAGGGCCAAGAAACATTGTAATCAGAGCCAGCAAATTTGCCGCCCATGGCCATATATGCGCCGCCATAGGCTTTTCCAATAATCAAAGATAGTTTAGGGATAGTAGCTTCGGAATAAGCAAAAAGGAGTTGTGCAGCGTGCTTTATTAATCCATTTCGCTCTTGTGCAGCGTTTGGTAGGAAACCGGGAGAGTCTACAATTGTTATTACTGGTATATTGAAGCAATCACATGTTTGGATAAATCTTGCTGCTTTCATAGAAGAATCAGTATCGATAAAACCGGCTAGTACGGATGGTTGATTAGCAATAATTCCGACTGCATTACCATCTAATCGAGCGAAACCAACTATCACATTATTGGCAAAATTTGACATTATTTCCAAAAATGTTTCTTTGTCCATAATTTCATAAATTATTGTCCTGATATCATATGGGGCCTCAGAGTTGGAGGTTATTTCGTCCAAAAAATTGCATTTGCGATTCCAGAGATCTCCATTCAATCTAACTTCTGGACTTGATAGCATGTTATCTGGTAGAAATGATAATAATGAAGAAACCATTTCAAACGCAATATTTTCATCTTCAGCGAATAATGATACAATTCCACTCCTTGTGTTTTGAAATTCAGTTTTTGCCATATCCTTAGATTCACTGTTTGATATTGAATTACCGGATAGTAGCAAATTTCCGTTCGAAGAATCCATTACAGTGAAGTCAGATAATCCTACTGCTAATGTGCTAATTCCCTTCACATCACCTAATACTACAGATATAATTGGAATTCTTCCCGAACATGCAGTCAACAAGTTTAGTATTTCTCCCACAGGCCCCAATGAGTCAATTCCTTCTTCAGCTCTTTCACCTTCTCCGTCCCAAATAGCGATGATAGGTAACATAGATTTTTCAGCAAATTCTAGGATTTTTACAATTTTTTTACCATGCATTTCGCCAATTGTACCAGCAAAAATAGATTTGTCTTGAGAGAAACAAACTACTCTTCTTCCATCTAGCATTCCATGTCCCGCTACTAATCCATCTCCCAACGGCCTATGTAAATTCAAATTATTATCGCTTGTACGATGACTAACCAAAGCATCAATTTCTACGAATGTATCATCATCCAATATTGATAGGATTCGTTCCCTAGCAGTTAGACCACCGCTTAAACGTATATTTTTTATAATTTTCTTATCTCCGGAATTTTGAGAATCATGTCTCATAGAATCTAAATTTTCTACATGGGATGGCCCGGACACGTGACTCGGTTGTGTAACAGGTTCATCATTAAAGCGGATGAATATTCCTAATTAAGAGAGAAATTAGGATTTTCACCAACTAAATCTTCCAACCATCGACTAGCAACATATTCCTTGGTATTATTCCTTGAAAGTAGATAATGCAACTTTACTAATGCAGATTCAGGAGGGCAGAGTGAATTGTGGCCTAAAATACCAATATTTTGTTGTTCCCGGCCTTTGGAATAGACGTTCATATTTACTGGCCCCCAAATAGTTTGAGCAACTACTAAAACTAATCCTCCGTCATCACAGTAATCTTTTATTATAGCGTGTAATTTATTATTTTCAGGACTATCTTCCTCCGGATTTGATATCGGAAGGTGACCTAGACCCGTACCGTGAAATAGTAGAGCATCATAATTAAGACTTATGCCAGCTTGTACTAAATCTGACTGGATATGTGGGCCTGCGATAAATTCTGCAATTCTAATCTTATCATCAAATAACTTTGGGATAATGATTTCATGTCTTGCCTCTAATGGTTCATAATCATTCATTAATATTGATATTTCTTTCTTTTGAATAATGATATTTGCTATAGATTTTTGATTTATAGACTTGAATGAGTCTCTTCTTGATGAATGGTATTTTCGACTAGCACATCCCGGTAGAACTACACAATCTCCATCGGATGATTTAGAGTGTAAAATGATAACAGAAGAATCCCTATAACCAGTAGATATTGGGCCATTTGCAGCCCACATAACGGAAGCTATGATATTTTCTGATGCATCTGAAGACCCTCTATCAGGTGATCTCTGAGAGCCTGTCAAAACAATTCTTCCAGGAGGCCTGGAACCTTCGCCCCCCCATCCGTATGCCATCGCTGCCGCAGAGAAGTGTAAGGTATCAGTTCCGTGAGTAATCACTACACCTGAAGCTCCTTCAGAAAATGCCTTTTCTGTGGCCTTAAGCATCTTATTCCAGTGTCTAGGCCTAATATCATCAGACCACATATTACCTAACTTCATAATTTTGATTCTAGCTAATGTCTGTAATTCGGGAATTGCACTTATCAATTCACTTGGTTCAAAACTTGCAGATACTGCACCTGTTTTATAGTCTACTTTACTGGCTATTGTTCCACCAGTATGGATTATGTATACCAGCGGGAGAGTATTATTTTCATCATATTTAATTTCATTATTAGTGATAATCGTGGAATTCTCAGAAAGTATATCAAATGATGAAATGTAGTTCTCTGGGAAAGATATATTGTATCCATTCTTAAGTTTTAGTGTTATCAGACCTTCAGATGAAGGATTTAATAATATACCTTCATGATTACCTATACCTGCCCACGATTTAACAAATAATTTTATTGAAGTACCTGGTTCAGGCCACTCAAGCATGGCTCTATGCTGGGGCATCTACTCCATGAATAAGACCCATGGAATTCGGTAATTTATATTCCAAATGGATCCATAATAGAAAAAATGGTGCCGGGAGCGGGACTTGAACCCGCGACCTTCGGATGTCTCAGACATTCTCAGGGGCTGTGTTACGCTCATCGTTAGTTTCGTCAGTGAATAAATCTCCAACAAAAAATACCCTATGAGTCCGACGCGCTACCAACTACGCCACCCCGGCTGGTCATGCCGAATCAAAAAGACCATTTGAGCATTCGCCCCAAAGACAAAGTAAAAGATTCTAAAATCCATCATAGGGTTGATGTGGAAGTTGGCCCCCCGTTAGAGTGAGAAACATGGTAGACATAGACTCCGCCCTACGCGCTAGCGCTTACTCGGGTAAGAGAAATAAGAAAAATAATGAAGGAGGGAAGGACACTAGTAAGAAGGGTTTAGATCCATTTGATCCTAAAGTTCATGCAACAAAAGAAGTTGCTGATGCATATTCCATGTGGTTGGTAATAATATATGGATTCATAGTTTCAATTTTTATGAGATATTTATTTATGCCTACTCAAGATTCTATGGAAAGTATAATGTGGCTCTTACCTATAATGATGGTTTCGACAATTCCTTCATTACATAAAATTATAATTCCAAAAAAATACAGTGAGTTGTACACAAAGGGAAATTGGTTCAGAGGAGGGTTTTTATTCCTTTTTTCATGGCTTGCTCTATCATTTATATTATTGAATCCCCCTATAGCAGATATTGCACCTCCGACTATTGCTTCTGGAATAGATATTCAGGATAATGAGGATCCAGCAATTATCGGACATTCATGGAATAATGATATCTATGAAATAAATCTAAAGGAAGGATCCACAGAAGTTGTTCTAGGAATGGCTGTTAGAGATAATGTGGACGCTGAGAATGCTATAATAATAGTTGAAATATATCATAATTCTTTGTCTGAACCAATAATATTGGCTAATGGTACTGTGATAAGTCAAAGTGAAGCTATCGATAAGTTTGATGGTGTTGAAAAGTGGTTAAGAGGCGAAGACAAAAATATTGAGAAAGAATTTACAGGTAAACCAGATGTATCACCCAATGATAGAGACATTGGTCTTGCTTGGAACTTGGCCGAGGAATTGGGCCGTAATAATATAAATCTTGGCGAGTATGAGATTAAAATAATAATAAAAGAAAATGGAGATCATGTAAAGCCTTTCAATGAAAACACATGGGAAAGGACATATAAGTTAAAAATAATTCAAACAGAAAGTTAATTTTCAATTGGAAAGAATTGAGCAAATCCTTGCTGTCATTGCGTCTAATTGTAGTGTTTCTCCTCCTCCTTCGACCATTCTGAAGTCTGCATCTGCCATTACTTCCGTCACATGTAATTTTTGGATTTCATCAAGAAATTTAACCATACTTAATTCCCGATGCAACTGATTAACAAAGTCTGTCCCAGCTAACCCAAAATTATTCAAAATCTCTTTTAATCTTCTTCTTGCGGGTTGAAATCCATCTTCTTTACATGCTAGAAAATATCTATGTAAATCTTCCGGAGGGGCTGTTGCAGTTGTTTCATAAACCAAATCTCTGGTAACGTTGGAATCCAAAGAAGCAGCAACTTGTAAGGATGTAATCGCCTTTCTTAGATCTCCTAGGCTGACTTGTGCGATTGCATCGGCTGCATCATCTTCAATGTTTATTTTTTCATTGGATGCTACAATTGAAATTCTTTCTAATATTTGTTCCTTTTTCAATGGCCTAAACCTAAAAACTGCACATCTTGATTGAATAGGTTCAATTACTTTAGATGAATAATTACAGGACAAAATAAATCTACATGTTTCAGAATTTTGTTCCATTATTCTTCTCAAGGCACCTTGTGCATCAGGCGTTAGCGCGTCTGCTTCATCTAGAAAAATTACCTTAAAGGTCGTTCCAGGACTAGGCGCGGTTCTAGCAAATTGTTTTACTTTTGTTCTAATAGATTCTAATTTTCTTTCATCACTAGCGTTCATTTCCAGTATATTTCGTCTAAAATCTAATCCAAATACATCGCGACCTAGTGCTAAGGCTGCTGTAGTTTTACCCGTGCCTGGAGGTCCTGCAAAAAGAAGATGAGGGAAGGATTTATTTTTTGCATAGGCTGTAAGCCTTGCAACTATCGCAATTTGCCCCTTGATTTCTGAAACAGTTTTTGGCCGATATCTTTCAACCCATAGCTCACTCATAATAACCATTCCAAATTTATTTATCCTAATATGATTCCTTTTCATTAGGGAAATCAGATTCCCTAACGTCCAAGATATACTTTTTGACTGCGGAGTCGATTGTCTCTCCTAAATCTGCATATCTTCTTAAAAATCGTGGAGAAAAGTCTTTTGTCATACCAAGCATATCATGCAACACTAGAACTTGTCCATCGCAATCAACTCCGGCCCCAATTCCTATAGTCGGAATATCTAATGATTCAGTTACTCTTTTTGCTAGTTTTGCAGGTATTTTCTCAAAAACAATTGAAAAACAGCCTGCTTCTTGTAGTGCCTTTGCATCTATCAATAATCTATTTGCTTCTAATTCTTCTTTTGCCCTTACTGTATAAGTTCCAAATTTGTATATTGATTGTGGAGTTAGGCCCAAATGGCCCATGACTGGAATTCCTGCCATCATTATTCTTTTTACAGATTCAATTACCTCAGTTCCACCTTCTAATTTTACTGCATGTCCTCCTGTTTCTTTCATGATCCTTATGGCAGAGTCTAAAGCATTTTTCGAATCACCTTGATAGGACCCAAAGGGCATGTCTACAACCACTAATGCTCTTTCAACAGCCTTTTCTACACACTGAGCATGATATATCATATGATCCAAAGTTATTGGAACTGTTGTATCATTTCCTGCCATTACATTAGACGCAGAATCGCCAACAAGTATCACGTCTATTCCTGCTTCATCTACAAGACGAGCCAGTGAATAATCATAGGATGTCAGCATAGTTATTTTTTCTCCTTCATTTTTCATCTCTTGGAGAGTATGAGTTGTTACTTTCTTTGCTCGGCTCGCGATAGTCATATGATTCTCCAGTTGGGTCTGAGAGGATTAAAGACTTGAAGTAAACGCCAAAAAATATGTTTCTAGAGTATTCTTTCTTCCACATATGATAAAAATTCATCTATATCAATTACTCCATCCTGATTATCATCTGCAGCGTGAAAATATGATCTAAGTGAATCTTCTGTTTCACCGGCATAATCCAAAGCGGTCATTGCAGCCTTAAATTCTGTTAGATTGAGATGGTTAGTTTGTCCAGTATCTGCAGCATGGAAAGCAGCATGGCGTCTCCTATGTTCTACTTCATTGGGATTTTTTAACATCAACCTGAAAGTATTCCATGGGGTTATTTCTGGCTTTTGATGTTTCTTACCATAAGAGTAATAGATAATTAATCCCAATATGACTGCAACAGAAGCCCCAATTATGGCTTTTTCTCCCATTAAATATAACAGTCCGACACTAGTTAGTATTCCCATTACTTGGAAAAAAGGAAAAAGTGGTGACTTCCAAACTGGATTGTACCAAGAGTGTGATTTTATTGATGTACGTAGAATTATGACTGAACAATTGATTATGATAAAAATCATAATTTTGAATCCTGATGCTAGTTCTGCTACGTCATGCACCGGTAAGAAAGTAATTGCTAAACCCATTGCTATACCAGTTGAAATTATGGCCCAATGAGGTGTTTCGAACTTATTATGAACATCTTCAAGGAAATCTGGTAATAAACTGTCTCTAGACATAGCAAATAAGAATCGTGAAGATGCCATTATCCCTGCGAGTGCCATAGATGTCATTGTAATTACTGCCAAAACTGCTGAGAAAATTCCTAAATTATGACCTCCAACTTCATTCGTAAAAACATAAACAGGATCTTCTCGGGCATGATTATTTCCATCTTCCATGTATATGGAAGGATCTACACTTGCAGCCATTATTAGAGTGACGAATACATATAAAAACGTACTAAAAAGCAAAGAAAGTAGTATTCCTTTTGGAATATTGTGAGTTGGATTTTTTATTTCTCCTCCGACTGCCGCAATTTTTGTAACTCCAGCATAAGAGACAAATACGAACGCTGCAGTAGATGCTATTGATTCCCAGCCGGAACCAAATGCATCTTTGGATAATACTGCATCCCAATTCATTTCTACCGTAAAAAGAGAGTAAATACAAACTAACAATAGAAATATAGTTGACAGTAATACAATAGGGGTCTGAACTTTCTTTATTCTCTTTACTCCTAAAATGTTTATTATGACAATTATTACCAAAAGCAGTAAAGATGCTACTTCAAGATTAATTTGTAATCCTATAATGTCTTCTATTATCCAAAGATATGCTTTAAATCCTATTAATGCAAAGGCAGATTTAAGCATGAAATTGGCCCAAAGCCCTAAACCTGAAATTGTACCCATTAAAGGGCCAAAAGTTCTTTGGATGTAAACATAAGATCCCCCCGATGAAGGCATAGCCGTAGCTAGTTCTGATTTTGAAATTGCTCCAGGTAGAACGACCAATGCTGCAAATAAGTAGGCTAGCCATACTCCTCCTGCAGGATTAGATCCCCCTCCCATTTCCAACATAGCCAATGCGGGAAGAACGAATAATCCTGATCCAAGCATTGCAGAAAGAGAAATTATTACAACTGAAAATAAACCCAATTTTCTCTCTAGAACGTCAGAAACTTCTTCTAATGGTTGTAGGACAATCCCAAATAGTTCGTTTGGAGTAAAACGCCTCATAAATTCCCGAAAGAATAGAGGTTGTTGAAGTTTTTGACTAACCAAATTATTAATTGCCATGTCCAATGTATCACAACTAATGAATAGATTGGCATCTTTTATTTCTTTGATTATTCTAACAAGCTCGTTAACGGGCTGCTTTGGGAATGATAGCGATAGTTTTTATAACAAAGATGATGATATTGAAAGCAATTTACGGATAAATCATGTACAAATGAAGGGTACGCACAACTCATATCACCTAAAGCCGATAGGGCCCACAATTAGATCATATGATTATAGTCACTTGTCGTTAGATATGCAAGCAGAGAATCAGGGAGTAAGGCAATTTGAAATTGATGTCTGGTGGGACATTAGAGGGCAATTGTATGTATATCATAATCAATATGATTCGAGAAGTAATTGTGTTACTTTCGAAGAATGTATCAAAACAATATTACGTTGGTCAAACAATAATACAGATCATGTTCCGTTGATGATTTGGATTGAGCCAAAAGAATGGCTAGAGCAGGGGGCCGACATTAATACGATTGTAGAAATTCAAAATATCATAGAAAATATAGAGTTAGAAATATCGCAATATTGGCCAAAAAATAAAACTATTACGCCTGATGACGTTAGAGGAGATCAGGGAAGTTTATCCGAGAGTATAATCAATAATGGATGGCCTTTACTCGAAGATTCAAGAGGTAAAGCAATTTTTATATTGATGGCTGGTGGAAAAATTCGAGAAAATTATCATCAACAATATCCTGAACTAAAAGATTGTTTAATGTTTACAATGTCAGTAGAAGGAACTTCTGAAGCAGCAATATTTTCAAATACAGATCCCATTAATGATGCAGATACAATAAGAAAATTAGTAGAACAAGGATATATAGTCAGATCCAGAGCAGATAATGCAGAAAATGGGGAAGCCGATAATAACAACCATACAAGACTAGATGCAGCTTTATCATCAGGTGCACATTCCATATCTACTGATTATCCCGGAAAAGTAGATGGAATTGAATATTTTGTAAATATTCCTAATAGTAATCCTGTGGCATGTAATCCAATCACGGCCCCTGAAGGATGTACTAAATTTATGATTGAGAATTTAAATAATTAAATTTTAGCTATAACTTTTAGTTCAACGGCAATTGGAGTTGGTAGAGCCGAAACAGAGCAAGTTGTACGAGCAGGCATTATTTCTGAGAAATATTCGCCATAAACTTCATTATAGCCTGCGAAATCTCTATCCATATCAACAAGCATTGAATATACATCTACGACTTGGGATAAGCTTGAGCCATATTCTTCCAAGATGATACTAATATTTTCAATTACAGATCGAGTTTGTGCTCGTATATCATAATCTAATTTATCTCCATTTTCATCTCTTATTGGGCCACCAATTATTTCATTATTTTTTGGCGATCTAGGGCCAATTCCACTTACAAAAATTAAATCTCCTACTCGATATAGATGAGGATAGGCCCCTACTGCGGATGGACCTGATTTAGCAGTGAAGGGCCCATCTCCTGACATTAATTTACCTGCCATCTTTTTTCCAACAACAGTACCAATAACTACTCCAACGGGGCCTCCCGCAATACCGCCAGCTGTAGCCCCTAATGCGCCACCTGCAGAACTTGCCATAGAAGGGCCTAATTCATCATATATTTTTTCTATTGCATCAGATGGTACGTCCAATACCTTTTCGATTATATCTCTGGCTGTGTTTTCCTCGTCTTCTTTCATAATGTACCCTGTCCTAATACATTCCGATCACCTTGATAATATTCAACATCATCTTCATCAAATTCCTTATCACCAATAGATTCGTTCGAGGGAGTTAATTGTATTACTGCACCTCCAGATCCATGTAAGGCCTCATATGCTAGGATTTCTCCATCATAATTATTATGCTGGCCCATTGTTGCAGCCATCCACCACACTGGCTTGTATGCGGCAACTTTTTGGATTCTTATTTGACCATGAATATCACGAGATAATTGACTAAGGTCCTCTAATCTTCCATCTTTGAAGAATTCCAAAATTTTTCTATTCCATTCATCATCTTTAGGACTATGAATTCTGTCTTTCGAAGGTTCAATATGTTCAGTGAACATACGATTAGAAAGACTTGCAACTACCACCACAACCGCTTTTTTTCCCTGTTTAGCAAGTGCATCTCTAGCAGCTTTTCCAAGAACAATAGTTTCAGAACGATTAGAGTACATGTTACTTGAAACAATACAAGCAGGAATTCTATTGTTTGGATTTAACAAAGATAATGCCACTATTGAGCCTGTATCTATTGGAAATCCATCATATGCAACAGTTCTTGAGTGTAATCCCCTTTTCTCCGCCGCTTCTGCATACTCTTTGGAAAAATCAGAATCAATTTTAAACTTATAAGGCATACTTCCAAGGAAATGAAAATCATCATCAACATGAGTCCATTCTGGATTCGGGTGCGCTTGGATTTGATGCCCAACTATACTCGGCCATGTAGTCGAATAAACCAAGATCATATCGGCATCACTTTCCTCAATTCGTAATTTAAGGGTGTCATAGGCTGAACGTAAATTAGCATATCCTTGATTTAGTTCTGGGCCAAGTAGTGGATGTGGATGTGGTGGGCAGTATATCCCGAATAATACGTTTGATTCGCTTGACATTTTTATTCCTCAAAGGACGATTTCTCTTGTTGAAGTATTTGGATCCCAAGCAACTATTGCATTACCTGTTCCAATAACTGATTGGTAGCCATATATTTCAGCAGGGTATTCTGGAAATCCCATAGCAGCCATCATCCAAGTTAAACCACCTGCTTCAGTTTCTGCAATTGTTTGTTCAGTATATTCTGGCATAATATCCACCACTTCGCGCATCTTACCATCTCTCATCATACCAACTATTTTCATGTCCCATACATATTGACTGTGATTGTAAATATGTTCTCTACTCATATCTTCTGGTAATGGTGATTCGGTAACAAAGTGCCTGTGAGATAAGCTATGGCTACTGACTAAAACTACTTTTTTACCACTATCTTCGATTGCTTTCAGGCATGCTTGACCGAGCGCAGTTGCTTGTTCGTTCATTACTTCACCAGAATAATAATGTGAGTTTCGATTACTGCTTATCGTAACTATTGGCTTGTCCCAATCCGGGTTTAACATATGACAGCTAGTTATAGTCCCATAGTCTATTCTAAAATCTGGATTTCTCATCATTTTTGTAATAATTCCGGCATCTGATGCAGCCTTTTTCATAGATTCAGCTAAATCGACATCTACGGTTAAATCATATTTATATCTAAAAATATTAGGAAAAATTGGGTCAACAGATAACGAATTAAAGGCAGGAAGTCCAAGAAAATGAGTCCCTATATATGTAGCCCAATGAGGAGTAAAGATTACCATAACATCATAATCTATATTTTTTAATTTTCTTGCTAGCCTATTGTAGCCCCAACGAAGAGTTTCCCATCCACCTTCGGAAAATGGTTCATTTTGTTCTGGATTCTCGGCATAAACCAAATGCGGGGGGTGCGGTGCTAGACATCCAAGAACTATGCGCCCCTTTTCCATATCAGTGGGTTCATCACATCTATTTATGAATTAATCGGAACCAAACCATCACAGCATTCATTGGGCAAAGGTATTTCGAGCAAATCATGAAGTGGGAGAAAACTCCTTTTAGCATCATATTACTTCCTCTAATTTTAGGATTCATTATTTCTTGTATTTCTGGTTTTTATGACCCAACTACAGTAAGTATTCAAATGATGGTGTTGATTGTTATGTCATTTTTTTTATATTTTTTCCCTATTAATTCAGGGAATGATGCTCAATTAGTAGCAGGAACAATGGTTGCTGTAATTCTTGGAATCTTGCCCACACTAATCTTTTTTCCATGGTGCATAATAGTGTGGATGGTTTGGTTTTCCCAAAATTTATACGTTTGGAATTATAATATGCCTCCCTTCAGGATAGGAATTTGGATTGGACTCGGTGCCTCTAGTGGAGTCTTTTTTGGAGCGTTTTTCTCATGGTATTTATTATCTGATTTTTATTTATCTTTAAAGTAGAATACGGATATTGTGTATCCAAATATGTAGAAAGAGGGGATTGATGTAATGACTGCGCTCCATAGTAATTCATCATCGGCATAATTAGAAGTTATCCTAACTTGACCTAGTACGGAATTATTACATCCATCACATGTATCTAAGTCTGGTAGCTTAATCAATACAAAATAAGCATCAAATATACCATCAGGCAATACTTCGTAACTTATTAAATCATTTGGATTTAAATGTATAAGATCCCCTTTGCCTACAAATTTTTCCCAATCAAATAATCCTTTATTGGTATATTGCTCGACATCACTTCTCTTGATTATTAATATTTCTACATCGGCATTACCCACATTAATAATTTCAATAACTACAGGATCTGAGAGGCTATGTACTTCAACAGTTTCAAGATTTACATCACCATATCCTACTCTGAAATTAGGGTTTTCTTCATGCGTTCCTGCTCCGTCGATTAATAAGAAGAATATAGTAGCCAAGCCTAATATTATACTAATTGATATAGAATATACTTGGCGTTTATCAGGAATAAGAGAACGCAGGCCATCTAAACTAATCAAGCGCAATAATGGTTGAAAAATATGTACAAAATATGAGGTTATTAACGCGATAAAGATTCCAGGTATAATATCTATTACCCAATGAATTCCAAGGTATTGTATCGAAAATAAATATATGATTACATTTAATATTACGAAGATATCGAATTCCCTATGCCTCCAATTTTTGATTTTAACTCCAATATCTGTACAATGTAATCTATTAATAATTAATAAACTAACCGGGAGACCAATATGAAGACTGGGAATTGCATTATCCATTGGGTCATTGGAAGTAAAGAATCCAAGAGTGAATGAATCATGATATAATAATGCGTTCATACCTTCTAAGTAGCTAGAGGTTACCTCAATGTTAAAGAACAGATACAATGGAACGCTAAGGACATAAATTACAAAATAATTCAATGCGGCTTTATCAGCCATGACATGATCACGACACAGAATATAATAAATTGGAGAAAACCATATCATAAATAAATACATGAATAGATAATGTGCAGATAAAATAGTTGTTAAGAAATCATTTAGAAATATTTCTTGAATATTCTGTGTCCAATTTCCTTCTATAGAATATATCCAATGTGTATAACCTCCAACTCTTGGTTTAATCGGTTCATTGTGATGATCAATGAATGCTTTATATGCGAACATAACAACATAAAGTCCAATATGCCACCAATACTTATTTTTCTTAATTTCATTAGTTAATTGATTTATTTTTACTCTCTTATCGGGCTCATCTCTTGTAAGAAAGTAATGAATAGGTAGGGTCAGTATAATTAGCGCGCCCATGGAAAATTCATAAGGTCCAATTAACCATTCCATGAGGATGACGCATGGCCCTTTGGTCATGAATAATGCGGAATAAAGTGAAATATGGTCATGATTTAATTAGAAAATATATGATATCCAAATAATCAACAGAAGGTGCCCCCAAGAAATTATATGAGTCAGCATAAGTTATGACTTTAAGAATGTAAAAATATAAATTTATTCGCAAAATTAAGAACCTTTGAACAAGGAACCAGGACATCTGAAGAGGCTGCATATCAATTGGGTTGCAATATCTCCAATATTGCAAAATCTATTGTAATTGAAGGAAAAAAATGTGCTATTGTTGTTATAAAATCTGGAATTAACAGAATTGATAGAGAGAGAGAAATTAAAGAATTTATTGGGATATAAACCTAGTCGGACAAGTAATGAATATGTGCTAAATAATACTGGATTTGTGGTTGATGGAGTTCCTCTTTTGGACATTTAAATGATGTAATTTGCATAATTGATGAAGATTTATTAAGATATGACATAGTGAGGAGTGCTGGAGGAACATCTAAAACTGTATTTGCATTTACCCCAGATAAATTAGTGAAAATTAGTGGAGGGATTGTATCTGATGTTAAGCAAAAATGATTCCTATGATAATTGAATCTTTAATTGAATCAGCGGCTAGATTAAGAGATGATTTGACATATATTAAAGAAAAAATAATCAAAGAAAAATATATCGATTGTATCTATAACCCCTTGTCTTACGCTTGGCTAGCACATAAAGCATTCATTGAAATTGGAGGAGGCGGAGGTGCAAAGACAATTCTTTTGGGTATGAATCCCGGCCCGCATGGAATGGGGCAAATGGGGATACCGTTTGCCGCGACTAGTGTTGTAAGGGATTTGATGGGAATAAAAGATTTGGAAATTGGACAGCCTGACAAACCACATCCAAAGAGAAAGGTTGCTGGTTTAAAATGGCATAAAGAAGAAATATCAGGAACTAGACTTTGGAATCTGTTATCTGACCATTATGGAGAAAAAAACGCTATTTTTTCTAATATTTTTATCGTAAACCATTGCCCTTTGATGTTTTTTAAAGGGCCGAAAGCAACCAATATAACTCCAGATAGGATACCTGGGGAGGCAATAAAAGAGGTAATTGAAAGATGCGATCAGCACCTAAGAGAGGTGGTTAAAATAATGGATGTCAAGACTGTAATTGGTGTGGGAAAATATGCAGAAAAAAGAGCAAAAATAGCATTAAAAAATTATGACGTTGAAATAAAAAGTTGTTGGCATCCATCTCCTGCATCTCCATTAGCAAATAAAAATGAAGGACGGGATTGGCGAGAAAATGTAATTTCAACACTTCCGTGAATAATTTATTTATCTACAGTGGTGTGTCTAAGTAAATCAGATATACTAAATTACACCAATATTTATCCATGAGAGATACTCCCGTATGTTTATGCCCGCAATGACAACCCCCGAATATTTGATGTTTAATTCGAATAATCATGCTGATGAAAAAGCCATCTCAACAAAAAACGAAAGAGGTGATTGGAATCATCTAAGTTGGAGAGATTTCCATGACCAAACTGCATCAGTAGCAAAGTCATTAATTGCAGTAGGTTTCGAAGAAGGAGATAAATTAAGTATTTACTCATATAACCGAGTGGAATGGTATACCTCTTATCATGCTGCTAATATGTGTAATGGTGCAGCAGTAGGAGTTTACCATACTTGCTCTCCCGAGGAAGTTGAGTGGGTGGTTGGAAATTCAGATTCAAAGGTTGTATTTGTCGGAGATAATCCAATGGATGGAGGGAATACAGAGAAGATGTGCGCCCACAGGTTACATGCAATAATGGACAAATTGGATAAAGTGGAATTAGTAGTAGTTATGGATGGCGTAGATATGCCTGAACATGAAAAGTGTATATCTTGGTCAAATTTTATTGATAGAGGAGAGTCTATTGATTACTCCGAGATAGAAAATAGAGTCAATAACATTACTCCAGAAGATACATTCACTCTAATATATACATCAGGGACTACTGGGCAGCCAAAGGGAGTAGAATTAAGCCACGACAATATTGACTTCGAACTAGCAGAAGTTTGGAAATTACAAGAGTTTGAAAGAGGTTGGGGGTATGTTTCATGGTTACCTTGCGCGCATGTTTTCGGACAATTAGTAGATTGTCATGCCCATATAAGATGGGGGCTTCATATGACAGTTGTCGATGCCCCATTAAATGTCATAGATTATGCTAAAGAGGTACAACCTCATTTATTTATAGGAGTTCCTAGGATTTATGAAAAGGTTTACAGTAACCTTGTAGCTAAATTAGGAGGAAAAGTAAAGTTGGCTAAAATTCCATTAATTGGAGGAATCATCAAGAAGAAGGCAAAGGAAGCAATTGGGATGTCAAATTGTGTTTATGCAATCACTGGTGCGGCCCCAATCAATCCCGATATTCTAAAATTATTCCATACATTGGACATCCCATTGTATGAGGGATATGGTATGACTGAAACAACAGCAGGTGCTAGTCTTGGATATAAGAAAAACCATAGATTTGGAACCGTAGGGAAGCCTTTTACAGGAACAGAACTAAAAATTTCAGAAACTGGAGAAATTCTTTTCAGAGGAAGACATATCATGAAAGGTTATTATAAAAATCCTGAAGCTACTAATGATACAATCGACAAAGAGGGATGGTTACACTCCGGAGATAAAGGTGAAATTGATGATGATGGATATGTCAAAATTACAGGAAGAATCAAGGAATTATATGTAAGTTCGGGTGGTAAAAATATTGCACCATTAGTTATTGAGGAAACAATGAAATCAATACCCATGGTATCACAATGCATGCTTATTGGAGATGGAAGAAAATATTGTAGTGCACTTTTTACTTTGGATATTGGCGCAATATTAAGAGATAAACATGGCATGGATCCTGCGAAAATACCTAAGGACCCTGTAGTTCAAATTTCAACGTTGGAAGGATTTGGGAAAACAGTATCCGATTATACAAACAGTAAAGAAATATTTGATCAAATGCAGACAGAAGTAACTAAACTAAATGGGCAATTTAGTAATCCTGAACAGATAAAGAAGTTTACTATCTTACCGAGAGATTTGAATGTGGACTTTGGAGAATTAACTCCCACTTTAAAAATTAGAAGAATACAAATAAGAGAGAATTGGGCTTCTGAAATTGAAGCAATGTATCAGAATATTTGAGGAAATATAGTGACGCCTGAGCAATGGTTCGGTTTAGCCATAGTTTTTACTCTGGGCGCAATGAGCCCGGGACCTTCTTTAGCAGTGGTTATACGAAATACATTATCTGGAGGAAGGCAACAAGGAGTTATGACTGGAATTGGGCATGGAATAGGTTTTGGAGTCTATGCATTTCTCGCTGCTGCCGGCATAGCAGCCGTCTTAGCAATTCATGAATCGACTGAAATAGTATTGAAAACTGGTGGAGTTTTAATTTTAATATGGTTAGGGTTGGTATTTCTAAATAACGCAAAAAAAGGACCAATTAAGGATATAAAAGAAAGTGAAAATACCCCTCATAAACGTCAGGGATTCTTACAGGGATTCTTGATTGCCCTTCTAAATCCAAAGATTATGGCATGGATGTTAGCACTTTATACGCCATTTATTGAAGTTGGAACTGAGATTATTACATTATTAATGATGGGCTTACTAGGGATGATAATAGATGGAACTTGGTATGTTACAGTCGCTACATTACTAACCAGTGGAGATAGAGTGAAAAAGTTAAGATCAATGTCTCATATTATTGATGCGGCAATGGGTATCTTGATGTTTGGATTTGCTGCCTTATTAGTATCTGGTGTGTTGTAAAAATTCTAATATGATAAAAATTGTATCATTTTTGATAATAATACCCGGATAATTTTTGTGGAATGAAGTCTTGGGTTATACATGCCAAATAGTTCCGATGGGAGTATTCCTTTGAGAATTATAACTGCTGCGGCAATATTTGATGGCCATGATGCAGCAATAGGCATATTTAGACGAATATTTCAATCAATGGGATGTGAGGTGATTCATTTGGGCCATGATAGAGGTGCAGATGAAGTTGCTTCAGCTGCCATTCAAGAAGATGCGCATTGTATTGCAATCACTTCATACCAAGGGGGTGCAGTTGAAATGTTCACACATACAAAACAAATTCTTGATGAACAAGGATTCGGTCATATCTGCCTTGTAGGCGGAGGCGGAGGTACAATTCTTCCCACTGAAATATTACATTTGTTTGAAAATAAAATTGCTAAAATTTATTCTCCAGAGGATGGAAGAGAACTAGGATTGACGGGAATGGTAGAAGATGCAATCAACCGCGCTTCAGAGAATGATTTGATGGATTTAAATAGATTTAAAGATATTATAGGTCCAATAAAAGCGGATGATCATGGTTCAGTTTCGAAATTACTTACACTAGCAGAAAATGCAAATGATAAGTTATTTTATGATACTTTGGAAAAAATTCTCCCTCCAAAGGGTATCGCTGTGTGTCCCGTTATCGGAATAACTGGCACGGGAGGGGCTGGTAAATCTAGTCTCACTGATGAACTTATGCTAAGAATCCAGAGAGATAATCCTGGCACCAAGATTGCTCTTCTTGCTACTGATCCCACTCGTAAAAGAACTGGTGGGGCATTACTTGGAGATAGAATTAGGATGAATTCACTATCTGATAAAAATCTCTTCATGCGTTCTTTTGCCAGCAGGAATAGTGGTAGAGAAATTGCTGATTGCATAGATCGATCTATCGAAGTATGTAAGGCGGCGGGTTTTGATATCATTATTGTTGAAACAAGTGGAATAGGTCAGGGAAATGATGCAATTACTGAAGTAGCAGATCTTTCGTTATATGTTACGACGAGAGAATATGGTGCACCTAGTCAGTTGGAAAAACTAGAGATGTTAGACTCTGCAGATATAGTAGTACTGAATAAATTTGATAGGCCGGGAGCCGAGGACGCATTGTCCGAAATACGTAAACAATTTAAAAGGAATAGAGAATTATGGGAAGTAACAAATTTTGATTTGCCAGTAATACCCACAATTGCTAGCCAATTTGCAGATGCTGGCGTAGATCAACTCTGGGAGAGATTATGTAAAATGGTAAATGATAGATTCTCAAAACAATTGAAATCATCAAAACCGAGATTAGGCGAAGATGGGCTTCCTCATCGTTCCTCTCCAATACCTCCAGCACGACAAGGATATTTAGCAGAAGTTGCGAGTTCAATCAGGAATTATCATTCTAGAAGTACTGAAATTGCTAAAAAATTACGATTGGTACAACACTTAGAGGCCTCGGCAAAGAGGATGAATGAAAAAAATGAATATATTGGGAAAGATTTGAAGAAGGAATCAGAACTTATCCGATCGGAAATACCGGAAAGTGCTTGGAAAAGTTTAGATTTATTCAGATTGGAGTCAGAAAAGTATAAATCTGGAGAAACTAGTTATTCCGTTAGAGGTAAAGATATACCTGTAAAAACCACTAGAATGACGCTCTCTGGACTGGCATTGCCAAGAGTTGCGTTACCTGATTATAATGATTGGGGAGATACTTTAGAATGGATAAGAAAGGAAAATATTCCTGGTTCATTTCCATACACAGGAGGAGTATTTCCATTCAAGCGGCAGGATGAGTTGCCAGTCCGAATGTTTGCTGGAGAAGGCAGTGCAGAGAGAACAAATAGGAGATACCATTTTTTATCAAAGGATCAAGATTTCAATAGATTATCTGTGGCATTTGATTCTCCGAGTTTGTACGGTAATGACCCGAGAGAGCGATTGGATATATTTGGTAAAGTATGTGAAAGTGGAGTTTCCATAAGTACAGTTGATGAAATGGAAAAATTATTTGAAGGATTTGATTTATGTGCCTCAAATACTTCAGTGTCAAAGACAATTAATGGTAATTATTGGTGGCATTTAGCCGCTTTCTTTAAAGTTGCAATAAGGCAACAGGTAAAAAAATATAAGCAAAAAAATGGACGGGATCCTGACAAGGAAGAATATGAGAAAATTAAATCTCAAACTCTAACTACTGTAAGAGGAACTGTTCAAGCTGATCAATTAAAAGAGTCAATGGGACAGAATACATTGGTATTCAATCTTGATACAGCATTACGGATGATGGGAGATGTAGCAGAATTTTATGTTGGAAATAATATTCTCAATCATTACTTTGTGTCCATTTCAGGATACCATATAGCGGAGGCTGGTGCCAATCCTATATCACAGGCCGCACTTACCTTATCTAATGGTTTAACATATGTAGAATTATTTAGATCAAGAGGTTTGAGTCCTAATAAATTCTTAAGAAATTTTAGCTGGTTTTTTTCTAATGGAATGGATCCTGAATATGCTGTAATTGGAAGAGTATGTAGGAGAATATGGGCAATTGCAATGCGTGATATGTATGGAGTTGATTCCCGTGGACAGAAGTTAAAGTACCACATTCAAAGTAGCGGTAGATCTCTGCATTCTCAAGAATATACTTGGAATGATTACCGTACAACTTTACAGGCACTTTATGCCCTAGCTGATAATGCAAATTCCTTACATACCAATTCCAGAGATGAAGCATTTGGGACACCTACGGAAGATACTGTTAGAGATGCCATAGCAATTCAACTAATTCTTTCTAAAGAATATGGGTGGTTACAAAATGAAAATCCTTTGCAAGGATCACATTTAACCGATTGGTTGACTAATTCTGTTGAAGAGGAAATTCTAAAAATATTTGAAGAAATGCACAGAAGAGGAGGAGTTCTCGGTTCTCTTGAGGTAAATTATCAACGAAACAGGATTCAAGATGAATCTATGATATATGAACATAAAAAGCACTCAGGAGAATTGCCCATCATCGGAGTTAATACCTTTGAAGAAGGTGTTGATAATACATTAACCATTGAAGGATTTGATATTGAGGTTACTCGTTCAGATGAAACAGAAAGGATGATGATAATCGAGAGAAATAAGGAGTTCAAGAAAAAAAATCGTAAAGAAGCAGAAATTGGATTATCCAGATTGAAGGATGTTGCCAGAGATGGAGGAAATCTATTTGAAGTTATGATGGATATTGTTGATTATTGTACAGTTGGTCAAGTTACACAAGCATTATTTGAAACAGGCGGCAAATTTCGAAGAAACATGTAGATATAGTCAGTATACAGGGTAACATGAAATACTATACGCCAGCGCATTGGCACAATATGGCACAAGGTACAGTAAAGTGGTTTAATCGAACAAAGGGATTCGGATTCATCGAAAGAGAAGAAGGAGATGACTTATTCGTTCATAAGTCTCAAGTTGAAGGAGAAATCACTGATGGTGATTCTGTAGAGTTCGAAGTTGGTGAAGGCCCCAAAGGACCTAACGCTATTAACGTAAAGAAAACCGAATAATTGAATTTTATTTGTTTCTTTAAATTCTACATAAAAGAGTTAGTATAACCTGTATCTCTAAAAGAGATGTCACTACCGAGTTGATATGATTGACTTTAGATTATCTGAAGAGCAAAAAATGTTGCAGAAGCTTGCTAGAGATTTTGCAAATGAAGAAATAATTCCACATGCTTCTAAATGGGACATGGATAGTTGTTATCCAAAGGAGACAATTAAGAAAGCGAATGAATATGGTCTTCTTACAGTCAAGATCCCAGAAAAATATGGAGGAGGTGGGATGCAATCAATTGAAGACGTAATAATTGCGGAAGAAATAGGTAGAGGGGATCCGGGTTTTGCCACAGCCGCCGGAAGTAGTATATTAGCATCCTATCCAATAATAACAGGTGGGACTGAATTTCAAAAGGAAAAATATCTAACGAAAACTGCTGAAGGTTGCATAGCAGCTTATTGTGTTACGGAGCCAGATGCAGGGAGTGACGTACAATCAATTAAAACAGAAGCAATTAAAGAAGGAGATGAATATATACTCAATGGGAGTAAAATGTGGATTACTGGTGCCGGTCATGCTGAGTGGTTCTTTGTATTAGCATATACAAATAAGAAATTAGGATATAATGGGATGAGTGGTTTCATCGTAGATGCAGATAGTGAAGGAATAGAATTGGGTAAAAAAGAGTCAAATATGGGGCAGAGGTGCTCTGATACTCGATCTGTAACATTTAAAGACGTTAGAATACCTGAAGAAAATTTAATAGGTGGAAAGGAAAATGATGGTTGGATAAATGCTATGAAAGCATTTGATCACTCAAGACCTGCTATTTCGGCCCATGCCGTAGGAAATGCGAGAGGGGCAATGGAAGAAGCATTATCATATTCTAAAGAAAGAGAGACGATGGGTAAACCGATTTTTAAGCATCAAGCGATATCCTTTATGATTGCAGATATGGCAACTAAGGTAGAGGCAGCGCGGCTTTTATGCTGGAAGGCGGCAAGGGCATTAGACAATGGCAGAAGGAATACCTTAGAAGCAGCACACGCCAAAAGATACGCAGGAGATATTTGTATGGAAGTAACAACAGACGCAGTTCAAGTATTCGGGGGATATGGATATTCAGAAGAGTATCCGGTGGCCAGAAGAATGAGAGGTGCTAAGGTGTATCAAATATTTGAAGGCTCCAGCCAGATTCAAAGACTAATAATTAGTAGAGAATTAAGGTAATTAACTACCGCCTTGCCTTTGCTGCTCATAATATTGAGCATAATATTCCTCGGCATACTTTCTAGCTACGCTTTCTTCGTAACCTTGACCGACCATTTGTTGTACGTAAGCCTCTATGGGATCCATTTGCTCAACCCCTCCGAATGTTTCAATTGAGTCTTCTTGGTCATCGGCTCCTGAGCTCCTGTTTCTGAGAACAAGTGTTGCTCCAACTACCAAGAGTAATATAAGGGCTGCTATACCTCCAAATATTAGAGTATTTCCACTGGTACTTTCTTCACATGATTCTGGATTATTTTGACAAGGATCTGATGATCTAGGTAATGTAAATATAGCAATTTGGTCATCGATTATGTAACTACCTTCAGAAATTCTGATGAATATATCACCAGTATTTCCATCGTTTTCATCATAAAGATGGGAAATATTTAGTATTAGTGAATAATCATCACCATCACATAATCCAATTATTTTATCATAAAATCCAAATTCTTTTTGAGTGGATTTTGATGCATCTCCTTTATCGAAAATTGTATTATCATTCAATGATATCTCGACCATTACGTTACAATCATCTTCTGCACCACTGGTAATAATTCCAGATATTTCTAAAATATCCAAGGCATCTAGTGCATCGAATCTTTGACCATCGGTTGTGAATAGACTATCAGTATCCACTACAGGCGGATCATCTCCAAACAACTCTCCAACAACTACGAAAAACATTCTAAACTTTTCACTTTGGAGTCCTTTGAAGTCTGTAACTACTAATTCTAGCCTAATTTGATTTGATTGAATTGTATTAGCCGTTACATTTTTGAAAGAATAACTCCATTCTGGACCGGCTCCTGATGGACGTAAGAAAGAATGTTTAGTATCTGATACTTGCCCTACCATATCTACTTGCACATCATCAACTATTGTCCAAGTATAACTCTTGATTCCTGTTCCTTCATCGCTACTATTTTCAGCAGTAAATGAGATTGTTGTATCTCCAGATTCGGTGAGTCTTACGGTGTAGACAGGGTAGTAAACATATACCGGATCGCCAGAAGAATCTATTCCTATGGGGACTCTCTTAGTTTCTGAGAATTCTAAATTTCCATCTGTGACTACCGAGTCTCTTATGATAGACGCGTTAGCAATTGGCCTGGAGTCGTCAGCATCAACATCGTTAGTATACAACATAATTTGTGTTAGGCGAGTATGCCCGAATTCATCATGCAAATATAATTTTAAAATCCATTGGGCATCTATTTTACAACCTGTTTCCGAGTTAGCATCAGCAACACAGAATGTAGCATTCACAGGATCTGTCATATTCTCTTGATGTATGGAACTTAATATCCCGGTATCTAATATGTCTCCATTCCAATCCGTGACAGAGTCATTATTTCCAGATTCTAATGTCCAGTCGGCATAAACTCCGTCTACTTCAGTAGAGAAGCTAAATTCTAAATCTGAATTACTTCTAATCGCAGTAGTTACGTAGTTTCCGGATAATGCATCTATAGACGGTGCCTGGCCATTGATTGTCAAATCAAAGCCTTCGCCTACGATTCCGAAATCAGAGGGATAAGGAGTAAAGTGGAAGTCTAGCATACTTGAAAGTAGAGGTATTGATGAACCACCATAACTCTCGGAGAGAGTAGGATTTTCAACATCCATTGAGGTGACAATTAAGCCCCCTTGATAATAGTTACAAACCGACATCAATGATTGAGTAGGATTATCTTGATCTTTTATTAATGTGTGGAAAGTACCTGAAGGACTATTAATCCTACCTCCGCAAACTTGGGGCATTTGACTTGCAGTTACCTGGGATATATCAATACCCGATAAAGCAACGTAAGCTCCCCCGTGTACTGCCGCAAATGCTGATGAATCTACATCATCCATTATTGGATGGAAAGGATCAATTACAGATATATTATCGTATCCAATTCTATTATCCATTGTAAAGTTAAATTGGTTACGCATTGCAATATCTACTCCAAATGGCAATCTATCTGGCATGAAGTCATTTCTATAAGGACCAAGATGCATTTGTACAGTTCCACCAAATTGCATATAGTTTTCCAGAGTTTCTGTAAGACTTAGCCCGTCCGTTTCCCTAGTTTGTGCCATTGATTGGTAATAATCTCCGTAAACTACATTGTAATCGGTTTGCCAAGGAAGTAGTACTTTGTCATAATGTTCAATCCAATCAGGAGTAGCATATGTTTCCCAATCATTTACTCTTAATTGGGTGTAAGTCTTACCCATTGCATCAAGGTCTTGTTTTACTCTCTGAAGCCTATTTTGATCAGTAGGATTGGATAGAATTAGTACATCGATATCATCCATGAACACTATTTCGAAATATCTATCATTCCCAGATTTTTCACCATCGGAACCTAAAGTTGCTGAGAAACTAATATTATAGCTGTGTCCGTCAATCCAGGCAGAATATGGGCTTGACCAGTTTGCTGTTGCTCTGGAGTGGGGATCTAGAGTGAAAGGACCGTTATCAGCAGTTTTTTCTAGAACTGTATTTCCATTAGTGAGATCTACTATCTTCATCGTCAATATATAATCTCCAGCAATTACGCCATTCAGTAGTGGCAATGAAAAACTGTGAGAATCCGAAGTTGCACCGTTGGGATTTGTTGGATAAACACATTTGTAAGTAATATCTGAAGCACAATCTAGTACATCGGGCTGCATTAACGTAATATCTGCACTTGCTATACTCAAAATTATCGAAGAAAAGTTATTTGCCAAATTTACTTCATCGTTGTTATACCATGGAGTATCTGGAATTGAATTATTGAAGATAGTGTTGACATCGATTTTATAAATTCCACTCGTAAAGTCATGATTTGTAACAGTGACTGTTTGCCTTTCTGTTGCATCCATGCCATTGACAGGTACAGTGTATGTACCATCATCCTCGAAGGTAAACTCTTCCACACGAATATTATCGACTGCGAAACCTGCTAATCCAGCATTTCCATTGACACCATCGCTATTGGATTGGAATCTCCATGTTAGAGAGACATCTGAATCAGCCAAAGTAGTACACTCAGTAGTCCATGTAAATGAATCAGAGTTAGTTTGATTAAGGATAGTAATATGTGTTAAATCTAGTGTAACAGATTTCATTAAACTTTCAGAATCATACCATGAAACAGAATCATACTGATCGGAATAGTCCCCGAAGTATTCGACTTCGTCATATCCATTATTATCGAAATCTTCACAGAAATGATATAAATTTCCTCCCGAGCCTTGTGCCAAAAGTAATCCATTCTCATTTAAATCTGTCCAACTTCCATATACTATTCCATTGTAAATTTCACCATCTTTGCTCCATTCTATCTCAAGGAAAGCTACATCCCTTTCTGCTAAGACTTGTCCTTGATTATTTTTCAATGAATCTCCTTCAGCGAAATAATCAAAAGTTAAGTATGTAAAGTCAGCACCGGAACCTCCAACTGAGATAGGCTCGAGTGAAAAGGATTCATTCCAATCATCTCCATATCCTGTATCTGGATGGCCAAGCCAGTATGCTCCGCTATTGAATATTCCAACATTCTGTGGCAGCATCGTATTACTTCCAGATGAGTCATCTAATTTACTACCATTTTCACGGCCTGGTTGATCGTTATCGTCAAACCAAATAGGATCAAAACCAGAAAAATCTTCTATCGCAATTAAATCGGGTTCTGCATTCTGAATTTTTGCTTCTACCTCGAAGTCGACAACCGTATTTCCCCAATTCTGCACCTTCACTTCTACCTCTCTTGTCCCAGATGCATATCTTTGTCCATTTTCTAAGCTTGGCCATGCTTTTTCAGCAAGACCAGGATCAAATAGGTTCTTGACTGTTAATTGGAATTTAATCTCATCATTGGTAGAGTCTTGGTCTTGGTTTCCCGATGGATCGGTTATAGTTACATCATTCAATGATGTAGAAATATAGTATGTAGTATTATTAACGAAATCAGCTGTTAGTTGTACTATTCTATTCTCACCAGCAGCTAGGTCAGTAAAAACTAGTTCTTGGCTAGCATCAGTAGTATCGCCAAATTCCACATTTCTTTTTCTTATTGTTATATTGTCGAACGCGAATCCATCTAATCCTGAGCCATCAGTTGAGCCTGCTGGACCGACGGTTCCCTCCAACCCGCTTCTAAATCTAAATCTTATATCTATTACTTCACCTGCATAAGGCGTCAGGTCAATTGATTCTGTTTCCGATGGATCATCGGAAGTTCCACCGTCTTCAGTATAATTTATCCAGCCCGATGCATAATTATTACCTCCAAAATTTTGATTATAATTATTATATTCTGGGTCCTGATCAAAGTAAAATAGCCTAATTAGGCGTTCATTATCCCATCCGCCCATTCTTGATACTTCTTCCCAGCCATTGCCGTCACTCCAAACTTCTATTCCGCATGCGTCTTCATATAACCATCTTTCAACAACTGAATAAGCTTCGGCTAAGAAAAGTTCGAAGAAACCTGCACTGCACATCATTGAAATATCCATGAAAGCAGCATCTGATCCTGTCAGATCAATATTTTCTAGAATAATTGCTTCATCCATATGATTCACGTAGCCTGATTGGGATTCAGCGGAACCATTTGTTCCATCATCATAGTCCATGCCTGCCCAGTAATAATTAGTAGGATTACTGTCCGCCTCAAACCACGAAACATTTTCGGATGCTGCAGTAGAATTAGACTCCAGGTGCCAGGAAGAGCCTCCGTTAGAGTATTCACCAGTATAAGAGTAGGTGGATAATTGAGCACCTCCTATATTCACATCAGGGGATGAAGTTTCAAAATTATTTGAATAGACTACCGTATCTGATCCTCCTAGAACTTCTTTTACCTCTAAATTGACATCTACACTTCCTGCTTCAATCGCATTTAAACCAGTATTTCTAATTGTGACGTTTACCCAACGATTACCTTCTCCGAGCATTGCATTTCCTGTAGAAGGGTCCATGGAAGCAGGTTCTATTGTGACTCCAGTTAGTCCTAAATCAAAATTATCCAAAGTCAGAACTGAAAGATAATCACTAGCACCGGGAAATCCCTGAGTATCTAGCCACATAGCATTATTCGCAAACCTATATGCGTAATCTTTCTGCCCGATTATAATTTCCAAAGCACTGTCATCCCCTCCTTGTAATTGACCCGGCATAGCAACACTTGGCCTTCGACCGACATCAAATGAGAGAGATGGGAGATATCCTCCAGACCCATCTCCTAATATGATTTCAACAGTATTAGTAGCCCTTAGATTTTCTAGTGAAAGGTAGGTCTGATTTTGGGAAGATGAATCTTGGATTATTTCCAATGTTAGTTCCGTAGGAATGAAGAAATCCATCTCTCCATCTCTATTCACATCAGCAATAGTCAAGGATGCACCCAGGTAGTCTCCGAGTTCATTGACATAATTTTGAGTATTCCAGCTTGTTCCAGACTTTGTTGCATAATTTACTCTTCCTTCTATTCCATCTATGGCCGCGATTAGGTTTATTTCATTTGTATCGTCATCAGGAGTTGTATCTGAAATATCTATGCCATAGAGAGGATAATTATGTTCTACGTCTAATGTGAATTCATGCATTCCTTGAGCAGTGGGATCCATGGGATTTGGGTAAAATACATTTCCCGCCGTTGGTAAGCAATTAAATTCTAGTACGGTAACATTGTCAAAGTGACCCACGGAATATCCAACACCTACATTGAAGGGAGGGGTACGAAGTAACCATAAATCTAAATCTTCACAATCAGTACTAGGTATTCCAATACCTCCAGTTTGTACAGTTTCGCCCCAATGACCTAGCATAACGTCAGTGTAGATTCCATTAGTCAAAGGTACTGGAATATTTTGCTGATTTATTGGAAGAGTATAATCTGGGCCCATATAAACTTGGATATATTGATTTGCACCAGTGTTATCTTGTGTAACAAAAACAGTATCGGCATTACCATCTCCATTAATGTCTGCAACATCTAAATCAAGCAAATAGGGATTAGTGACGGTTAATGAAGCCATATCATCCCAGAGATTAACTCTATCATCGCATACGCCCTTCAAAACTGTGAGGTTTGCAGGTCTAACGAATGACTCCCCTACGAATCTGATATTTTGTTGGTAATATATTATATCGTTTATTCCATCTCCATCTACATCTGCAATTTCAGCTCTAGTCCCGTCTGCGGTATCTCTGAAGCCTGCTCGACGAGTTTCGTTGTTAGAAATGTAAATATCTTGTCTATCTGCGAAGGATCCTGTTGGAGTACTTTCTGAAGTACCAAATCCATCATTATATAAAACACTCAAAAAGTGACCCATTGTACTAGCAGCAATAATATCATTATCACCATCACAATCTAAATCCCCCACTGCTATTGCCGAAGGATCTCTCTGAACGGCATATTGAGTCGTATGTGAACCATAGACAGTTGGCACCAAAGTAACTAGTGTGGAAGATATCATTAGGAGGACCAATGTTAAAGCCTTTCCACTCTTGATGGCGCGGTCACTTTCTTTATTCGCTGTATTCATCATACTCCTTCGGACTTTCGTCTTCTTATTATGCCTTATTGACCCATGATTGTCAAAAATTTCTCCAACGTCAGAGGTTAAAAATGTAATTATAAAATAATGTAGTTAAAATTCTAACGAGATTCTAGCCAACTAGGATTTGGAGAATATTGAACTTCAGCTCCACCATATATTCTTTCTAATCTTCCCATAATCCACAATCTATCTAAGAATATCTCTAAATCTGCATCTTCGCGATTCATTTTTTCTCCAACCGCCATTTCTATGGCGCTAATAGGTAAAGAAGAGTGTCCATGTTCCCTAACAACTAGAGTCATTAATAATTGCAGCCAAGATTCAGCTTGAGGATCTCCTGAGAGATTATTGGAAAGTGGTTCTGGAATTTCAACTTCATTTAAAAATTCGATTATTGCATTCAAATTGGGTTCTGTTTTCTTAGAAAATCCAAGTTCATCTATCTTAAGATTAAGATCTAGGTTTCCAACACCCCTAACTACGGACGGTATACTGGAAGGATTTGGCTTAGGACCTGGTAAAGAGGGTTCTTCGCCAGGTACTTCGGAATGTTCCTCATCTTCGTGCATGTAATATCCCTTCTTTGGTTACGTTAAAGTAAAGTTCTCTTTAATTATTTCTGTGCAAGATTACGCAATACTGATTGCAAAATTCCTCCATTACGGAAGTATTCAACCTCTACCGATGTATCAAGTCGTACTTTTGTATCAAAATTAAATTCAGTTCCATCTTTTCTTTTTACATTAATTTTGAGCAGAGATAGTGGTTTTAAATTACCTGAAATAGGTATATCATAAAATTCAGTACCATCAATCCCTAATCTCTCAGCATCTTCTCCTTCAAGAAAGGTAAGAGGTAGAACTCCCATGCCTACCAAGTTTGATCTATGTATTCTTTCAAATGAGGTTGCAATAACCACTTTTATACCTAATAATAAAGTTCCTTTTGCAGCCCAATCCCTACTACTTCCAGTTCCATATTCCGAGCCTGCAACTACTATTAAGGGAGTTTGCGTTACCTGATACTTTTCGCTTGCTTCAAAAATTGAAGTGACGGAATTTGAAGGAAGATGTGTGGTATATCCTCCCTCGGTATTTGGAGCCATTTCATTCCTTATTCTAACATTAGCAAAGGTACCTCTCATCATCACCTCATGATTCCCTCGTCGGCTCCCAAATGAGTTGAAGTCCCTTGGCCTTACTCCATTATTAACTAAATACGCCCCTGCTGGCCCATTATGAGGGAATGCCCCAGCAGGACTTATGTGATCAGTAGTTATTGAATCTCCAAGTTTTAGTAATACTCTGGCATTTTTTATTGGAGATATTGGTTCCGGTTTTTCTTTTATCCCCTTGAAGAAAGTTGGTAACCTGACATAAGTAGAGGATTCATCCCAATTATACAATGCCGATTCTTGACTTGGAATAGATTCCCACCTTGGTTCTTCCAATACGTCCAGATATCTTTCCTTAAACATTTTTGGATTTATCGAATCCGAGATAACTGATTGAATTTCTTCATCTGAAGGCCAAATGTCTGAGAGCATTATCGGTTCACCGGAATCTGAAATACCCAAAGGATCTGTACTAAAATCAGTATTAAGAGTTCCTGCTAAAGCATATGCTACAACCAATGGCGGGCTTGCCAAATAATTCGCCTTTACTTTCTGATGAATTCTACCTTCAAAATTTCTGTTACCAGAAAGTACACTTCCGACTATTAAATCAGATTCATCTATCGCGGATTCTATATTAACATCCAAGGGTCCTGAGTTTCCGATACAGGTGGTGCACCCATAACCTACGACATTGAATCCAAGATAAGAGAGGTCTTTAGTTAGCCCAGCATTATCAAAATACTCCGTTACTACTCTACTTCCAGGTGCAAGACTGGGTTTAACCCATGGCTTTATTTTCAAGCCGTTTAATCGAGCATTTCGAGCTAAGAGGCCTGCAGCCATCATCACGCTTGGATTACTGGTGTTAGTGCAACTAGTGATAGCGGCAATTACTACATCTCCGTGTTTAAGATAGTTGTCAGTGCCGATTATTTTAGCATTATTATCATTATTATCGCTGTCTATGCCATGTCCATGTGGACCTAAAGTTTCGTTCAGGGACTTTTTGAAATGTGTTTTCATTTTAGATAAATCAACCCTATCTTGAGGGCGTTTGGGGCCTGCCATTGCTGGATCGACATCTGAGAGATCCAAGGTCAGAGATGAAGTGAATTTTGGAGATGGAGTGTCTGAATTTACATATAATCCTTGTTTTTTAAGGTATAATTTTACATTATTGACGTGTTCTACATCTCTACCTGATAAAATCATGTAGTCCAGAGTTTTTTCATCAACAGGGAAAAACCCGCACGTGGCACCATACTCGGGTGCCATATTAGCAATTGTGGCCCTATCAGGTAAACTAAGACTTGTAACACCTTTGCCATGAAATTCTACAAATTTACCTACACAATCGTGTTTTCTTAACATTTCGACAATTCTTAGAGTCATATCGGTAGCAGTTACACCCGGATTTAGGTGCCCTGTTAATTCGAATCCAACGACTTTAGGTAATAGCATGTATATGGGTTGACCCAACATTACCGCTTCGGCCTCAATTCCTCCGACGCCCCAACCGAGTACGCCTAGACCATTGATCATGGTTGTATGTGAATCTGTACCAACTAGGGAATCTGGGAACCAAATATTATCCTCATTCCTTGCTACTGATGCTATCCATTCAAGATTTACTTGATGAACAATCCCTCTTCCTGGTGGTACTGCACGAAAATTATCAAGACTTTTCTGGCCCCATTTAAGGAATTTATATCTCTCCATATTCCTCTCATATTCTATGTCTAAATTTCGTTCTTCTGCATCTTCGAATAGTCCTGAAAAATCAACCTGAACTGAATGATCGATTACTAAATCCACAGGTACTTGAGGGTTGACTTTTTTTGGATCTCCTCCAAGTCCGACCATTGCATCACGTAGTGCAGCAATATCAACCACTGCCGGTACTCCAGTGAAATCTTGAAGTAGTACTCTACTGGGACTAAAAGGTATTTCACATGGCTCTTTGTTAGGAGTCCATGATGCTATTTGTTTGACATCCTCTTCAGATATCAAAAAGCCATCACATTTTCTTAATGCGGATTCTAATAAGATTCTTATTGTGAAAGGTAGGTCTTCAAGTATACAAAGACCTTTTTTTTCTAGGGCCTGTAAGCTCATATAACTAGATTGGGTACCATCCGAAGTCGTAAAATTTGATAATGAATCAAATGGTGAATTGTTTGTCATATGATCTCCTATATCCTGCGGTAAGGCATTATAATTTTAACCCCTACTAAGTAAAACGTGAGATTAAGAGTTTAAATATGCTTTTTTTAGCATAACCATATTTGTAGGCTTATCATCAGAACCAGTTGGAATTTCACTAATGGCAGTTACATGTTCGCAGCCACTGATGATTTGACCAAATACAGTGTGCACACCATCTAAATGGTTTGGTTGACTATCTTGTGGGATTAAGAAAAATTGTGAGCCCCCAGTATTTGGACTACTAGTTTTAGCCATAGAGATAGTACATGGCTCATGTAATAATCCAGGATTTGCCTCTGATGTCTCATCGGGGATTGTCCACTCGCTTTGGTCACAATCGTCAGGAGATGCTGTTTGTTGCCCGTTACAATATCCGAACCATTTTCCTGCATATCCTCCCATTCCATCCATATGATCGATATCTCCTCCCTGAATCATGAAACCATCTATAATACGATGAAATTCAGTATTATCATATCTGAAGTCATTTACTAATTGTAAAAAATTCTCTACATGTATCGGAGCGGATGTTGGATTTAGTAAAATCTCAATTACAGTCTCAATACGTTCATCATTAGAATCAACGTATGATACCTCAAAAGTAACAGTTCCATTGAGTAATTCAGATGTACTTTCATCTCCGCTAATAGCATTCCAGAGCCCGATTCCATCTGGATCAAGAGTATCTGTAATAACTTTAAATGACGTCAGGAACAACATTACAGCGACAAAAATAGAAAATATTCCAATTGGCGTAGGGTTACCTTCGTCAAACATTTGAAAGCCGCTGTTTATTGAAATAGAGTTTTCGTCCATCATTGATGCTAATTTATTCATTCTTCTTCTTGTTTCCTTATCTTTAGGGTCGAAATCTAAAGCTGTTTTGTAATTTTTATACGCTTTCTGCCATCTTTTCTTTTGTGAATTGGAATCTATTTCTCCCCAAAGTGAACCTGCATCAGCAGCATAACGTGATGTTTTGGCCCTTTGTGAGTCATTTTTACATTCTCCCCATGCTAGATCTCTCAAAATATCAAGGGCTTTTTCTGGTTCGACCTTTTCTATTAATAAATTGGCTTCATCCCACGCCTTCTGTAAAGTCTCCGGTACTGACATTACTACAAGCGGAAGACTAATCATTCAAAATGCCAGCGGAACAAAATACAATCATCAGATTAAAAGAACTCTGAATGGTAATGGCTAAAGGCTCTGTATGCTCGCAAGTTACTTAGCGCACAAGGTATAGTTCGTTTTAATTTACGGAGTCTAGGAAAAAGATGGAATCTGAAGTAAATAATTTTGTTATTAATATCGCTACTGCTAATGGAACTGGGTCCCAATCTTCAAACCTCATAATACTCCATAGTATGTTTGAAATGGGAATTCCTGTAAGTGGAAAAAATCTATTTCCTAGCAATATTTCGGGATTACCAACATGGTTTATAATACGAGCTAGTGAATATGGATATCAAGCACCTGGAGATAAGACAGATATTCAGATACTAATGAATAAAGATACTTGGTTCGATGATATTGCGAAAATGGAACCTGGTACTATTGTAATATACAATGAAAATGTAAAATTACCAGTTGATAGAGATGATTGTGCAATATTCAGCATGCCGATGACTAAAATGGCTAGAGGCATTGCACCTAAATTTGCTAAATTAATGGCTAATATGTATTATGTCGGAGGGCTTGCACATTTACTTGGAATTAGCCTTAAGGATATGGAAAAGGCTGTTCAATCACAATTTAAGGGCAAAGAAAAAGCAATTGAAATGAATTTAAGGGCAATCAGTGAAGGGATAGCCCATGCAGAAGAAAATTGGGTTAATGAAAATAAATTTAAAGCTGAAAGAAGGGATAAAAACCCGGATACATATTTGATAGAGGGTAATGAAGCAACCGCTTTGGGTTCAATATATGGAGGAATAAATTTGCTTGCTTGGTATCCAATTACGCCATCATCTTCTGTTGCAGAAGGGATAATTAAATGGCTGCCAGAACTAAGGACTGCAAAGGATGGCGGTACTACTTGTGCAGTTATACAAGCAGAAGATGAGTTGGCTGCTGCTGGAATGGTGATAGGTGCTGGATGGGCTGGAGGTCGTGGAATGACATGTACAAGCGGACCTGGTATATCTTTAATGTCAGAGTTTATTGGGTTATCATATTTTGCAGAAGTACCAGGAGTAATATGGGATGTTAATCGTGTTGGCCCCTCAACAGGACTTCCTACAAGGACTCAACAAGGAGATTTGTCGATGTTATATGAAGCCAGTCATGGAGATACACAACATATTGTACTTATTCCCGGTACTGTAAACGAATGTTTTGAATTTGGTTGGAGGGCTTTTGATTATGCTGAAAGATATCAAACCATGGTATTTGGATTTAGTGATTTAGATTTAGGCATGAATAGATGGTCGACTGAAGGATTTGTCTATCCTGATTCTCAAATGGACCGGGGCAAGGTTATTTATTCGAAAGAACAATTAGACGCTATCGAGAATTATGGCAGATACCGTGATGTGGATGGCGACGGCATACCATATCGTACACTACCAGGAAGCGGGCTTGATCCTATTCTATATCGGGGTACAGGACATGATGAAGATGGAGTATATTCAGAAGATCCTGCGGTATATCAAAAGACTATGATGAGATTGCGAAAAAAAATTGAGGAATCAAGAGACAACTTGCCTGCTCCAATCATAATTGAAGAGGATATCAAAGAAGTAGGAGTAATATTCTATGGATCTATGGAAAATACAATTGGAGAAATAGATGATATCTTAGAAGCTACAGGCTTGTCTGTAAGTACTTGTAGAGTAAGGGCATTACCATACCACTCCGAGTTAGAAGGATTCATATCCAAACATGATAAAAATATAGTTTTAGAGATGAATAGAGACGGGCAATTATTTGGCATTCTGCGGAGAGAGCTTCCTCAAGATTTACTAAGTAAAGTCCATAGTGTGGCCTACAGTGATGGTATGCCGCCAAGAGCAAGGCTCTATGCCGAGAAAATTTTAAACGTTCTGGAGGCAATATAATGTCGATTTTAAAACTTAATGTGATAGACTTAGATAAATCAGAATATAAGGGAGGGAAATCTTCCCTCTGCCCTGGGTGCGGGCATGATCAGATTTCTAATGTGATAATACAAGCCGCATGGGAAAATGGCTTACCTCCAGAAGGAATCGCTAAGATGAGCGGGATAGGCTGTTCATCGAAAACTCCAGCATATTTCCTTGGTAAAAGTCATGGTTTTAATACAGTTCATGGCAGGATGCCTTCAGTTACCACAGGAGCAAATATGATTAATAAAGATCTATCATTTATTGCAGTTTCCGGAGATGGAGATACTGCTAGTATCGGAATAGGTCAGTTTGTTCATGCAATTAGAAGGAACTTAGATATGGTATACATTATTGAAAATAACGGAGTTTATGGCTTAACAAAGGGTCAATATAGTGCAACAGTTGAAAAGGGATCAAAAAAGAAGAAAGGCGCAATTAATAATCAAAATCCTATTGATTTGTGCGCTATGGCATTAAATCTTGGATGTAGTTTTGTGGCTAGGTCATTCTCTGGAAGTAAGAAACAACTTACTGCGTTACTTCGTGCCGCTATGAGTCACAAAGGAATGGCGATAATTGATGTCATTTCACCCTGTGTAACCTTTGCAAATAACGATGAATCATATAGATCATATAATTATGTAAAGGAAAATGACGAAGTACTGCACATAGTTGATTATATTTCTCATTTTTCGCCACTTGAAGAGGTAGATATTCCTGAAGGACAGTATAGAGAAATTGAGTTGTTTGATGGATCCAAAATAGTATTAGAAACCTTAGGTTCATCTCATGATACTACAGATATTGTATCTGCACTTGGGGCCGTACACGAAGCGGAAAGACAAAATAAACATGTTACAGGCCTATTGTACTACAACGGCGAAATACCAACTACTACCGAAACCCTGGGATTAACAGACACTCCCTTATCTCAACTTAGTTTAGAAGAAGGAAGGCCGACTCCTTCAAGTTTAGAAATTATAAATCAAAAATTTCGTGACATCATTTGAATGTAAAAATTCGGTTTTATTGAAATATTAGTTCTATCTCCCAATCAATATAGTCCCTTAGTGTAGTGGTCCATCATGTGGGGTTCTGGATCCCACGACCCTGGTTCGAATCCGGGAGGGACTACCAATTACCTCGTTCTCCGATGAGTTGGAGTTTGAAGTAAAAGAATATTTTATCGAAAATGGCGGTAAGAATTTGACTATCGTTAGTTGTTAATGATAACCCTGATTGGATAAAGGGTCTTTCAACGCTTGTAAATCGTGCATTTTCCAAATCTTTAGATATACCAATCCTGAACTCTTAGAAAGCAGAATATGGGAATTAAGAATAATATTTACTCTATTAAATCATATTCCTAGCTGACTTGACTAGTTTGACAATTTCCTTTCTAGCTCCATCACTATCCATTACTTCATTGGAAAAAGCGATCCTGATTGGCCTTGGTCCATCTTCAGTCATAGCAGACATTTCGAACCCGTATCTATCAATCCCTGTCATAGTAACTGCTGAAGAATCTACTGCTTTACTCATCTTCTGACAGATTATTATCATTGCATCTTCATGATCTTCATTCATGTGATCAATTATATCGCTTGAAAATGGAAGAAGAGGATCTGGTTCAGCATCTGCCCAATCTTTTCCTTGCACCCATGACATTCGACCAAAACCACCGATATATCTAACTGATGAGACCTCCAATCGGAAATAATGGAAATCGCCAAAATCTGCATAAAATCGAGAATCAGGATGCCTAGAGACGAATATCTCTTTCAGACGACTTCTCTCATTATTAGCAACTTTTATGCAATCTCCGATTAGCGTTACCCTACCCAAGGCGAGAGGATTACCATCTCCACCTTCTGCAATCAACAAAGAAGCCTTAGAGTTTTTCAAAAGATTCTTTGTATGCTCTGCTAGGCCGCTAATTAGAAAAATAGGATTTCCATTGTCTAAAGCAAAAGTTACGAATGAACCGTACGGATAATCTTCACCTTCTGAAGAAATTGTACATAGTGTAGCCGTACCAATTTTTTCAGCCAAAGATCTAGACTGTTCGGCATGAGACGATGTGGCGACATCTGGGTCATACAACAGATCTTGGCGTTGAGATTTCGAACCTTTAGGTAATTTGTGTCTGGGAACTTTATCCATTTCTTCCGTCATTTCATCACCTTAAATTAATTTCTTGAAATTTTCGAATGCCCGACCAATCCAATCTTCTGCATCATCATCATAATCAGTATCGCAATCAATCCTGTCTATGACTCTACTCGCACCTTTTAGTTCTAAAACATTATCCCACTCTTTTCCAGATTCACAGAATAAATCAAAGGCAGTATCGCCAAGCGCTAATACAGAGAAATACAATTCACTAAGAGCGTCTTCATTCAATTCATTTGTAGACTCATATAAATCTTCGGCATTAACTGGCTGCTCCCCATCTCCCCAAGTACTGCAAACTACCATTAATTTCTTTGTTTTTAGAAGGATATCAGTTGTCACATCATCCATATCCATCACATTTCCAATCAAATCATAATCTGAGGCCATCTTGGCAGCAGTCTCTGATAATTCTTCGGCATTCCCTGTTTCTGTTCCAAAAATAATTAATATTTCGTTTTCATTCATCTTTATCCCTCAATCTTTTTATTTTATTTCATCTTCAATCATCACTCGGATGTATGAATCGTTCCACCATTCTATC
>CAXAFE010000013.1:0-59865 GCA_963968165.1 uncultured Candidatus Poseidoniales archaeon | reverse complement strand
TCTGACGATGATAACGATGGAGTTTATGATTTCAATGATGCAATGCCTCTTGATGCTGATGAACAGTATGACTTCGATGGTGATGGAATTGGTGACAATACTGATACTGACAACGATAATGATGGCTGCGAAAATGATGTAGACGACCTACCATTCGACGAAACATCTTGTGATGACTTTGACGGTGATGGTGTTGGTGACGAAGCTGACATGGATGACGATGGAGATAACATACTAGATGCGGACGATCCGTTCCCATTCGATGGAACTGCTTGGTTAGATAATGATGGTGATGGATTACCAGACTTTAACGGACCTCCACAATTTGCTGGAGACTTCGAAGGAGGTTCTATATCAGCGCCATGGGATACATTTGGTGACGCGGATTGGACAGTTGTTGATGCAAGTACTTCACTAACTGGTGCAATAATAAATGGAACATTCAGTGCTCAATCAGGAGATATATCTGACTCTCAAACAAGTAGTTTGGAAGTGGAATTCTCTACTATTGCAGGTGACTTGTCTTTCGAGTATGTTACGTCCACAGAAAATAACTGGGATTACCTGAGATTCTACATGGATGGGTTGCTACAAGCATCTTGGTCCGGTACAAGTTCTGGTGTTCACGTACAGGCTATCGGTGCTGGTACTCACACATTCGAGTTCCAGTTCTACAAAGATGGTAGTGTGAGTTCTGGTGACGATACTGTCTGGATTGATGACTTGGTATTACCATTGGCTCAAATTGCTAATACAAACAATGATACCGATGACGATAATGATGGTACAATGGATGATTATGATTTAGATCCACTCAACCCATGTGTTGCTATTGATACAGATGGCGATGGATTACCTGATTCAGTCGAAACTGGAATGTTTGACATGAGCGGAACTGGTGACGAAGATTACTGGGTAGATTGTGACGCTTCTGGATATTATGCAGATTCTGACGATGATGGCGACATGTGGTCCGATGAGGATGAAATGACTTGTGGTTCTGATTCTATGAATGCTACATCAATACCTGATGATTTTGATGGTGATTGGTTGTGTGACGTACTAGATAATGATAGTGACAACGATGGAGTAGAAGATTCATTAGATTCTTTCCCATATGATGCTACAGAATCTGAAGATTATGACGGAGATGGAATAGGTGACAATGCAGATTCTGACGACGACAATGATAATGTAAGCGATGTTGATGATGCTTTCCCATATGACGCAAACGAATCTGCTGACTTAGATGGCGATGGTGAAGGAGATAATGCAGATAATGATACTGACGGAGACGGAGTACCTAATGATGTAGATAACTTCCCAACAGATGATGAAGCATCTCTTGATACTGATGCTGATGGAATCGATGATGAAGCTGATACTGATGATGATGGAGATGGAGTACCCGATGTAGTAGATTGGGCACCATTAGATTCATCAGAATCTGTTGACAGTGATGGAGATACAATTGGAGACAATGCAGATACTGACGACGATGGAGATACTGTTGAAGATAGTCTGGATGCTTTCCCACTGGATTCTTCAGAATATGCTGACTTTGACGGCGATGGAATTGGAGACAATGCTGATCCAGATGATGACGATGATGGAATACCTGACGGTGTGGACTTATTCCCTAACGACTGGTCCGAATCTAGAGATTTAGACGGTGATGGTCTTGGAGATAATTCTGATTCAGATAGAGATGGCGATGGAGTATCTAATTCCGACGACGTTTTCCCTGATAATGCTGCCGAAACAGTAGATTTGGATATGGATGGCACTGGTGATAACGCTGATGTAGATGACGATGGAGATGGAGACTTAGATGAGTTCGACTCCTTCCCAACAGACTCTACAGAATGGGATGACACAGATGGTGATGGCATTGGAAACAACGCTGATGACGATGATGATGGTGATACTTACTCAGATGTCCAAGAAGACAGATGTGGATCAGACAGTGAGAATGCAAATTCTGTACCATCGGATTATGATGGTGATGGAATATGCGATGCTGAAGATTCAGATGTTTCTAACTCTGACTCAATCGAGGACCAAGATGAATTGGGATGGTCTAACGCTGTTCCAGGATTCCCAGCTATATTTGCTGGTGTTGCCCTTGTTGGCGCTGCTTTAATCGGCCGCAGAAACGACGATTGAATAATATTCAATCGGACATAACCCCGGGCTGGATACCTTCCGGTCCCCGGCTCGGGGCCTTTTTTTCCCTAATGCTGATAAAGCATTGTTCTTCCATTGAGATGAGATATATGCCAGGTACGAATAGAGTAGAAATACGCACACTAAAAATTGGCAGGTATGTGGCTATCGATGATGATGCATATAAAATTCTAAGTATGTCAAAATCAAAACCTGGTAAACACGGATCAGCAAAAGCTAGAATAGAATTAGAAGATATATTCACAGGTCAAAAAAAATCACATGTTGGCACTGTAACTGATAATATTCAAGTTCCAATGATAGAAAAAGGATCAGCCATAATCACACACATACAAGGTAATGAAGTTCATGCCATGGATAATAAAACATATGAAACCCTAATTCTTCCTCTTAGTGATGAATTTAACTTAGATGCTGGTAATGAAATCCAATGGATGGAAGCCATGGGAAGATATCGTATAACCAGAGATCATTAATTTAGATTAAATCCTTCTCTATCTATAGTGAAGTATAAGCATAGTAGTTCTGTCCTTGGTGCGTAAGATGTCTGATGTCCCTCGTTCTGCATACCGGCAACCAGTCACGCCATCAGGTATAGAATCTATAGAAAATGGTACTTTGACATGGCTAGATAAAGATATGTACAATAACCTCAATACCGGCGTTCTTGAACAATATTTAGAAGAAAAAAATGTCAAAGAGTCATTTGAAATAAGTCATTGGGATACCAAAAAAGTGTTAATAGGAATATTAATCGGTGCAGTATTCAGTGGAGTATCAGCCTATATAGGACTTAAGATAGGTATTACAGTAGCTGCAGGATGGTACGTCGCATACTTATTGGGGATGGCGTATCAATGGTCTCCTTCGGAAGTTAATATTGCAACAAGTGCAACAACCGGAGCAATTAACGCATCAACAGGATTTGTATTCACATTCCCGGCTATCTTTTTATTAGCATATTCTAATGATTACAAAGTTGGAGATGGTCATTTAATTTCCTCTGTTGATACACTACAATTGGCTTTTATTGGTATAATCGCATCTATGTTCGCTGGTTTTTTAGGAGTAATGTATTTTATAATATTCAGAAGAGTTTGGTTAGTAGAAGATCCATTGCCAATGCCAGGATTCGAAGCCACTTTGAAGATGTTAGATATAGCTTCAGACGTAAGTAGTGGAGCAGCAGATACGGCACGTGATTCACTGAAGACTGTTGGTCTCTGGACAGGAATTAGTATGGCCATTATGTTCATAATTGATTACCCTCTAATTTGGGGTAAAAAAATAATGGGATTGCCAGGTAGCATAGCCGACTGGATTTCCACTTCTTTATCAAATGACGAATGGGGACTAGCATCAATATATACTGAAAGATGGTTTCATCAACCTACAAAACTTCAAGATGGTCAATCGCCATATGAAGGTCCGGGACTTACCCCATACTCACAATCTAATCCTTTTTCATATACTTTTCTTGGTTTAGAATTAAGTCCTACATTATTAGCTTTAGGATGGTTCATGAAACTTAGAGTAGCGTTTCTTGTAACTTTGGGATCATTGATTGCATGGTTTTACATTGTACCTCTAGTTGTACTCTTGGATGTTCCAGTATATGATTTTGAACAGCAACAATATTTTCGTATAACTGAGTACGGAGACTTATCCAATCCACCTGTTTATCCCTTCGTACAATGGATGGCCTTCAAATCGATTGTTAGGACTATTGCCATTGGCTCAATTCTAGGTGGCGGATTATTGGGTTTGTTGAAAATGGCTCCAACATTCGTTTCTATATTCGCAGATATCGGAAAAGCCTTCACGGGAGATAAAGGAGATGAATTTATAGAATCAAAAGGTTGGTATGAGTGGCCATTAAATCATATTCCAATTTTTATGTTAATAGCTTCTATTGCTATGATACTAATATTCGTACTGGGGGGCTTCCCGCTATTTCCATCCGTACTATTCTCACTAGTATTATTGTCAACTACATTCCTACTAGGCGCAATTGCAGTAAGAGTAATGGGGGAAACTGGTATAGAACCAGTATCTGGAACTTCTTTCATAGTTTTGTTAATGTTGTTGTTGGTATTTTTGAATTTTCCAGTCGGATTGTCCAAAGAAGAATCAATCCTCATGGCTCTAGTGGGAACTACAGTATTTGGTTCTGCAATATCGATGTCTGGGTCAGTCGTTGGAGATTATAAAAATAGTTTGTATATCGGAAATAGGCCCTATCATATCTCAAAAGGAAATATATTGGGAGTAATCCCAGGTGCGATTTTGGGTGCAGGTGTCGCAATATTCCTTTCCAAATTACTTGCCGAAGGTGCTATAGATTTACAAGCACCGCAAGCAAACGCGTTTGCCTCCTTCACAATTATACTTGCCGAAGGCGAAGGGGACTGGATAGCCCTCGGCCTTGGATTTGCACTGGGAGGTTTTGTAGAATGGGCTACTGGCATGGGAACTTCATTTGGATTAGGGATGTATTTGCCTACACCGATAACTTTCCCAATGTTAGCCGGAGGAGCAGCAAGAGATTGGTGGGAGAAAAGAAGATTAAATCCAAAGGTTGAAGCTATAAGAATAGAGAAAGGTTCGGAAGAAGCAGAAAAAAGTAGAGCCCTATTGCTATTATTTACATTTATGATCGCTGCTGGTGCAATGACTGGAGAAGCGTTTCATGGAGTTGAGTCTGCAATTCTTGCAGTTGCGGATGAAATTGAAGTTGAACAATCCTACGAACCAGAAAGTTGGGCTGATGATACATATTTAGATGAAATGTTGTCTGTAGATGGGAATGATTTTGATTCTGTCGTTATGTATGCTAATGAAAGAAATTGTCTCTATGAAGAAAAAATACGGGGCCTAATTGGTCAAACGGGCTGCCCCGAAGCTAATGCCGGTCAAATTATAGAAAATGCTCCATGTTTAACAATCTCAAGTGACTTAGTTGTTTGTAGTGAATCTCTAGGCATTAAGTCTTGGTGGCCTCAAGCCAGATTTGCAATATTTTTAGCAGTGAATACTACTCTAATAGTTGTAATATATTTATTATTCAAATCCGCTGGAATTATCGGGATAAAAAATCAAGATGAACCAGCTAATACGGAAATAATGGATGCTGAATTGGCGGACTAACAATGTCGCCTAATAAACAATTATTTCCATGGACAATACTAATTATTGCATTATTTGCAGTTTCTTCAGCAGGCACTATTCTCCAGTCAATGGAGGAAATACCTCCATTTTTACGAGCATCATGGAGAATGCAAGGAACTGCGTTATTACTTCTACCATTATTTATTTATCAATTTATAAATATTAATTATGACTTTAATCTTAAGGATATTAAATTGTTAATATTATCTAGTTTTTTTCTTGCTTTACATTTCGGTGCTTGGGTTTGGTCTCTGGATAACACTAGTCTAGTTCATAGCCTATTATTTGTTACTATGCATCCTATAATAGTGGTAGTTACTATGCCTTTTTTGGGTTATAATGTAAATAAAGGACATATTATTGGCGCTTCTATTGGTGTTTTAGGCGCATTTATAACATTTGGAGATATCACTGAATCTGGAGAAGTAACACTAATCGGAGATATTGCTGCATTCCTAGGGGCGGTTACAGTTGTCGGTTACATATTTATTGGACGATATTTTAGATATGATAAGAATATGCCAGTATTTATTTATGCATTTCCAGTCACAATGGGAGCAGGAGTATGGCTAGCTTTGGGCGCCATATACTTTGAATCAATATCAGTAAATTCTTCAATTCCAGAATTTGGATTATTTGGCTGGGCAGATTCATCTTGGCTGATATGGATAGCATATTTATCTGTTGGACCGGGATTAATGGGCCATACAGGAATAAATACGGTTTTAAAATGGATTCCCCCCATTATGGTTTCAATAGTTCTTTTACTTGAACCAATTATTGGTTCTATTCTTGGCTGGCTCTACACTGGAGATTTGACTCTTGGATTTTGGACTATAATAGGTGGACCATTAATGATTGTTGGCGTTATCATTGTAACAATAGTAGAAAATACTTCTAAATCACTCGATACATGAATCAATTATGTGGTGGGCAATCGCTATGCAAGAATGGCCTTGGAGCCATTGAGGGCCTACACTTATTTTTTTAAATTTCTCAAATTTTTCATATTCTTCCTCATTAAATGGCAAGTCATCAGATAAAATAAACCCTATTTTATTACCTTTAATTGATTTTTTATACATAAACTTTTGACCATCAATATCGAATATTTTAATATCAACTTCATTCTTTAACCATTCTCTTATGGTCGTAGATATATCTCCTCCAGAATGGAATATTCCTGAACTTACTTCTGACCATATTCCTATTGGGGGGAGCCTCAATTTTATTACCGACTTAATATGGCCAGAAATAGATCTTTCATCAGGTCTAACGCCACTAAGGAGCTTACCATCAAACTTTACTCTCCTCGAACCCAGATTTCCTCCCATCAAATGTATGATTATTTGAGAATCTTTTCTAATCCCATGTGATAAGAATAAAGCAGCATTAACTGCCCTTGCTATTACATCCATTCTCCCCGAAACTCCTGGTAAATCATTTAATGACATATCTCCAGAACTAGGTGCTTTATGGCCAATAATTGCAAAGTTACGTTGCAAAGTATCACATTCCGAGGTCATCATCGAAATCCATCATTGATTGCATTTGCCTTCTAAATTTTCTATTACCTTTCATTCCACGCATCATTTTCTTACTTTTGTTCCAATGGCCCAGTAAATCCTTCACAGACTTTTCTTCCACACCTGACCCTCTTGCGATACGTCTAATTCTACTGGATTTTAATAATACAGGCTCATCCTTTTCATTCTGTGTCATAGAGTCCATTATTACTTTATACTGATCTAGATTATTTTGCATCTGTTGTTTTTGACCTCTACTCATATTACTCATACCACCAAACATACTGTCTGGAAGATGAGATAGTAATTTGTCCATCGTGCCAATTTTACTGGTCATCTCCATTTGGGCATACATATCGGTTAATGTAAATCTTCCAGACATTAATCTCTGAGTTAAACGCATTGCTTCTTGCTCATCCATATCTTCGGGTGCTAAATCTATCAATCCCTTTATATCGCCCATTCCTAAGAGACGAGATATAAATCTATCAGATTCGAATTTTTCTAAATCATTTATTCGTTCACCTTCACCTACGAATACTATCGGCGCACCTGTTGTGGCAACAGCGCTCAATGCTCCTCCTCCTCGTGCAGTCCCATCTAATTTTGTTACTATAGTGCCGGTAACTCCAACTAATTCATGGAATGTTTGAGCAACTGGACCTGCTGCCTGTCCAACTTGGGCATCTATTACTAGAAAGCGTTCTGTCGCATTGGCAATATCTGCTATTTCTATTAATTCTTGTTTTAAATCTCCATCGAGACTATCCCTTCCTGCTGTATCTATTATTATTACATCTGCAGCACTAAATTTCTTTAATCCATTTCTAACAATTTTCTTCGCATCGACTTCGTTCGGCTCGCCATATACTTCAACATTCGTACCCTCTAACAACTGTGATAATTGTTGAAATGCACCTGGCCTATGTACATCAGCTTCTATGACAGCTACTTTTACTCCATGCTTTCGTCTCCACCAATCAGCAATTTTAGCAGTAGTTGTAGTCTTTCCCTGGCCGTATAGGCCAACCATCAAGACTGTTTCATTTCTAGGCTTTATTTCTCGCGGTGTGCCTAAAATCCTTACTAATTCGGTGTATATCATATTCATAGCATGAGTTTCTAACTTAACTCCTGGAAGTGGACTTTCTTCAATCATCCTTCTTTCAATTCTTTCTGTCAGTTCCTTTGTCTGCCTGACATTGAAGTCTGCTTCTAACAATGCACGTCTTAACGATTTACTTAACTCCTTTACCGTTTCTTCATCAACAGCACGTTTGCCCTTAAGTAGGCCAATTGAACCCATGATTTTTTGTTTCAACCCTTCGAGTGCCATGAGCCTCCGTAGTTATTAGATGATTTTAACGTTATCAGGGCCGACGCACTCAAATGTATGATGGTATGGCCCGTTATGGCCATCGACTCGGTTCCTTTGTATCAACAACAAATCGCGTTCGCAATTGGTTTATTAGGAATATATGTGGGATGGCGTGGAATAATCTCCAAAATGACAGGTTTTTTTGATATCGCCGGTGCGTCAAAATATCTGTTATATGGGATAGTATCTGGTATGCTCTTTGCAGTTATAATCGATAATTATATTACTATTGGGATTGTTAATTTATCTGTAAATTCTTTTACCATGGTGTCTTTATGTATTTTGATAGCAATTTCTGAATCGTCCTTTGTCTTATTTTTACTAGGTAGACCAAGAGTCGTAGCCTTACGAGCATCTCCTCCAAATGGTTGGGCCTTGGGATTAGGCATGGGATCTATGCATTCGAGTGTCTTAATCGTAAGATTATTTGATGAAAGTCTATCATCATTTACTCAGTTTGCAGGTTTTGACGCTGCGTCAATTATAATCGCCTTGTCAATTTCAATTTCAGCCTCACTTGGACATGCATTAATCAACACATGGCAAGGGACCAACATCCTAGATAATAAGAGATTAAAACCACTTTTTTGGGCGTCTTTACTTAGAGCATGTTTAATTTTGTCGTTGGTTTTATGCCTATTTATTCCATTGATAATGATTGCAATAGTACCTATACTCCTTCTATCATGGACGCCCGCTCAAAAGTCGTGGATGCCGTCAGGTATGACTCCTTCAGCTAAACAAGCCTTCAGAAGGACTCTTCGTCAATCTGATAAGCATAAATCTGCAGCAAATTTTAGAATAAAGGGGAATATTATTGATTCAGATGAGTAAATTTATTCTATAATTGTATTTTTTATGCTACAGTATTATATCTATTTGGCTTAACCATTAGACCAATATGCGGGTCATAATCGCAGGTGCAGGTCAAGTCGGCCGCGGCATAGCTTCAGCATTAAGGGGGGAAAAACGTAGTGTTGCTATTATCGATCCAAATCCAGATGCAATTATTGCATCTCAGTCATTAGACTGCCTCTTAGTTACAGGGAGCGCGCTTTCTAGAGATTCACTCCTTAGAGCTGGAATTAGTGATGCAGAAATAATTGTGATGGCTACAGATAATGATGAACTTAATTTATTGGCTTGCTCATTTGCAAAAAAAGTATATAGTGAACAGGTCGGAGATCGTAACGCTACTGGACTAATATCAATTGCAAGGATAAAAAATACTGACTTAGTAGATGAATCTAAAGGGGCCGGACCATTAGAAAAATGGTCTCGTGCGAATAATGCCGTCTGTGCATCTGAAGAAATTGTTGAACACTTAGTCTCTGGCCTCTTAGCGCCTTCTCTTAATGATATAGTCCCACTAGGAGATAATACTTGGATATCAATTTCAGAAGTAAAACCGGGTTCTCCTCTGATAGGTTCTACAACTTCCGAGCCATCACAAGCTAAAGATGATATTTCAGATTTTATACCTCCAATATATGCTATTAAGGGAATGGGTGAGAAAGAAACACTTTCCAATGGTTCAGAGATAATTCGAGAGGGCGATACATTGGTATTTGTAACAAACTCTACTTCTAAATTCCGACTCATTACTAGGGCCTTAGGCGAAATTGATCCAGAATTGCCTGATAATCCTACAGTCGCTATATTTGGAGCAACACACTTCGGTAGTAAAATTGCTAAACATTATTTATCACGCGGATCAAGTGTGGTCATCATTGAACCTGATTTAGATACAGCCAATGAAATTGTAGGTTCTGAAATTGGAATAAATAAGAGACTTGATGTAATACATGGCGATCCTCAGGATGAAGAACTGTTAAGAGAATTAGCAATAGATAAACAAGATATAGCCATAGCCACTTTGGATGATGATAATCTCAATATTTCTATTTCTATGAGGGCAAAAGACAAAGGTGTCCCAAGGACAGGATTATTACTCAAGGATAGGGCCTTGGTAGAAGCCGTCAAGAGGATAGGACTTACTAGGCCAATTAGTTCCCGACAGGTTGCTATTTCAGCTATTTTAAAATCTATTCATAAGAACTATCCAGGTTCATATCAGAATATACCATCTCTCCCATCAATCGTATCTCTTTCTACTATTATTCATAATGATCATATATTATTAGATTCATCAATCAAAGATTTGGAACGAAATTTAGACGTCAGAGTAGTTATGGTAAATAGGACAAATGAAGATGGCAATAGGGAGGTCAGGTATCCAATTTCCATTAAATCTATAGAGGTTGGAGACAGAGTATATCTCTTAGCATTAAAAGACAATTTAAGAAAAGTTGAGAAGGCTTTGGGTAATTGATATGCGATGGGACGTAGTCGGGTTTATTCTCGGTTGGACCACTAGATTAATTGCATTACCTCTTGCGATTGTGGCATTATATAGTTGCTATCTCCAAGCTGAAGGTCCGGAATTCGCAGCAAGAACTTATCTATTGCCACTTCTACTAATAATCGTACTCGGACAAGGATTGGTTTCATTAGCTAAAGGTGCAGATACTGCGTCTAGATTGAGAGATAGAGAGGCCTTTGCTTCCGTCGCATTAGGTTGGATTCCAGTTGTTATATTGGGGGCCTTACCTTATTGGCTCGGAGGAGTTTTTTATGGCCCATTTAATCTGTCTGATCCGAGCGTAGCATTATCTGATGTTTTTCTAGGAGCAATTCATTCATGGTTCGAATCTATGTCAGGCTTCACTACTACGGGTGCCACAGTAATTGACGCTTCAACAAGTCCGCTTTGTACTGCTATTGGGGACTGTATAGGGTCCCAACCGAAAAGTCTGATATTATGGAGATCGGTTACTCAGTGGTTAGGAGGAATGGGTGTAATTATGCTGGGTCTTTTAATACTTTCACAGGCACTTGGAGGAGGAATGACACTTGCAAAAGCAGAACTAACAGGACCATCCCTTTCTAGATTAGGGCCATCGTTACAATGGACCGCAAAGAGATTATGGAGCATCTACATAGCACTAACAATAATTCAATTAATTTTACTAATTACAATCGGCAAAATGAATACATTTGATTCTGTAAATTATTCTTTAACCACTCTTTCATCTGGAGGTTTTGGTACATCCGATACTGGAATAATGTCTTTTGATTCTGCTACAATAGAATATATAATTATGATATTTATGTTATTAACATGTATTAATTTTAGCCTATTTCATTTAGTTTTAGCCGGTAGGTCACGTGAAGCTTTCAAGGACGAAGAATTACGTGGCTATCTTTTGATAATTTTTGTCGCTTGGATAGCTATGGCATATAATTTACATAGTTCCGATTTTAATAATGGTAGTTTTTTAGATACCTTGAGAGATACTGCCTTTCAGGCAATTTCAATTTCAAGTACTGGATATTCATCTACAAATTTTGCGGACTGGCCAGTATTTAGTCAATTTGTGTTACTTCTATTGATGATAATTGGAGCCTCTGCTGGTTCTACTGGTGGCGGCCTAAAGGTCATGAGAATTAGAATTGCTTTCGAACTTTCAAAAAGGGAAATTCTTAGAATTATCAGGCCAAGAAAAGTTATAGCAATACGTCTTAATGGTGAGGCAATAGGTGATAATAGAATATGGATTATCCTTGGAATGCTAAGTTCATGGATGGTATTAGCAATGGCCTCTATTCTCCTAATTTCGATGATTGAACCTAATATGGATATGGAAACAGTATTGTCTGTAGTCATATCCTCACTTGGAAATACCGGCCCTGCATTAGGTTCATATGGACCAACACAAACGTGGGCAGCTATGAGTTCTCCTGCATTAATCATTACATCTTTACTAATGTGGCTAGGCCGTTTGGAACTTCTTACAGTTTTAGTATTATTACATCCTAGGACATGGACTTCAGATTAACCAAAGGAATCCAGAGTATATTGATTTTCAATATCATTAATTTTTTCCTCCGTTTCTATATCAATTTTCTGAATTTCTGATTGTTTTTCTCTCATATTTGTAAATAACTGTAAAATTTTCTCTGTATCTTTATTTCCTTTCTTTATTCGATGCAGAGCCATATGGTCTTCACCAGTAAATCCAAATCTTTTTGATATTGTTATATCATTAACGTCACTTCCTAAAGACTCATCATGAATTGCAACCAGTATTGGCCATAAATCCTCCCTTATGGAAGTTTTACTAGTATTTAGATCTCGGGCCATCTTTTCAATTAACGTACTGTCTCCCCAATCTCCACTACCTCTTCTTAAAAAATCTGGATATCCTAAAAATATTCTTGCATTAGTATTATTTCGTAATGGAATAATGGCGGCCTGAGATGGCAAATTAGACCCCCAATACCAAGAACGATATGCTCTATTGGTATATTTCGCAGCCAATGCTCTATCTGCTAGACACATTGAATAGCTTACTTTTGACAATTGATCTTTTGGAAATACAATTTGATTATTCCATGCAAACCACGCTAACATTGAATCAGGGTCTTTATCAGAATTAATCATGATATTCGATGCTACTCTGCTATTTCTACTTCTATATATTGATTCTAAAGATTTAAAAATATCAATTTGAACATCTCTTTCTGCTACATTGACCAAATCTGTTATGTTTTTCATATTAATGTGCCCCTTACTTACTACTGATACTGCTTGTATGTCATGTATCATTGAACGTAAATCACCTTTATTATTATCCAATAATAATTCCAACGCACCAGGATCTATGCTAATGCCCTCACATTCCATAATTTTACGCGCAACTTTCCTCAAATTAATTTTATTTACTCGTTTGAACTGAACTTGATTTGCTAGCCTTAATATCCGATCTCTATTCCCTCTCCAATTATTATTACCCCAGAGGCGCATTGGCTCATTACAAGTCATAATTATTGGTTGCCTACTTATCGAAAGTAAATTCAATAATTCTGCCTTACCGCCCTTATCACCTTTTATTTTAGGAGCCTCATCGTCAATATTGATGCTATTATTTATTCTATTGTCATCAATCTTGCCAAATCCTCCACTTAAATGATCTACTTCATCTAAGAGAATTATTGTTTTACTTTCAGCTAGAGTATCATCTTGAAAATTATTTAATGATATATGCTGTGAACTTCTTGTTGCTGTGCTACGTATAGCTGCAGCGTTTCTTTCTGCAGAGGCATTCAATTCTATTATATTCCAACCTTTTTCGTTCGCTGCTGCCTTGGCAAGAGTAGTTTTTCCAACTCCGGGTGGCCCAGATAATAGTATACCTCTTTTTTTGGGCATCTTGCCTTCGTTCCATTCATCCAACCAAAGGCAAATTTTATTCAACTGAGTTTCGTTTCCCTCCATACTAGAAATATCTTTAGGACGATATTTTTCTGTCCAGTCTGTAACTCGATTAACTGGTACCATAATACCTCGTACAATTGATGGCTCATCAACATTATTACGTCAGAATAGTTTTCCGATAGATTTATTTTTCATGCTTAGAATAAATTCTTCTATCGTGACTCTTATTTGATATTGATCATCACGTCTCCTAATTGTTACAGTATTATCTTCTATTGTAGTATAATCCACGGTTGCGGCCCATGGTATACCAATCTCATCGGCTCTCGCATATCTTCTACCTATAGATTTACTAGTATCCTTCTCAACTTTCAAACCTGAAATATTATTAATTCTACGTGTAATTTTATCTGCCATTTTTCCCATTCCATCTTTATCAAATAGTGGTAATATTACTGCATCGACGGGACTGACCATTTCATTTAATTTTAGTAATGAGTAGTTTTCACCTTCTTTTTCTAGTTCTTGGTATGAATGGTCTAAAAGATGCCATATTATCCTGTCAATACCGAATGCAGGTTCTATAATGTGGGGAATAAACCATTCTCCAGAATTCGATGTTTCTATATTAATTATATCATACATTTCTTCGGTTATTCTTGCAATTTTTCCATCTGGTAATTCAATATCCATAGGTACTTTTAATTCCTGATAATTCATTTTTTTTAATAATTCTACCACAAATTTTGCATTATTTTTAAATAATGGCCCTATTATACTAGTTTTAGGTGAAATTGATACTTTATTTTCTATTTTAGGTTTTTCAAATGGCCTCCATGCTCTCAATGTATTGGTTCCTGAATATTTCTCATGAGATTCTAAATCATGACATGTCCTATTTGCTATGCCGATGCATTCAATCCAGCCATATTCGCCCTTTATTTCACAATCCCAACAGTCCGTAGCATAATGTGCCATCTCATTACTGGTGTGCTGTCTAAATCTTATTTTATCGGATGTTATTCCAATTTTTATTAGGAATTCCCATGATTTTTGCATAATTAACGCAACGGTTGGATGCCTTATTATTCCTGATTCTAATGCTTCATAAAACGTTGTTTCGCATTCATCTTTGTATTCTCCTTCTGGATCAGGGATCAAATAAATATCTTCTTTGTGGATTGATAGGTTTTCAAAAGGAGGAGATTCAGGATCAATAAAATATTCTAATTCTGCCATGTTAAATTCCCTTAAACGTATCATGCCTTGTCGAGGACTAATTTCATTTCTGTATCCCTTGCCAACTTGAATTGCTCCAAATGGTAATTTTTGCCTAAAATACCTGTAAAGCGAAGGAAAAAGCATGAACATACCTTGTGCAGTTTCTGGACGCATATAGGCTATTCTTTGATTCTTCATTGCACCTATGCCAGTTTTAAACATCAAATTCATCGGATTTGAATTTCCCCAATTGGAATGTTCACAATTATTACATATAATTTCATTACTTTGAATAATTTTATCCATTTCTACCGATTTGACAGATTCTGGATCTTTATGTAAATTAACAATTAAATGATCGGCCCGAAAAACGTTATTACAATTTTGACATTCAACCATCAGGTCATTAAATTCACCAACGTGACCGCTAGCAATAAGAACTGGTTCAGGAGTTATAGTTGGCGAATCTATCTCGACTACATCACCCATTTGAATCCAATGTTCGATCCAGGCATTAATGACTTTCCTTTTGATACGAGCACCAACAGGGCCATAATCAATTAATCCAGAAATACCTCCATATATTTCAAAAGAAGGTAAAATTACTCCTCTCCTCCTTAGCATGGCTGTTAATCTATCCAACCGTCGGTCTTCTGTCATATTACAAACTACTGTCTTTAAGCAGAGTCTTTCAAACCATCGTAAAAATTTAACCAATTACGCCATTATCAATACGTGTCTTATATTTTTATTTTGAAATATAATCCTTAATATTGATATTTTGAGAGAAGCATTCATTTATGGTTTCAATTCCCTTGGACCCGTAGGGTGTATTAAAAAAATGCCAGTTATTGAATATATAGACGATCATATGGAGACTGAAGAACTCCTAGAACGTTTGTGCCCGCCTGTACGCAATTGGTTCGTGGATAAATTCCCAGATTTCACAGATCCTCAAAAAACGGCGATACCTAGGATATTAAATGGTGAACATTTACTTTTATGTTCCCCTACTGGTTCGGGAAAAACACTTACAGCTTTCCTAGTTATCATAGATGATTTAATTAGAAAATCGTTGGATGGTACATTGACTAATACGGTACAATGCGTATACATATCACCAATCAAGGCTCTTGCAAACGATATACAAAAAAATCTTATCGGGCCATTAACAGAAATAAAGGAAAAATTTCTTCCAAGTAGGGCCAAAGATATCAAAGTCGGATTAAGGACGGGAGATACTCCCCAAAAAGAAAGGGAACGCATGCTCAAACATCCGCCACATATCCTAATAACAACACCTGAATCTTTAGCGCTCGCATTAGCCTCAAAACGCTTCCGACCTATTCTAAACGAAATGAAATGGATGATAATTGATGAAATGCATTCCTTAGTACCATCAAAAAGAGGCACACACCTCTCTCTTAGTTTGGCTTTGATGGATTCCGTTATAGAATCAGATGTACAGAGAATTGGAATTAGTGCAACTATGGAGCCTTTAGATGCCGTTGCAGAATTTTTAGTTGCAAGCGACTCTCGAGAAAATAGTGCTAAGCCACAAAAAGTCTCAATAGCTAAAATTTCTGGTTCTAGGGATTTAGATCTAGATATTGTACTTCCATCTCCGAGGTTTTCTTCCCTGCCTGTAAAAGAGATTTTAGATAAAAATGTAGAGGTCATAAAACAGTTAGTGGAAGCCCACACAACAACACTGGTTTTTGTAAATACTAGAAACATGACAGAGACTGTAGTTCAAAAACTAAAGGTAGCGGGTTTACAAGGAGTTGAAGGTCACCATGGTTCGATGGATAAAAACATTAGATTAGATGTTGAACAGAGATTAAAACACGGTTTATTGAGATGTGTAGTTTCCTCATCAAGTCTGGAAATGGGGATTGATATCGGATCTGTTGATTTTGTAATTCAAGTTGGTTCTCCTGGCTCAATAGCTACCGCTTTACAAAGAATTGGCCGTGCAGGACATCAAGTCGGTGGACTCCCTCGTGCAAGATTTTTACCTAGTTCTCCCCACGATTTATTGGAGCTTGTAGCGTTACAAACTGGTATTTTGAGAGGTAATATGGATTTGCTAAAATTTCCAGAAAACTCATTGGATGTTTTAGCACAATTTCTTATAGGCTTAACGATTATTCGAGAATGGGATATTGATGAAGGATACGATTTAGTAACTACATCATGGCCATACAGAAACCTCCCTTATGATGATTATATAGAGGTATTAGACTTACTAGAGGAAGAAAGACGTATATGGGTTGACTGGGAGGAGAATAGGTTCGGTAAAAGAGGATATGCTCAAATGATATATTATACGAATATAGGTACTATTGCTCCTGATAATAACTATATGGTTTTAACAGGAGATGGTACACTGGTAGGGCAATTATCATCTTCTTTCGTATCAAGCCTTAGGGGTGGTGACGTTTTTCTACTGGGAGGCTCAACATACCGCGTATCTAGTATTAGAGGCTCTAGAGTAAACGTTACATCCGCAACCGGATATCGTCCAACAATTCCTTCATGGACTGGAGAAACTGCCAGTAGAACTCAGGAATTAAGTCAAGAAGTTTTAGATTTATTAAATATCATTTCTGTTCAATCCCGACTTGGTTTGGATAACAAAATATTCTTCAGGGAGGCCTTAGGACTGAATAGACCAGTTGCTAATGCAATTTCACAATTTTTGGATGAGCATGGAGCAACTACATTCCAAGTTCCATCAAGTGACAGGATATTGGTTGAACAAGTAGAGGCTCCCTTGCCAACATATGTCATTACTACATGTAGAGGTAGAGCATTTAACCTAGCCTTAGGTTACCTTTTTGCCGGAATAGCAGCTAAGGACGATATAACTATTCATGAATTATCATTTGATGAAAATGGATTCATGATAAAATTAAGTCATGAAGTAGAAATAGCAATAATACCATCAATTTTTAAAAACGATAATAGTGACGAAATACTACAAAGATATCTTATGGATTCACAACTATTTGCAAAAAGATTCAGAGAGATATCATCTAGAAGTATGCTAAATCCTCGAAGAATCGGTGCAGATGAAGTTAGTCCCAAACAATTTCTTCAAAAAGCTGATCAAATATTGCACAAACATCGTCAAATGGAAGATTCAGTATTAGTTCGTGAAGCCATGAATGAAATAATGAATTCAGATTTAGATATGAAACAATTACGTAAATTTATTTCCAGAATGGATAGTGAAGATGTTAGAATAGTTCACCGAAGAGTGAAAATGCCCTCCCCTCTTGGAATGACCTTATTTATGTCTTCTTTCGAAGATTTACTTTCACTCCGTACTCGGGCTTATCTAATTAAAGATGTAGATCCTGAAATATTGCGAAGGCTACTTGGTGCGCGTTCATTAGCAACCGATTTAGATAAATCAAAACTAGATGATTACTATCAATCTAAGGTAGCAAGTCCTTCAGATCCAGCAAGTTTACTACGTCTTATGGATATGGGTGGAGGATTAGAAAAAACTCTGACCAATCCGTTATATGGGGATAAACTCAGTGATATATCAACAGAAACAATACGTGGATGGGTCCATGAACTTGCCGAACGAGGACTAATAACAAAAATAAAATCTACAGGTCATGAAAAAATAGATAATAAATGGTTTTCAATGCGTATGGCAGAAGTTCATGGAACATTAGGCTGTCTAGCTGTTGCAGGTGCAGCCGAAATGGAAGATTTAAGATCTCTATATACAGGAGGTTTGAATTATGAACTTGGAGAAAATTTCATCAATGGAAAACCTACAAAATGGAAAAAATCTTACCTTTCTGATCCAATGGATTGTTTAAGGCTTAAATTATTGGATATGTTAGGTTCCGAAGGCCCCCAAACAGCAAAAGAATTATCCTCTAGGTTGCCGTTTCCATTTGCTCAGGTCGAGTCCATCTTACAAGAATTAGAAATTAGGAATTTAGTTTCCATAGGATTCTTTACGCAAACAAATGATGGAGAATTTATACTTAGAGTTGATGAATATAGGATAACTGGAGGACAAGTAGACGTAGTTGACTATCGTACACTACAAACATTACTTTTACAAAAATCGTTTAAATTGTACAATGAGCCAAAGGATGCCATAAGGTCCCTAACGATGGTTCAGAGAAGGGATGAATTATTACACCGTGTCGAGAATTATAGATTTAGAGATTGGAAAGATATAAAACATGATTCTGATGTATATAATGGCCGATTACTTCACAACCGTGTGGGATATACGATGGAAGATCAACTCCCTATTTTTCTCGGCTTGCGGGGAGAACCATGGATAGGAGATTTAGAACAAGAACTTCTTGATAAAATCCCTAATCATGGTATTACTCGTACAGATTTATTTGCGGATTATCCAAAAGGTAAGAATGGCATACACATACAAAGAACCATCAAAAGTGCTTTAGGTAATTTGGAGAGGCAATTACTTGTCGCCAAACAATATATTGCATTACCTAATAGAAAAAGATCACTTGCCATATATAGGAAATTACACAACGTCGTAAAACCACTTCCATTCGAAGATGCCCTAAATAGGTTAATTCAACAAATTGGCCCTGTAAGACTGCATACTTTGAGATTTTTCGTAAGTCAACCTGTGGAAGAACTCGCAGAAACTTTACGTTATCTAGAAAATGAGAAAAAAATTATTCGAGTAGTTGCGTTACAACCCGATCCTACAGACTACTATTCATCACTAGAAGATGCTGAAGTCTTACTTTCTCCATTACCTGAAGATAGGACGATGAGGATACTGGCCCAATCCGATCCATTTTGTAGCAGATTTATACAAGAAATAAGAATGATGCTAAAACAAGGGTGGTACCATCCTGTTCTAAAAGGAGTAGATCCAATTGGAAGGATATTAATGTTCGTAGTGAATGATTATTTAGAAATAAAAGATATTAATATTCCTCATTCATATCTTGATGAATTCAAACTAACATTTGCCGATTTACTAGAAAATTATAGGGATAGATTAGTAGATGTATCTGTTATTCACGCCTTTAATGGTATTCCAGTTCATGATTGCGATGAGAATATTCAAGATCTACTATCAGATTTAGGCTTTACATCTATGGGAGATGGTGAAAGGTACATCCGAGGAGGAGTAGTCGAGCCGCGAAAAAGAAAAGAAGTCAATAGGCTACTATTTCACCACCATTCTTTACATCAAAAAAGTAGATGGGAAAACGAAACCATGGCCTTAGAACATATTAATGAATTAAGAGATGACTTTTCTTTACGTGGTAGGTGTGAAATGTTCCGTGTCGATCTAAAATCTATGGCTGCTGCCCATCAATTACATCAAGGTACTAATTTACGTGGGCATTTGGTTTGGGCTAGGCTACCACATTTTAGAAGACTATTATCAATCAGAAACGTTACTCCAGAGGAAGAAGATACGGACATACTGCAATTTTTTACTGAACATCATGATCCTGATTTATTTATGGAAAGAAATGCGATGAAAAGAGCAGAATTTAGAAAATTGATCTCTCCCCTAGTTAGGAGTGGCTTCTTAATACAGGATTATCGAGGTGGTTTCAAAACTGTAATTTCTAAGGATAAATCAGATCTATGGGAAGTAAAAAGGGATTATTTAAGGGAATTGGTACAAAATTATCCTGTCATAACACTAAAACAAGTTGAAAGATTAGCAGGCTCCCCATTTTCTGCAGAAGAAATAAGCGACGTTATGAGAGAATTCGAAGAAGATGGAACATTAATTAAAGGATTTTTAGTTGATGATTTACAGGATATTTGTTGGGGGAGACAAGATATGTTAGAAGGTTTGGGAGGTATATTGAGGACCCGAGATTTGGTAATACCTCCATCGGATCCACTAAATCATTACTTTGGCAGCATCTTGAGGGAGAGATTTGGCTTTGGTTCGGCTTATATGGTATTCCATAATGAAGAACCAATTGCAGCATTCAAAGCTAATACTCGTGATGGAAAAATTGAAATTACAGATTTTGTGGGTGACTCAAATTTAGAAAAAGAGGCTATAAGGGTGATGAAAGAATTTGCCTGGGAACATGATATGCCACTATCAGGTAAACTATTTGAAAGGATAAGATCTAGATCATAAATTGTCTTTTTTATTTGTAATTTTAACTATTGGATCTATAATTTTAATTATATTCTTATGTAGTTCAGGTAATAAATCAAATAACACTATCGCCATTAGAAACATTGCAAACAAACTAATTACCTTTGCAGCATAACTGTGGGTGAAATTAAACATATCAATGCCAAATAATCTCCAATCCGGATATGCTTCTGTTAACCACACAATTCCAACATTTCTAAACACATTAAGAATATAAATAGTTGGAACAGATATGATTAAACCACGAATTCTTCTATTCCATGATACGGAATCTAGTGCAACTATAGCCCCGACAAATACAATCATAGATTGTAATGCTGAGCATGCTAATATGAAAATTATACTTATTGGTGTCCCATCTGAATTCTCCATTGGAACATAAAAACCTGCTTCTCCCAATGGTTCAGTCAGAATCCATCTGTTACCCTCCCATTCTGAAATAGGCATATCTCCACTTGCTAATGTATCAATTCTCATAGGCGCAGCTTGAAAGCTACCTAATCCTACAAATTCAAGTACTACTTCCGTACTTAATGCAGTGGTATATACAAATACCATATTCAATAATGGAATGCTATAAACAGCATAATAAGGAATCATAGACCAAACCACACATCCTTTTAACCACATTAAAGAATCAGGAATCTCATTTTTAGAACTAACTTCCCAAAACGCTAAAAATATTCCACAAGGAAGTGCACTTGCCGTCATCAAAATTAATATTGGATCGGATATTTCTACATAATGACCCGAATAGAGATAAAAGAACGTACCTACTAATATCCATCCAATGCTAGAAAAAAATTGTACATAATTGTGTTTTTTATAATGAAATCCAAATCCCAAAAACAAAACCCCTATTCCCCCAATTAACAACTGCGCTGTAACATCAGGGATACCAAATGACGAAGATATGGTATAGATCACAAGTCCGACTGGTTCTTCCATAATGTACTCAAGCCATCAATCCGTAAATAGGATGCCCTCTTCCGTTAGGTCGGAGATACATATGAATTTTGATTTTGAAAATTTTTCTAAATCTTATATTTCTAATTTAGTCGATACACTTGGTATGATATCACATGAAGATTTAATGGATTTATGGCTTGCCATAGAAACAGTTAGAGATGAGGGTAAAACAGTTCACTTAATTGGGAATGGAGGAAGTGCAGGAACACCCTCTCACAGTGCAGGAGATTGGTCTAAGGAATTATCATTAAAGACAATTTCTCATTCTGATAATGCATCTGCATTAACCGCGTGGAGTAATGATACCAACTATGAGAATGTCTTCGTTGGTCAATTATCTACATTTGTTGAATCAGGAGATTTAGTTATTGGCTACAGTGGTTCCGGTAACTCACTTAATGTAATTAATGGCATTAACTTTGCAAGGACAAAAAACTGTAAAACCGCTGCTATTACAGGAAACTATAATGGCATGAATGGCGGTAAACTAGCTACTATTGTAGACATATCAATAGTAGTCCCGTCGACTTCTATGGAAAGAATAGAAGATCTTCAATTAATTATAAATCATATCATTAAAGAAGCTGTAAAATCTAACAATAGGTTGTGATAATTTGTTGGCTCCTTCTAGAGATAGTGAGGATTTAGTTGCGCCATTATTATTAGATAAATTACCTAATAACTATAATTGGAAGGGAAAAATAGCGTATCTCGATAGAGATGGAGTAATAAACAAAGGCTTCCATAATTATGTCAATAAACCAGATGAAGTTGAAATTCTTCCCGGTGCCGGAGCATCAATAGCTAAACTACGTAGAGCAGGATTTAGAATTTGTATTGTCACTAATCAATCACCAATAGGTAGAGGACTTTGGAGCCATGATAATTTGTGGTCTATACATAAAAAAATTTCATATCTCATTTCTATTGAAGATCCAGATGCGATTTTAGATCTAATATTGTATAGTCCATATGCTCCCTGGGAAGGAGCTTGGTCTAGAAAGCCAAATCCGGGTATGTTAGAAGCTGGCAGGCAAATAATTAATCATACAGAGCTAAAATCAAAAAATAAAATAAATATTCAATACGGCCATGAATGGACTGATAGATTTGATGAATCGAATTCTATTATGGTTGGCGATAGAGATGTTGACTATTTAGCAGCTAAAGAATTCGGTGTCCAGTTCTACAGATGTAATCCTGACGTTGGCTTATCGAGCGTCATGTCTTCGATTTTTAGTGGTTATGATGAAAAAAATTAATTATCACATTGGCCTTGATGATACTGATCATCTGGAAGTCGGTTGTACTACAGAGAAAATGAATGATTTTTTAAATTTTTTAAATATTAAATTAAATATTACAATATTGGAATTAAAATTAGTAAGGCTTTGGCCTTTTGCAAGTAGAAGAACAAGAGGGAATGCAGCTTTATCTGGCATTATTGAAATTGATACTAAAGATGAAAAAAAATTTTTAAAACTTTGCAAACAATGGTTTGATGATTTATTAAATGAGACATTAAACCATCCAGAAAGTAATTATTGTGCATCTCCTGCTTTAATTATCTCTAGGTCACAATTTCCTAAAATATTTTATTCTGAAACCGTCAAGGGCCATGTTTTTTTAGAAAATAGGATAAGTGATATTGAAGAATTAAATTGTACAGTTCATTCTCACGAAAGTAAATGGGGGATAATAGGGGCTAGTGCTGCCATTGCATGGTCTCCAAATGAATCATCGACACTCGAATTAATATCATGGAGAAAAAATTCAATGATAGGGAAAATGAGATTATTGAATTTAGAAAAAATAAATAAACTAGATTTAAAATATCCAGGGACATTTTTAAACCGTGACCCTTCAAAAAACCATCCTTTGATATCTCCTAGGACACCTTGCCCTGTTTTATATGGCATTAGAGGAAGATCCATACAGGAATTAAACGAAGCACACGCATGGCTCCAATCTGATGATCTATTTGAAAAATGCCAAGATTATAAAATACATAAAACAAATCAGTTAACAGATGACCATACTAACCTTTCGCATGGAACTGTTTTGACTACCCCATTAATAATTAAAGGCGCTCATTCATCTATAACAGTATTTAGTAATAATGATAATCTCACCTTAGTTGCTTTTAGTGAGGGTGGACCGGTAAATAAGCTGCTAAGATTATTAATGCCCGGAGATAGAATATGTTGGACAGGTCTCACATGTCCTGATGATGGATCTATACACGTGGAAAAATTATCGCTATTCGATTCAGTACCTCGTATCAGTAGCAGGCCAAAATGTTGCTCCAGATCTATGAAGAGCGCGGGTAATAATCAAAAATTAAGATGTATTGTATGCGGTAGGGAAGTCACAAAACATTGGCTATCTGATAAAGTAGATTTATCTGGAATAATGATGATAAATAATTGGGTTGAACCCAATCCCTCCAATCGTAGACACCTGGCTAAGCCATTAGATTTTGGTATTCCAATTCAATAATTTAATATCATAGAGACTTCTGAGTCAGATTATGGTTAACTACTCAGATATGATAATCAACATTGTTCTATTAGTTTCTGCAGGTTTAATGATCAGATTCCTCTTGCAATTAAGACAAAAAAATATGATGGTTAATAGTGGTCATTATGATGAAGATTATACGGGTGGAGCAAAGAATCCAGAATCTTTCTTAGAACCTGATGATGATGCTCTAGAAGAAATGCAAGAACTATTGGATAATGCAGCTGATTAGTTTTCTAATCAAATCCGTATCTATCTATTACTAAATGAGTTTTAACTCCATTCCAATCTTCTAAAACTCTACCCCCACTTAAACTGTCTTTATATAAAAAAAACGTATTTACAATTTTATTTATCCTTTTTCCGCCTCTTGAATTAATTTTATTACCTCCTCCACTTAAATTATCATAATACGTCGATGTGATAATTATTTTATTTTTTTTATTCATTAAAATTATTTCTTCTATACCTTCGATATCATTAGATTTAGCCTTCCCAGTTTTCGAGCACCAATCATCAATTACTAACAAAAAATCTTCTTTTATGTTCTTTAATATGTATTTTATAATTTTTATTTTTTTTCCTAAAGTTGTATCAATTTGAATAATTTTGAATTTCACTAACTCATCTTTTTCTAAAGATCCTAAAATCTGATTTGATCTACCTACATCAGGAATATCTCTACAAATCCAAATTACATGTTTATTCTCTTTAAGCATGTTTCTACACAGTGTTAAGCAGATAGAAGTTGCACCTGATCCTTTTTGATACGATAGATGAACAGGTCCATTCTCAAAATTAATCATGAACAGGGATATGGCCTTGGATAATGGTGTTTTCTATTTAATTACTGAAATAACTCTAAACAGATATGCCATTTCGTTTGGCTATGGTCATACCCAGAAGAAGTAACGTTAGGATAAAAAAACGTCCGTTACCGGATTATAAGGATTCCGACCAAGGCCTGATTGGTGCAATAAAGGAAGACGGCTTTCTTAATGTAGCTCTTAATGATGCTAATCAATACGGACCGCATGCAATGATAGTATTGCTAGGGATAGTTTCTACCATAACTGGTATATTATTGCTAATTGCTATGAATTTAATTTAATAATTCACGTGCTTTTTGTAATGTATTATCTACTATTTTACCGCTAAATCCTAAATGATTTTCGGGCTTGAATGATTCAATTAAAATCTCTTCTGATATCAAATCTGTGATTCTTTTTTCATTCTTACAAACATCAAGTAAATTTATTTTATTTTCAATGGAATACATAGAAGCAGATCTCAATACTTCATGAGATTCTTCCCTTGTCATACCATTATCGACTAATACTAACATTATTTTCTCTGCCATTACTAATCCACCTTGGGATCTTATATTATGTTTCATTCTTTCAGAGTCAACTACTAATTTACTTAATACCTTATTGCATTTTACAGTAATGTCATCTAATAAAATCATAGAATGTGATAAGGTAAATCTCTCTGCTGAAGAATTTGCTAAATCTCTTTCATGCCACAATAATGCATTTTCATATGACGGAATTATCATCGATCTAACGATTCTGGCCAATCCACAAGCATTTTCTGCTGTAATAGGATTCTTCTTATGAGCCATTGTTGAAGACCCAACTTGTTTCTCTATGTCAAAATATTCCGATACCTCGGCTATTTCACTTCTCTGTAAATTTCTTACCTCTTGAAGAATTTTCTCAATACTTGTTGCCACGTTTGCCATCCAACTAATCCATTCAATATAACGGTCTCTTCCCACGACTTGCGTAGTAGCCATTGGAGTTTCCAACCCTAGATTTTCCATAATCAAGGATTGTAATTCGAAAGCATTCTCGCCTTGAGCAGCACCAGTTCCAACTGCGCCGAGAAATTTTCCTGTAATCACTCTCGGCTCTAATTCTGTCAATCTTACTAAATGTCTGCGGAACTCATCAACCCAGACCGCCACCTTTAATCCAAACGTTATCGGTACTGCTGCTTGACCATGGGTTCTTCCTAGCATAACTGTATCTCTTTCTCTTTCTGATATATTGCACATAGTTTTTAGCAATTTAAGCGTCTCTTCCTTTTGTAATTTTATACTGTCCTTTATTTGTAACGCTACAGCTGAATCTACGATATCATTACTCGTTGCTCCAAGGTGTATACACCATCCTGATTTACCAGCTACTTCTGCCATTGCTTTGGTAAGTGCCATAATATCATGTCTAGTTTCCAATTCTATTTCATCAACTCTATCAGCAGTTACAATGCCTGGATCAGATATATCTGCTATGACATCATAATCTTCAGCACTAACTTTTCCTAATTTGCAATGAGCCCACACCAAGGCTCTTTCAACTTCCAATTGCCTCGAATGGCGACCTTCTCTGGACCAAATATGTTTCGCATCCGGTCTTCCATATCTATAATCTAACGGGGATACAGGCATAGTAATTCAATACACCCGAGAAAGTCCAAGTGTTTGATGTTTAGCCCTCTTATATATCTACAGTATGAATATCCCACTTGCCTCTTCCTGATTTAAAACTAGAAATACCTTTACAATTTAGTCTATATTTCATGTGAGGGCCATCGACCGTTATAGTTTCAAACTCCCCTCCTTCACCATCCAAATTGAACCTGAATTTTTTAGATAATTCATTTAAAACTAGTATATTATCTGAATCTAAGGATTTCCCCAACCATGTGCTATCCAAACCTTCTGAGGATACAGAAACAAATTTTACTTCAAATCCATGTTCTACCAATGCATTCATATGATCTTTGGAATTTTTATGCCAAAGAGGAGAAAAGGACTTTACGTTCAATCTTTCACACATCATCTCAATTCGAGTTTTCTGATAGTCGGAACGTAAAGCACCACTAACTATCGCATCAAATTTCAAATCAGAATCGATTATTTGAATATCTGGGGGCCTTTCTATCTTGGTAGGCCAAATTGAATCAAAGACTGTCTTATTATTATTTTTGCCGGTCAAGGCTCTTTCTAAGTCCAATATTTCTAATTCCTCTACTCCATCTGTTTCCACAGGGAGCCAAGGAACGCCCATTGACGCTGCTTGAAATGCTGAGATATATGTTTCATGAATCTGGAACATCATAGAATCGTTACCTCTTACTCCAATAGTTGCCAATGCAACTATTTCCCAGCCTCGCATCTGTGCCCACCATGCTGCATATGCAGAATCTTTTCCTCCGGAACAAAGAATTACGACCTTGATTGATTCACCTCCGACGCTACTCGTTGAATGCTACCCTTTATGAGAGTCTTCACGACTAAGATTGATAAGAGAGGCTACAGGCATCAGGCTGATAATTATGCAGCCGAGCGGACGCGGGTATGATCATGGTGTTTCCACATTCTCACCAGATGGTCGTCTTTACCAAGTAGAATATGCCAGAGAATCAGTGAAAAGAGGGACTACTACTGTTGGTCTAAAATATAAGGATGGTGCTGTTTTAATAGTTGATAAAAGAATCGCAAACAAATTAGTAATAACAGATTCTATAGAAAAAATGTATCAGATAGATGATCACATTGGTATGACAACTTCAGGCCTTGTTGCGGATGCCAGACAGCTTGTTGACAAAGCACGAGTTCAATGTCAAATAAATAGGATGACATTTGGTAGTCCAATTTCTATGATCACATTAGTAAAAAAAATGTGTGATTATAAACAATCTTTCACTCAATATGGAGGGGCACGACCTTTTGGAACAGCATTGTTAATAGCAGGAGTAGATGACGAAGGCACTCATTTATTCGAAACTGATCCATCAGGTGCGTATCAATCATATCAAGCAGGCGCCATAGGCAGGGGAAGATCGACGGTCATTGACCACTTCGAAAAATCTTGGAAAAAAGGTATGACTCAAAATGCAGCTATAAAACTCGGTCTCGAAGCCCTGCAGGAATCCTTGGAAGATAGTCTAAATTCTGAAACCGTGGAAATTTCAATCGTCGATTCTAATGGTTACAATAAATTAGATAGAGAAACCACACTCAAACATCTTTCCAAAGTTTAGCGTATTCCATTGGTACCTCTTAAGTCCTAGTACTTCTGAGAATATACATGGTAAGTTTAGATGACGCGGTATTGGCCCGACTAGAAAAAGGGGGGTCCAGGTATGAGATACTTGTAGACTCAGAGTTGGTTCAAGCTTGGAAACATGATAATGAGTCTGTAAATTTATCAGATTTGCTTGCAACTGATCAAATATGGTCTGATGCCAAATCTGGTGATAGACCTACTTCTGAATCTTTAATAAAAATATTTGGTAGTACAGATTTGAAGGTTTGTGTAAAGAAAATAATTAATGAAGGCTCAATTCAGTTAACCACAATCCAAAGAAAAAAAATAATTGAAGATAAGAAGAAGAAGATTATTAATGAAATAGCCACAACTGCTACAGATCCTAAGACAAAATTGCCTCATCCGCCTAGTAGAATCGAAATTGCTTTAGACGAAGCTAGATTTTCAGTCGACCCTTTCTTATCAATAGAACGACAGGTTCAAGATGCAGTGAAAGTTCTAAAACCTTTAATTCCTTTACAATTTATTACAGTAAAACTTGCATTTCGAGTCCCAGGTAAAGATTATGGTGGAGTTCATCAATTATTAAGAAATTCCATTAAAAAAGAAGAATGGTTGAATGATGGAGGATGGGTGTGTGTTGTTGAAGTTCCAGGCGGTATGAAAAATGAAATTATTAGTAGAGTATCTCAAAGGTCATCCGACGCTGATGTTAAGGAATTAGATTAGATTTACAAAACTCCAACTATTCATCAAGATTATGAATGATTGGCCAGTCGCGCGGCTTGATAACATGAGTGGAATGAATTATGCGGATGGTCCGCAAGACTCTCAGATAGTTGTTCCGGGAGAAATTCTTGGCAATTCTGAAGAGTATGATGCAGGTCATGGTGTAATCATTAGAAATGATAGCATCGTGGCAGTTAAAAATGGAAGAATTAAAATAATTAACAAAGAAATTTCGATAGAGCCTATGCGTACAAGTTACATTCCTAGGCCAAGCGATTTAGTAATTGGATACGTAGAAGGTTGTACCAATAATATATGGTTCATAGATATTGGGGCACCATTCAATGCAATCTTACCAATGAGTTTAGGACCTTCTAAAGCCTCCTTCGGTTCCACTAGGCAAGTTTTGGATATTGGTGAAGCAATCCTGTGCCGTGTACAAGAAGTTGAAGAAACTCATTCAAGCGTTGTAACCATGAAGGGAATGGGTCTAAGAAAAATTATGTCAGGAAGTATAGATGATATAGATCCGCACCTAATACTCGAGCTAAATACTGGTGGAAAAGATAATCTTAGAAAAATGAAAGAAAGTTCTGATTGTAGGATTATTACAGGAGATAATGGTAGAATTTGGATAGATGGAGAGATAGACGGTATTATCTCAGTACGGGATAAACTTGATAAACTTTCCAAATCTCAAAAAGTAATAAAAGGAGGAAAAGAATAATGGGTGGTTATGGAAATGTTGAGATGATAGACGAAAATGGTTTACGTATGGATGGTAGAACTGCCACCGATGTCCGCCCTATAACTATCGAAACTGGTGTAGTTCCTGTTGCTGATGGCTCTTGTCGAATGACTTGGGGGACTAATGACGTTATCGTTGCAGTATATGGGCCAATGGAAGCTCATCCCCGTAAGATTCAACGGCAAGATCGTGCAGTTTTAGATGTAAGATATAATATGGCACCATTTTCAACATCTGATAGAATAAGACCTGGTTTCAATCGCAGAAGTCGTGAAATAAGTAAGGTAACATCAGATGCTTTAGAGAGCGTCGTCCTATTGGAAATGTACCCTAGATCTAAAATAAGAGTAGAAATAGAAATAATATGCGCAGAAGCAGGAACTAGATGTGTTGGTTTAACAGCAGCATCTGTAGCTCTTGCTGATGCCGGCATCCCAATGACAGATATGGTTGTCTCTGTAGCATCTGGTAAAATCAATGATGTAGTAGTTTGCGATCTTAATAAAGAAGAAGATAACTACGGAGAAGCCGACCTTCCAATGGGCATACTACCAAATACCGGAGAAATAGTCTTCTTACAGATGGATGGAGATTTATCGCCTGAACAATTTCAAACAGCCTGGGATTATAATGTAAATGCAGCATCTGACGTTCACAAATTGATGGTTGAAGCATTAAAAAATGGAGTTGACGAATAATGGCAATACCCTTAGTTTCCAAGATTCTTAGAGCCCATTTATTGGAATTAGCTGCAAAAGATGAAAGATTAGATGGAAGAGGGCGGTGGGAAGGTAGAGAAACCAGCCTTGAAGTAAATATATTGCCTAACGCAGAAGGATCAGCAAAAGTAATTATGGGAGATACAATAGTGTATGCCGGCGTCAAGTTCCAATTAATGACGCCTTATCCAGATAGACCCAATGAAGGTGGATTAATGTGCGGGGCTGAAGTAAGGCCAGTTGCAGGTAGGAATTGGGAACCCGGCCCACCAAGTCCCGAATCTATCGAGCTTGGAAGAGTAGTGGATAGGGGAATAAGAGAATCTGGATGTATCGATGTCAAAAGTTTATGTATTATCCCTGGTGAAAAAGCATGGCAAGTAATTTTAGATTTATTCGCTATTTCTGATGACGGGAATCTGTTCGATGCTTTTGCACTAGCCGCGATTTCTGCACTAAAGACCGCAACAGTCCCCTGTGAGAAGTATGAAATTGGGCCCGATCATCCGCTTGATGTCTCTTCTATGCCGATAATGTGTTCATATCATAAAGTAGGTAATAGATTTGTTTATGATGCAAGCTACAAAGAAGAACTGGGAGGCGATGAAAGAATCCACATAACGCTCGGAGAAGCAAATCATGTACATTCACTTCAGAAGGGTCTAAAGGGAATATTCTCGGCGGATGAATTTGAAGAAATAATGGAGAAGGCCAAAGATACGTCCGCGGAACTTCGTAAATTAGTAAATTCAGTAGTAGGTGAATAAAATGGCAAAGAGAACTCAAAAAGCTGGTGCTACTGCACGATATGGTGCAAGATATGGTGTTAGCGTACGTAGAAGGGCTGGTTCAGCACTAGCAAAGAAATCTAAATTGTACACTTGTCCGGTGTGCCAATATCAAAAAGTTTCTAGAAAAGTTTCCGGTATCTGGGAGTGTAAAAAATGTAACCATGTATTCTCAGGTGGAGTTTGGGAACCTTACACACGTGCTACTGATGCAAATTCAAGAATTATCCGACGTTCAATAGAGGGAGCTACCGCTACAGATATGACTATTATTGCTCAACAAGCAGCTTTGGATTATGAAAAAGAATTATCTGAGAGTGCAGCGAATGACAAATTTGAAGAAGAATAATCGTTTATCTCTATCCATAAAGATAGTTTCTAAACTTAATGATTCCTATTCTGCAAGTATAACAACTGAAGCGGAGTTTAATAAGAATAAGAACCGATTGTTAATTGAGGAAAAAGCACCTAGTTTTGTAGATTTACGTGCTAGATGGAATACAATAATGAGAGGACTCATAGCCTCTGATCAAGTACTAATATCAGTAAATAATGAGGAAGGTTAAATATGTCAGATAATAATATATCAACAGAGCTACAAAATATTATACAAGAAATGCAAATGGTAAGAAGTCAAATTCAATCCTTTTCATCTCAAAGTTCAGAATATAGTCTAACTTTGGAAGCTCTTTCAAATCAAGATCCGAACAAAGCAATATACAAATCTCTAGGAAATTTACTTCTTGAAGTTGATAATAGGGGAAAATTAACTTCCGAATTAACTGAGTCTAAATCTAATATAGAAAATCATCTAAATAAATTAATTGAAAGAGAGAATTCCCTTAGGGATAAATATGAAAATTTAACATCTACCTTAGATTCAAAGTGATGGATATGGACGTCAATAATAAAATGCCAGATTTAATAACAGATTTTGCAGTTTTCCAGCATTTAATTAGAGATGGAAATAAAGAATCTGCGATTACATTATCTGCAGATCTCTTGTTAAGGTCTAGAAGTCCGTTGGAAAGAAATCATATATATGAGGCCAAAATACGTATGGAGAGAGCATTAATTGGGTGTGTCGAGGAAATAGATATTGGTAAAGAATTACGATGGTGTGTAGATAGGTTGAATGCGGCTGATCCATATTCAGACTCTCACGGCCTTGCACTACTAAATTTAGCATCTTGGCATCTTAATAAGAAAGAAATAATGATGGCACTAGCCACGCATGCAGATATATCTGGTGATTTAGGACATTCAAGTGAAATATTTGGACTATCACGTTTAGAATCTTCACGTATTTTAGCTAGTATGGGTGACTATGAACCAGCAATGAGGCATATGTGGATTGCTCGAAATGAATTTTCTAAATCCGCTATGATGCCGGAATTACTAGTTAGTAACTTAGAGTGGTTAGATATGGCACTAGATAAAGTTGACAAAAATGCTCCGAATATGTTTAAACTCATACAAAATGCTAAGCCTCGGGAAAAACCAGGTAATACTACTATAGCAGCAAATCCAGATGATATAAGACTGGTGGTGGAAGAAATGATGCCAATTATTTTTCGAGACTTATCGGGAGAAATTAGAACCGATTTGGGAATAGTCATAGACGCTTCAGAAATAGTTGGCGTCCCATCTTGGAAATCTACTTTATTGAATAGAATACATGAAATTCAAGATTCTAGAGTTGTAGAAGCACTCCAATCGTGATTCCTAACTCTATCTATTTCTTCTATAGTCCATCCAATTCTTTCTGGTATTTCTAAACACCAACCAACTTCTACAATAGAATCATCACTTGATTCCCACGACAGATGTGATGGCTCACTTTCAACCTCTATCCAAACTAGGGTACCTCCCTTTAAAAAATCCTTTTCATAGGCTTTTGCAATGCCCAAAAGGCCCGTTTCTTCATATAATTCTCTTAAAGCGGCCTCCTCTAATTTCTCCCCAGACTCAATCTTGCCTCCAGGGAATTCCCAGCCCCTTTTCACATTTAATACCATTAACCAGCAATTGGATTCTGACTTTGAAGTCACCCAATTTACAACAAATTCTCTATCCATCTTCACATTTCCTTTATTATTTCTTTTACTATTAACTCTGCCCTTTTATCTCCTTCAGCTGCCATTTGCCTGGCTATAAAAAAGGCTTTAGATTTCTCATCACTATTAATCATAATTTCTAATTTAGAATAAATATCGATAATTATCGGTTCAGATTTTTTATACTTTGTATTTTTATCTGCGTTATCATAAGTCAACTCTTCCATTTTCTTTAGAAAAAGAACTCTATCTTCAACTCTGGGTTTTTTCCATGAAATATCGCTCTTCTCATCCATTTTTCTCTGCATTCTTAATTTAAAATCATCTCTAGAATTACATTTTGGAAAGTAAATCTGGGCTTGATCATAACTATGCCATGCTAAATCATATTCACATCTTCTTTCATGTAATTTCCCAATTTGTATCCAAACCTCATAATTACCCGGATTTTGAGCTAGTAAATATTTTGATAATTCTATAAATAATTCTTCATACCCCGATTCCCATAATTTTTTAATTCTTTTTGAAAATAAGATATTTGCACGCGAATCTCTGGTATCTAACCTCTTCAATCTTGATGAAAATTTATCTATTTCAACATCATTATCCTTTACTATATTCCACCAAATTTCAGAATCTAACGGATCAATCTTAAATGCGGCTTCAAGTAATTCTTGTCCATTATTGACTAAATCTACAATCTCTAATTGGTTCAGTAACTCACTATCTCTACCTAATACTGTGAATAAATCTTCTAAAACTAACCTTATTCCAAGGGCATCTTTATTTATCACCTTTATTTGAATTAAAATTCTCCAATTATCAGGATTTGTGAAATCGTATAGGATTGCCTGTTTCGCATTTTGTTCCGCCCAGGTAATATTTGGTTCTTGTTTACCTAAATTTAAGAATTTTAATGCCTGGCTTTTGTGCCTATTCCCCAGACTACGTCTTGGATGCTGTAATCTAGTATTCAGTTCATTAATCTTATTTTTCATACTTTGCATCTCATAAAACTGATTCATATTCTGTTCGATCTATATTCGGATGTAGTGTTGCATCCATGCCTATTTTACTCGTGGTACCTTCCTTTGAACGGCTTGGATCCAAACTAGATCCCTTTTGATTAGATAATATTACAGTATCCTGATCAGGTTGCCATCTAGTCATTAGTGCCCATTCTACTCTGGCTGGATTCGAGATATCAATGTCCTTATCAACAACAATTACTTGTTTCATTGATTTATGGCCATCAAGTGCTGCGTAAATAGCTTTAATTCCATCACCTTCATTTTGAGGAATTATTTGTATTACTGATGATAGCCACCCACAGCCGCCATCTGTAAGGTAGACATCTGTACATGGGACAACCGCGGAAACTGCAGCCTTAATGGTTGGAGCTCTAGGCATACCCATTAGTGTCCTATGTTCAACTTCTGCTTGAATTAATGCATGGAAAACAGGATTATTTCTATGGTAAAGAGAATCATATTCTATAACTGGTTCTTGTCTTACGCCATCTACCGTTCCCGTTATATCTACGTAAGGTCCCTCATCATCTGTTTCTAACGTTATCCTTGCTTCCATTACGTACTCAGCATCAGCCGGAACTTCTATTCCGTTCGACAACTCTACTAATTCCAACGGCTTACCATGCAATTTTAAATGGAGGGAAGATGCAACGCTTAACTCATCTAATGGCGCACTAAATGACATGGCAGCGGCTAGTAGAACTACTGCATCGGGCCCATTAACAACGGCTATTGGAACTTCATCCCCATTTTTTTGTGCCGATTCCATCATTGAGCGTAAATGCCTAGGAACAAATCTTGAAACTGTATGATTATTATCTCTTAGATATTGTCGATGAAATGACATATTTCTTACACCTTCATATTGGGCAATTATTACAGATGCCGATTGGTATCTTCCCTTATCCTCGGCATAGTGCCAAGGAATCGGAATTTTTGTTAAATCTACTGTTTCTTGCTTATTTTCAAATATCTTCGCCGATTTCTTATCAATTATTTTGGGAGATGATGGATTTTTCATGGCCCATGCCATTGTATCAATCAAGTCACCAGGAGAAATTTGAAAAGTCTTACAAATCCTATCTCGAGTTAAAACATTCATTGCTGCACTATGACCAGCTGTCTCTGGTATATTTTTGAATACTAGAGGTGGATTTTTATTCCTTACTGAGAAAGCTAGCATATCCTGAATTAAACTGGTACTTTCATTAACAGTTTGAACATCATTTAGTAAGTCGCGGAATGCCATGCAACTAACCGCCTAGTACAATCTGTTTGAATGTTAGCAAAGAAAATGGTGATTTCGGACTGATATTAATTACGTTCATCCCTTGAGTTCTTATACCAAAGGTGGGTCGGCGGAACGTCATTTAGAGGGTTAAAGTTGGGTCGTGGTTTATTCTCTGGTTCGAAGATGAAAAGCGATCGTAAAAAATATAGGTGGAAAGAACGCCAATTTAGAAACCGTCAATTCAAAAGAAGATCGGGTGGCGCTCTCAAACACGATCCATTAAAAGGAAGTACTCAGGCTAAAGGTATAGTCATTGAGAAAGTAGGTTTTGAGGCTAAGCAGCCTAATTCAGCAATACGTAAGGCAGTCAAAATTAGTTTAATTAGGACAGGAAATAAATTAACCGCCTTTGCCCCAGGGGATGGCGCAATATCTTTCATCGATGAACATGATGAAGTTCTTGTCGAAGGTATTGGAGGAAGTAAAGGTCGTTCGTATGGTGACTTACCGGGTGTTAGATTCAAGGTAATTAAAGTGAATGGAGTTTCACTGGACGAGATGGTTCGAGGGCGAAAAGAAAAACCAATAAGGTAGTGTCGTTATGTCAGATTTAGAACAAGAAGAAGTGGATGTAGAACAAGACTCATCGAAAGATCCCATTGCAGGCATAGGAACTATGGTGTTTGGAAAATGGGATGCTACAGTCGTGACCTGCGATGATCCAGGCTTAGCACCATATATTAATCTACAAACAATTGGAACACCTCATTCTGGGGGCCGCCATGCTAACGAATATTTTGGAAAAGCTAATCTTTCCGTAATTGAAAGATTCATCAATAATCTAATGAGGTCAGGCAAATTTTCGGGAAAGAAGCAACATTGTGCAAAAGCCTTTGAAGCTGCTTTAGATACAATCCATGAAAGAACCGGGGCCAATCCACTACAGAATTTTATAGATGCAATCAAAGAAGCTGCTCCCTGCGAAGAAATAACTCGAATTAAAATGGGAGCTGTGAGTCAGCCTAAAGCAGTAGACTCGTCCCCAAGTAGGCGAATTGATATTGCATTACGCAATCTCTCCGTTGGTTGCACATCTGCCACTGCTAAAAGTAAGAAGTCATTAACACAAGGAATACTTTCAGAATTAACCAAAGCCGCACAAGGAGATGTGAGTTCATATTCAGTAGGTAAGAGGGACGAAGTAGAGCGAATAGCATCATCTGCAAGATGATTGAGATTTCTTAGATTTCACCTTATTTTACTCTCAATGATTACTATGTTCAATCGTCTTTATCAACCATAGTCAGGTGGCCGAGATAATTGAGGTCGTTATATGGGTCGTAAAGAAGATAATATTGAACGTGCAGTAGAAGTTATGCACTTCAGAGATAAAATTAGAAATCTAGCAATAGCAGCACATATTGATCATGGTAAAACTACACTTTCTGATAACTTGATAGCTGGCGCTGGCATGATGTCTGAAGAATTAGCTGGTAAATCCAGAGTCCTGGATTTCGACGATCAAGAAAGTGCACGTGGGATTACAATAAATGCAGCCAGTGCATCAATGGTTCACGATGTTGAAGGTGATGATTATCTCATTAACTTGATTGATACTCCGGGCCATGTAGATTTCGGAGGTGACGTGACAAGGGCCATGAGAGCCGTAGATGGATGTATAATTCTCGCTTGTGCAGTTGAAGGTACAATGCCGCAAACTGAAACTGTAGTCAGGCAAGCGCTCAAAGAGAAAGTAAGACCTGTACTATTCATCAATAAAGTAGATCGTTTGATAAATGAATTACAAATAGATGGTCCAGAAATGATGGAAAGGTTCCAAAAAATCATTGTTAAAGTTAATAATTTAATTTCTACATTCGCTCCACCGGAACTTAGGAAGGAATGGCAAGTAGACGTATCAAAAGGAACTGTCGCCTTCGGGTCAGCATACTATAATTGGGGAATGTCCATCCCTTACATGGCTAAGAGCGGAATAAATTTTACTCAAATCTTTGAATACTGTCATAATGATCAACAAAAAGAATTGGCTAAAAAAGCCCCGGTACATAGAGTGTTACTTGATATGGCCGTCGACAAGTTACCATCTCCAGAAATTGCACAAAAATATCGTATACCAAATATATGGCAAGGAGATCTAGAATCAGACTTTGCAAAATCTATGATGAAATGTGATGCACAAGGGCCTTTATCTCTTATGATAGTTAAGATATGGATGGACCCCCATGCAGGTGAAGTTGCAGTGGGAAGAGTATATTCTGGCTCAATAAAACACGGTGAATCTGTATGGGCTTTGGGTGCTGCCAAAGCAGAGAGGGTGCAACAAGTAAGCATGATGGTCGGAGGTGACCGAATTGCTGTATCAGAAGTTACTGCAGGTAATATTGCCGCATTAACTGGAATAAAAAGTGCGGCTGCGGGTGTAACCATTACTAGGAATAAAGATGATACTGGATTCGAACCAATTAGGCATTACTCGGAACCTGTAGTTACTGTCGCAGTAGAGCCTAAATCTATGAAAGATTTACCCAAATTCGTAGACGCTTTAAGAAGTTTAGCGAAATCTGATGCATCGCTCCAAGTATCTACAAATGCAGAAACAGGAGAAGCACTTTTGGCTGGTATGGGAGAACTACATCTTGAAATTACCACTTATAGAATAGAAGAAGAACAAGGGATTAAAGTTAAGGTCAGCGAACCAATTGTTGTTTACAGGGAATCGATAGAAGGAGACAACATAGGTAGGCCCTTTGAAGGAAAATCTCCAAACCGTCACAATAGGTTTTACATTGAGGTTGAACCTCTATCCGACGATATAATCAATGAACTTAGAAATGGTACCTTTGGTGATGGACCTGTAAGGACCAAAGATGCTAAAGAAGTAGGTAACAAATTCTCTGAGTTCGGAATGGATAAAGATTTGATGAGGAAAATATATGCAATTAATGGTACTAATGTGCTAATTAATGATACTAAAGGTATACAAAATCTTCATGAGACTAGAGAATTAATTATTGAAGGTTTCAATGACGTTTGTATTAAAGGTCCGGTAGCTGAAGAACCATTGATGGGCGTAATGGTAAGATTAGTGGATGCCAAGCTCCACGAAGATGCAATACACCGTGGACCTGCTCAAACTATACCAGCAGTAAGAAATTCAATGAAAGGAGCTCTCATAAGAGCTAGATCAGTTATTTATGAGCCAATGCAAAATATACGAATAGATGCACCAAATGATGTCATAGGTGGAGTGACCGGAGAGCTAAACAAACGTAGAGGCATAATTGAGGACATGCCAGTAGATGGAGGGACAGCTAGTGTAATTGGCAAAATGCCAGTTGCGGAGTCATTTGGTTTCTCAAATAGCGTTCGGGCCGCCAGCCAAGGTAGGGCAGTTTGGAATACTGAAAATGCCGGATACGTGCATTTACCTCGCGAATTATTTAACAAGGTAATATCTGAAATAAGAGATAGAAAAGGGCTAAAATCCGAACTACCTGATGAAGCACAATATACAGATTAATACTAACTTATTCTTGTTAGTTGCAGATCTGTCAACTCTCTTAATACAGCTACTTTTTGAGATTGTACTAACTTATCCAAACATTCGTGTGCAATCGCATGATGATACATTGCTCTAGCGCGCGCATATTCTATTGACCCTGAATCTTCTAAATCCTGAACCGCTAATTGCAATTCAGAATCTTCACAAATACCATTCCCAAAAACTTTATTGAAATTAACTAAATTAGAATCAGTACTTTTTGCATGAATGGCTATTAAAGTCATTTTACCTTGAATTATATCAGAGCCAGCGGGTTTTCCCAACGTTTCGGTATCGCCAGTTATATCTATTAAATCATCCATCAATTGAAACGCAAGGCCGAAGTTTAATCCCCATTTAGCCATATTATCCACAGTATCTTGATCGGCATCAGATAATATTGCACCTGTCCTAGCACATGTCTCAAACATTGCACTAGTTTTTCCTGCAATCATGGCAATATAATTTTCTTCTGTAACCACCTCTCTGTTCTCAAATTCTATATCTTCTTGTTGACCCTCAGCCACTCTTCTAACCATTTCTCCAATTGCCGTTACTAAATAACGTAAATTCTTACTAGAAATATCAGGTGATTCTGCTAATATTTCAAAGCCGACGGCTAACATCGCATCTCCAGCATTTATTGCGGTAGCGTCATCATATGCTACATGCACAGCATCCAAGCCCCTGCGGATTGGATCTTGATCTATTATGTCATCATGAATCAGTGTAAAATTATGAATAATTTCTATTGATGCTCCTAATGTATAATGCCCCTTATTTGCATTACCAACAGCTTCACCAACTAATCTTGGCAATATTGCCCGATATCTCTTCCCTCCTCCTGCAAATAAATGCACCATAGCACCGTGTAATCTTACCTGTTCCATTTTGCTTAGACTAAGCATAATCTCCTGTTCAACATTATTTTTATGTTCCATAACGGCTTCCGTTAATGTCAATCCAATTTTTTTATCGTTAATCATTAATTCACCACAATCTATTATTTGTTCATTAAAACTTTCAGATATAAGATTTATGTTAGGGTAATTTGGGGCTAGGAAATGTTTCCAAATCATCCTAAACCAGGGAGCTATAAGTTGGTTTTCCCATTTTCCATTTCCTTCCATCATGTCGATTATATCAGGTTCTGTTAGCCACATAATTTCATTAATTTCATTATCGTTTACTTTAACCTCGCAATTTGCTTGGACGACTAATACATGATCTATTTCTTTTTCAATCCAATCTATGCTCCATCTGCAAGAATATTCAAACTTCCCAATAAATTTGAATTCCCAGTCCCGTGTTACTGTCGTTGGAATACCTAATTCTTGTTCTAATTTTCTTACAGCTGCATTTATTATCCCACTAGATTCGCCATTATTCTCATTTTCAAAGTCTAATGGATGGCTACAGCAGGCATTAGCCCAGACGCCTGGAAAAGTAATTTTCTCTTTCGATCGTTGTTGAACTAGCATCCTACCAACTTCATCGAATATAACCACACTGAATGCTCTGTGCCTATATCCTGACTTATAGTGGCATTCTAACTTGCTTTTAGTACCAATAACCTCATCATTCTTATCAACAAGTAAGCACATTTCATCCATCATTTTTTGTTGAGCCTTATCATGACTTTCAAGTGGTTGATCTGAGTATACCATATAATTCAGTTGTCGCACTTGGTTGTTACATATAATTAAACTCATTTCTAAGGATTAATTTTGGTACCAATTGTTTCTCCATTTACTATTAAATCCAATACTCTTGAGGTAACTCTACCATCTAGAAACCAAACATCTTCTATAGATTTAGAAATTTCTGATGCTCGATCCAACTTCAATTTGATACCACCGGTGACATCAATATCTTGATTATGAGACATTTCTATATCTTTACTTTTAGACCATACTTTTAAGATGCGGGCATCGGGATTATTTGGCGGTGAATCTAAGACGCCACCAACATCACCAAGTAAAAATATTGAATATCTTACATCTGGTATTTCCAACGATATCCTAAGCATCAGATCGTCTCCTGATAAAATACCAAATTCTAGTGTATCATCTCTATTTACTACATCTCCAAATGTTATTGGTATCGATTCCGTAATATCTCTGTTGAACATAGATATTTCACCTTTAAAATCAGCACCAATACCTGTTGCCCAGTTAGATGGTGGAAAAACACAACAGTCTAATCCATTTTGATTTAAACCCTTAACGATATAATTGTTAAGCTCTAACATATCTTTTCTTATTACCTCTACTGACTCTCTTTGTATTTTCTTTAATTCTTGGTTCAGGCCGTCTGCTATTTTCATTTCCTTAGCCAATATATGACCATAGGAACCAGCTCCATGTATAATGATCGGAGTAAACCCAATTTTTTTGATATCCCTTATCATTACACATAATTCTTTAATCGCACTTGTGTTTACAGTTTTTAACAAATTTTTTTGAGTAATTAGCCCTCCACCAAATTTTATTACAACTTTACCTTTAGTGGTCACGGTCCAACCAAGAGGTACTCGTAATCAATATTTCCAATTGTGATAAGGAAGTGCACAACTTAATGTCTTATGGATGGGACGGCATTACATGGCGGAAACAAGTGATATTGTGAAATTCCAAAGATGGTTACAATCACAACTCGCAGATGCGAATAACATTCAAGATACGAATGAGCGAGAGAGAAGAATCCTCAAGTTAGATTCAGCACTTTCCGAGACTATATTTTTTAGAGAACTGATGGATAGTATTGGGGACGCTATAGAGTCACCATTTATTGTTAGGGAAAAACCTGTTAGGAATCGGTCTACAGAAAAAATAATCCCTAATAACGTAGAATCTAGTACTTGCGCCAAATGTAGTGGATCTATTGATCAAGAATTGGGTTTCTGTTTAATGTGTGGAGAATACTAATCATTCTTCTTCATCGATCCACTTCGCCCTAGCTAGTACATATTCTGGGTGTTCATTATCTATCGTGGATAAATATTCTCCATCAACATTCTCTGTGAGATAAACTGTAACTCCTGCATGCCAAATTATCTCTCCTGATGCAACCATTCTGGCAGTATCGACCTCCAAAATAGTTGGAAGTTTGAAATGTACACGTCCAGCTTCAGCCGCAGATCTTATGGAAGCTGATAGATGAACATGAGCCCTGTTGCCAGGTGACAAGCCTATTTCAAGCAAATTTTCAGTTTCTTCAGGATTACATGGAAAATATAATGAATCTGGAATGTTTTCTGTCGGTAAATCTAATTCTATCTCTAGAGTATGGCCATATGTAGCTCTTATCATAATACCTCTAACTTCATATCTACCTTTTGGATCAGTTTCCGATACGGCATTGAAATGATGCGGCCTTAACCAATGATATCTCTTCTCATCTTGTTTTTTGAACTGTCTAATTATGTCTTTGATATCGACCCAACCATTAATATCCATCTCAAGATCAAATTTTTCTGGAGCATGTCTAAGTATTAACGCTAATCTTCGGGCCATACTATTTCGCTCACCTGTTCTCATGATGAATTTTCCTTCTGCATTGCATGCTGGACACAAGTGATCATCTGCATAATATCCGTGATTTTGACATTCTCTAATCATAATAATTGAATCCAATTGCTTTCCTTACATGAACTTCTCGGTTTGTAGATTAAATTATGTTGTTTAACCCTATAATTATTATGCCTAACTATCGTGTCGAGCAATTATGAAAGCAGTGATAGTAGATTGGATACGTACTCCATTTCACAGAGCACATAAAGGAAAACTGAAAGAATTTAGGCCAGATGATATGGTAGGCATACTAGCAAAAGAAATAATTCAACGAAACAACGTCGATTCAAATTTAATAGATGATATTATAATTGGTTGCGCTTATCCTGAGGGAGAACAAGGATACAATATTGGCCGAATAACTTCTTTTATCGGTGGAATGCCAAATTCTGTACCCGGGCAAACAATCAACAGACTTTGTGGATCCTCTATGCAATCTATATTATCTGCGGTAGCAAGTATCGAAGTAGGTTGGGGGGACTGTTTTTTGTGTGGAGGTGTAGAATCTATGAGTCGAATAAAACGGAGAGGATTTAATTGGAGTCCTAATCCAAATTTAGAATTGAAATTCCCAGATGCTTATATCGGAATGGTAGAAACTGCAGAAAACGTGTCAAAAAAGTGGAATATTACACGTGTTGATCAGGAAGTATTTGCATTAAAATCTCATCAAAAATCACAATTAGCACAAGATCTTGGGTATTTGAAAAATGAATTATACTCATTTAATATGAGTGATATTGATACTAATAAAGATGGATGTATTAGGGCCAGCTCTTCTATGGACTCAATGGCAAAATTATTACCCGTACTAAAAAACGGTAAAACTGTTACAGCGGCTACTGCATCACCTCTCACTGATGGAGCATCTATCATGTTGATATGTAGTGAGGAATTTTCATCAAAACACAATTTAGATCCAATTGCGAGAATAGTAGCGGGAGCCGTTACTGGTTGCCAACCAAATTTGATGGGGATTGGACCCATTAAAGCTATTAATAACGTACTAGATAGAGCAGAGTGGTCCTTAGAAGATGTAGATGTCTTCGAGATAAATGAAGCGTTTTCATCACAGAGTCTTGCCGTGATAAGAGAATTAAAAATAAATCCTGATAAGGTAAATATAGATGGTGGCGCATTGTCAATAGGACACCCATTAGGTGCATCTGGAGCTAGAATAACTGGAAAAGCAGCATCAATAATGAAAAGGAATAATCAATCAAAAGCAATAGCCTCCATGTGCATCGGAGGAGGAATGGGCATAGCCATTGCTTTAGAAAAATTATGATATCACATTGTACGTAAATCCGACGCACTCTTGAAGTAATACCATTCCGCTTATATTATGATAAAGGATACTGGTGTGAAAAAGCTAGGCTCCTTTCTTAAAAATTATAAAATTTTATATGCCATATCTGGAGGAATAGCAGCCACAGAATCTGTTAAAGTTATCAGGGAATTAAGACGATATGAAGCTAATTTAACGGTTATGATGTCAAAAGAGGCTGAAAAAATTATAACTCCTCTAGCTGTTTCATGGGCCCTAGATTTAGAAATTACTACAGAATGGGACCCAAAAATGAAGCAGTTAGGAGAATTTGATGCTATTCTTGTGGCACCTGCAACTAGAAATACGATATCAAAACACATCCATGGCATTATTGATTCCCCTATGATGATGGCTCTATCAGCCGCCAGAGGTACTAATACGCCCATCTTATTTATTCCTTCGATGCATAAGGATATATTCGATGATCCTGTTACAGACAAATTAATTACTAAGTTAATCTTAGAAGGAAGCTATGTTCTAAATTCAAGTGAAAACGAAGGTAAAATAAAACAACCTAATCCAATACATATCGTAGCCAAACTATGTAACCTTGTAAATAGCAATAAAAACTTCCGTAAAAACATTGCAATCACACTTGGTTCCACCCGTTCTCCAATTGATAATGTAAGATATATACAAAATTTATCATCTGGTAAAACCGGTTGGGCATTATCTGAGTATCTTTACAGGGATGGGCATAAAATCACTTGTATAGTTGGAAATACAACGAACAATCCAAAATTTCCATTAGATAATATCCAAAATTGCCCTACTCCAGTTCAAATGCTAGATTCTTGCAAAGCAATTGCACTTTCTAAAAATCCACCAAATGTTTGGATCCATGCAGCTGCTGTATTAGATTACACTGCAACAAAAGAAAATAAAAAAATACCAAGCGGCAAAAGAGTTTGGCCGGTATCACTTATTCCAACTGTAAAACATATATCAGAATTAACTCCATATATCGGAGATGCAATCCGAATAGGATTCAAGTTAGAGTCAAATATAATTAAAGATGAACTGATAGATATAGCAAAGACTCAATTAAATAACTATGACTTAAGTGCAGTCGTAGCCAATATCAATGAACATGTTCATGATTTATCAAATCCTCGGGGATATCTTGTAAACAAAAATGATTCTATAAAAATACTTAATACTACTGAGGATCTATGTTTCGAGCTAAATGCTATAATATCAAAAATATAATTAAATATTCCATTACATTGAAGTTTAATTGCTCACCGACTAGGAGTATGGGAAACCAAGGTAAGGCAAAACGAGGAATTCCACCGAAGTCAGACTTCAATTTATGGTATCCTGCAATTGTAGAAATATCTGAACTCGTTGATAAAAGATATCCCATAAAAGGTATGGATGTGTGGATGCCATATGGTTGGAAAGCGATGTCTCTAATAGACGCTATAACTAGATCCGAGATGGGACGAACAGATCATCAAGAGTACAATTTTCCATTACTCGTACCTGAAGATTTACTTGAAAAAGAAAATAAATTAGTTTCCAAACTAAAAGCTGCCAGAGACATGGGAGTAGATCCATCAGAACTTAGAATTGATGAAGACGTTGCCGGGTTCAAAAAAGAGGTTTACTGGGTTAAGCATGGAGGAGAAAATGAATTAGAAATTCCAATGTTTTTAAGACCAACCTCTGAAACTCCTATGTACACAATGTTTTCATTATGGATTCGTAGTCATGCAGATCTGCCACTTAAAACCTTTCAAATAGTTAATACTTTTAGATATGAAACAAAACAAACTAGATCTTTTATTAGGGTTCGAGAAATTCATTTCTTTGAAGCCCATACTGTGCATAAAAATGAAGAAGATGCAACACTTCAAATAATTGAAGATGCATCTATGGTTCAAAACATTTTACATGAACTATGTTTACCCAATATTATCTCTAAACGACCAGTATGGGATACATTTCCAGGCGCATGGTACACGACTGCTGCAGATGTCTTAATGCCAAATGGCCGTACTCTTCAGGTTGGGACGTATCATCATTACAGGGACCAATGGGCTAAATCTTTTGATCTCTCATATGAGGATCAAAACGGTGAAAATAAATATTGCCATCAAACCACATTCGGTATGTCAGAAAGACTATTAGGCGCTGTAATTGGTTTACATGGTGATGATAATGGCTTAATAATGCCACCTTCTATTTCCCCGATCCAAGTCGTTATAATGCCAATTGCAACACATATTAGTGAAGAAGTTATGAAATATTCAAAGATAATAGAAAGTAAGCTCACTAAATTTGGTCTAAGGATAAAAATAGATGATCGAGATATTAGGCCAGGAACAAAACATTACGACTGGGAGATTAAAGGTGTTCCGATTAGGCTGGAAATAGGACCAAGAGACATATCAAACAATCAATGTATTATTTCTCTTAGGACTGGCGGCAAAGAGACAATAAGTTTGGATAATATAGAAAAATCCTTAATTAATAAATTGGAAAATATATCTAATATTTTAAGAACTAATGCTCAAAGAATACATGATAATTTGATATTAAGTATTCCTAAAACAAATATTAAGGATGGCAAGTTAACCTTTGATGAACCTATTCAGAAGGATAAGATATATCGATTACCATTTATCGGTAATGATGCAGATGCTGAATTATTAGAAAAAAGTACGGGCCTGACATTACTCGGGGAATCAGATATTCGTTATGAAGAAGAATTACCTTGTACTATAACTGGAGTATTAACGACAAAGATGCAACATTTAGCAAAAATGTATTAATTCTTTTTAATAAATAATCCAACAATTATCATTATTGAACATACTATTATTGCTACTATATCAATAATTTCTATTGTACCAGGTTGCTTCCATGTACTTACTGAATGTAACCCTTCAGAGTTCCAAGCATTTATCCACATGACTTGAGTATTATCTTCTAAGCATATTTCTTTCATATTTGCTATCCCAAGAGAACATAGTATAGCCCCCATTCCTAAATAAAAATTTGTGATTATAGTTGAAAGTCCAATTAATCCTAAAAATAATGGTATCTTTCTCCTCCTCTTTGCGTTCGTTGCAGAATCTTCTTTACTAATATTTGCAAGGTCTGGTATGAACTCTGGCATTTCTACATCTGCGAAGCTCATATTATTACTTTCTACATATGCATAAGAGTCTACACTTGGACCTGAAACGCCCATTTCTTCCAAAGCCTCTCTACCATAAATTCGTTCCGCTAAGGTATACAAATGAGGATTATTCTCTAACTCTGATGGATCTATCGTTCCATCGAGTAACTTTTTCATTAGGTCAGAGTCACTCATGATGTGCATATCTCAAGACTTAACCTTCATCAAATGAACGCTTAGAAAGGTCATTTTTATTCATTTACGCATTATTGATTTCTTCGCGGCTTTAATTATATCTAATTCTGATAAATTTAACAAATGAAATAATTCATCAGAATCGCCACTTTCTCCAAATCTATCTTTGACTCCGACCATTTCAATTGGTACTAAATTTGATCTTGAGTTATGTTCAGCAACTGCACTTCCTAGTCCGCCTATTATCGAATGATCTTCGACGGTGACAATGCATCCACACTTATCAGATAATTCATCTAAAATACCAATGTCAAGAGGTTTTATTGTGTGCATGTCTACTACAGATGCAAATATGCCTTCTTTCTCTAATTCTTTTGAGGCATTAATAGACTTTGAAACCATTACGCCACATGCAATTATGGCTACATCACTTCCTTCTAATACCAAATTACCTCTACCAATATTTATTTTCCCATTATCATCTTCGCTGTAAATTCTATCAACTTTATTTCTGATGGTTCTCATATAAGATGGGCCCTTCAAATCTACTAATTGCATTGTTAACTCTTCTGCGGAAATATCATCAGCAGGATGTATTACAGTCATATTTGGCAATGTTCTATATATTGCTAAATCTTCAATTGATTGTGCACTACTGCCATCACTTCCAGTATGAATACCGCCGTGACTACCGCATATATGTGCATTTAAATTTGGCCTTGCAATACCATTTCTAATCTGTTCGAAACCCCTTTCTGTGAAAATTGCGAAGGTACTTGCGAATGGAATTTTACCTGACGAAGCGAGTCCAGCAGCTACTAACATCATATTTTGTTCTGCTATACCCAATGAAATAGTTCTCTCGGGATATGCCGCTCTAAAGTGGCATGATTTTGTAGATTTACCTAAATCAGCTTCGATTACCACTACATCTTTATTAGAGGCTAGTCGCAATAAAGCTCTTCCATAACCATCTCTTGATGCTCCAATGGGCGAAGGGGCGCTCATGATAATTCCTCCAACGCGATGGTTAATTCTTCATCGTTAGGAGCCATTCCATGAAAAGATGGATTATTTTCCATATACGATACGCCCTTTCCCTTTACAGTATTCGCCAGAATAGCCTTGGGCCGTCCATTGTTTATTACAGCCCATTTTATCGAATCTACTATCGAGCCCATTTCGTGTCCATCTATTTCTTTAACTTCCCAACCAAAAGATATTAATTTCTTTGATAAATCTCCAACTTCCATTTGATTAGCTACGAAGTCATCATTTTGAATCCTGTTTCTATCTATAATCATTTTTATATTGCCTATATTATGGAAATCCGCAGCCATTATTGCTTCCCATAGTTGACCTTCTTGAGTTTCACCATCGCCGACCATTACCCATACATTCCTATCACTATTATCTAACTTAGCCGCAAATGAGCATCCAAGCCCAAATGACAGGCCCATTCCTAGACTTCCTGCAGAGAAGTCAACACCATTTGTCCATTTCATATCAACATGGCCTTGACAAACTGAGCCTAATTGTCTAAAACTCATAAAATCTTTTTCTTCTATAAAACCCAATTCATAAAGGATAGAGTAAATAGCAGGACTTGCATGTCCTTTACTCATGATGAACCTGTCTCTATCTGGCCAATCAGGTTTTTCTAAATCTATTCTTAATTTTGTTCCATATAATCCTACGATTAGATCTATTGCAGACAGAGACCCTCCAGGATGTCCGGATTTTGATTTATGTATCATTTTTATAATATTAATTCTACATTTCTTAGCCATAACTTCTAATTCGTGCTTGCTAAGATTCAACATCATGGTAACTCCTTGTGTCATAGGGAGTAGAGATGGCTATTGATAGTTTGCAAAAATTAATTAATATATTTAGATTATATTAGACGCACATTCAAATTATATGGTTCATCAGACTCATATTAAAGGACGAGATTATATGGATATGCTAATTAAATCTGACTGGAGAAATAATCTCTCTAAATTAGATGTTCCAGTATCAGTTAAAAATAGTCCATTTTTGTTATATTGCCTCGAAATACTTGTAAATGGAGGAAGAATTAACCTAAAAGATGGTTTAAGATTATATAATTCTGTTGACTTACCCGCCCTGTGCGCTTTAGCTAATTTGATTAAAAGGGCCCGTTTCCAAGATAAGATATTCTTTAATTCAAATCTACACGTTAACACCACTAACATATGTGTATTAGCATGTAGGTTTTGTGCCTTCAGGAAAGGAGTTAGACATGATGAAGCATACGAACTAAGTTCTGATGAAGTAATTCATCGCATAGAACCATATTCCAAAGTTATCGACGAAGTACATTCCGTTGGTGGTCTACACCCAAAATGGACCATAAATCACTACATAGATTTGTATAGTAAAATTAGTAATAAATTCCCTCATATTCATATTAAATCTTTAACAGCTGTAGAAATAAAACATATTTCCTCACGCTCAGGATTAACGGTTAGTGAGACCCTACGATCTTTACAATCTGCGGGTCTAAATTCAATTCCTGGGGGTGGAGCAGAAATACTCGTAGATTCCGTCCGAAACCGAATTTGTAGAGGTAAAGAAAATTCATCCGAATATCTTGAAATTCATGAGATTGCTCATTCATTAGGAATACCATCAAACTGTACTATGTTATTCGGAACTGTTGAAACTACGGAGGAAAGATTAATTCATCTTGACAGATTGAGAATGCAACAAGACTTATCCAAAGGATTCCAATGTTTCGTACCTTATCCGTATTTACCCGATAAAACTAGATTACCCGAGGCACAGTTAGCTACAACATCAGAAATCATTAGAGTAATTGCAATCTCAAGAATTATGCTCGACAATATCCCTCACATCAAAGCATATAGAATGAATATTGGCGATCATGTGGCTTCCATGTGCATTAAATCTGGTGCTGATGATATAGATGGCACAGTTGGCCATGAAGAAATAATGCACGAGGCGGGAAGTAAAACTAGGCTAGATTATAGTAAAAACGAATTATCTAACCTAATATATGATGCTGGCCTAACTCCCGTAAAGAGAAATTCGATATATACAAAGCTCGAATTAGTAACTCCCATTAACGTAATAAAAATGCCATTATTAAACCAAGAGATGTAATCATGAGTTGGAAACAAGTATTAGGCCGAGTATCCTTTTCAAATTGCGATCCTATTTTTACTTCCATCGATACAAAATGGAAGATATTACCAGCACCGCCATCATGGCTTACGGGGCATCTTCTTCGTAGAGATTGTTTATGTGCTCCTATTCCTGCTGCAGATTATGCTAAATATTCTGATGAATTAGCCCTTATTCCTGATTTAGCAATTGTAAGTAAAGGAAAAGTAGGGTCTGTATTGTTATTTGGCTCTAGATCATTAGAAGATATGAGAGATATTGCTTTACCATCGGATTCATCTACATCTGTAGTGTTACTGAAATGGCTACTAAAACAAAAAGGATTAGACCCAAAATTTGTGAACACCGGACCGGATATGGAATTAATGCTTTCCAAATGCGATGGAGCCTTATTAATTGGAGATAGAGCGTTGGTATCGGCACAGGAATTCCCAAATTTAGTGAAATTAGATTTAGGGTTAGAATGGACTAAAATTACGAGATTACCGATGGTTTTTGGTGTTTTTGCAGCAAGAAAAGACTCTCCAATAGATCAATTATCAGACGCAAGAAATGATATGGTGAATCAGTACAAGAAATTTAGAGAAGATGTAGTTTTCAGAAAAGAAGTAATAACAAAATCATCAGATAAACTAGTATTTTCTGCAAATCGTATTGCCGATTATTTTGATGAAGAAGTTAGTAATTTACTAGATGAAGACGGAATAAAAGGTTTAGAATTATTCTTAACTGAAGTTTGCGACTTAAAACAAGGGCCCACTTGGTTAAACCTACATTAATCTGAATATTCTAATCTTTTACTGGAAACCCATTCTAAAAGGTCCAACGCAACTTGACATGATTCCGCAATAACAGGTTCTGAATCGTTTTGAAATTTTTTTAGGACTGTTAAAGCTCTATTATCTCCTATTGCTCCTAATGCTTCAGCTGCCTCATGTCTGACCATAAGATCTTCTTCAATATCTTCCAATCTATCAATGAGATATGGAACTGCATGTGAATTTTGCATTTGACCCATAACATATGCTACTTCATGTTTTAATAATGCTGATTTTGAATTAAATGATTCTGCTAATGCCTCTACAGCATCAACTCCACCTACACTTCTTAGCGCGAATAGAGATCTCATTCTTTGAAACATCTTTTCATCTTCATTAACCAAAATCCTTCTCAAAACTTGGACATTTTTTTCATCACTAGGTGGTGCAGGATCTACAGAGTCAAACTCACTTATTTGAGGCTTATTTTTATTCATTTATTCACCTGATCCAATAAATTCTATGTCAGATATATTCAAATTTTTATCTACAAGTCCTATCTCTTTACCTTGTCTCAAAAACTCTCTTATGGCTTCTCTTCCATCGATTCCATAATCAATTGTTCTCTTATTAACATACATTTCCACAAAGTTTTTATTGGTTAAATCATCTATTCCACGACCCCACTTTTTTGCGAATTCTAATGATGATTCAGGATTATCTATGGAGTAAATAATACTATTCTTTACGTCATTAGTTATTTTTTCACACAATTCATATCCCAAATCTTTTCTTACCACATTTCCTCCTAATGGGAGTGGTAATCCAGTCTTATTATTCCACCAAATTCCTAAGTCCATAACTAAATGAACACCTTCACTTTTCCATGTTAGTTGTCCCTCATGAATAATTAATCCAACTGAATATTCGCCCGATTTGACTCTAGGTAATATCTCGTCAAAGGGTACTACATGTACTTCTACATCTCCCCATGCTAATCTTAATGCTAAATACGCACTAGTTCCCAATCCTGGGATAGCTATTTTTTGGGTCTTCGCCTCCTTTAAAGTAATTTTTTTTGTAGAAATTAACATTGGACCGTATCCCTCTCCCATGGATGCTCCACAATTCATTAAGTGATATTTATCTGCAATTAATGGAAACGAATGTATGCTCACTGCAGAAACCTCATATTCTCCATTCATGGCATGCTTGTTTAATGTTTCAATATCAAGTAAGACGTGTTCGTAATTTCTATTTTCGGTTTCCATACCCCCTTCCGTAAGTGCATAAAACATGAATGCATCATCAGGATCGGGGGAGTGGCCTATTCTATATGTAGAATCTTTTTCTTTCATGTTCCTCGGAATAAGTTATAGGATATGAATTTATATTTATTTAGTCTCGTCATTAGTAAGTATAAATACTATATTCACTACGTTGATTCATGCCCGATCACGACAAGTTGTCCACAGCAACTGGACAACTAGGACCAATTTGTGCCGTAACTGGTAAGCCAATCATATTTGCTGAAGCCATTGTTCATAATGATACTTACGTCTGCTGGGAGGCTTATTTAGAAATTACTGGTGTAAAACCTTCAACTGATGGCAAAGATATCGAAGGACTTAACCTAAAATAATTGAAAACTTAATTCCCTGCTATGCCTCCACAGGACTATGGCAGAAGGATGGAGCCGCCACGCATTACGTTTTTCTGAGTACTATAATTCACTTAATGAAGGTACCTTATGGACACCTCCTAGACTCAAAAGGAGGGAATGGATGTTTATTCCTTGGGATGGACGGCCCCCCGATAGGCACAGGGGATTTAACAATAAGAGTCAGGTTTTAGATTATTTAAAACACAGAGCACCTCACTCATGCTTTCATAGTACTGCGTATTATGAATTACCAGCTGAAAGGAAAATGTTAGATAAGAATTGGTTAGGAGCAGATTTAATCTTCGATCTTGATGGCGATCACCTTCCCGGTGTTTCAGATAAAGATTTTCCAAGTATGCTAGAGTTAATACAAGAACAAGCGTGGAATTTATGGTCTGATTTTCTAAAACCAGAGTTTGGCTTCAAAGAAGAATATGTGCAAACATCTTTTTCAGGACATAGGGGGTTTCATATCCACGTAAGAGATCCTAACCTTTTCCATTTAGATTCTAACGCTAGAAGGGAATTAGTAAATCACATAAGAGGCGAAGGAATTGATGTACAAACCACACTTTCTGGTGCTAACAGTAGGTGGAAAAATCGAGTAGAGCGTGGTATATCTACGGTAATTCACAAACTTAAAACTATATCAGATGGAAATACACAAAACTCCAATGAGATTAATAATTTCTCTGAAATATTGTCAAATCGATCTTCGTTCTCTGATAATAAATTAAAATCTTTTACCAAGGCTACATATAATAAGAAAATTTTACAATTAGCAGAACTAATGTCAGATGATAATAGAATTAATAGATTAAATAAAGATAAAACATTGTTAGTATTCGGAGAAAGTCTCACTCCAATATTTTGGGAATTGGTTAAGGGCGATACATCAGTAGTTTTGGGTAATGCTGGTGAAACAGATGAGGCGGTTACTGTGGACATCAAGAGAGTTATACGGAGTGTTGGTAGTTTACATGGTAAATGTGGTTTGAGAGTTACAGATTTTCCATTAGAAAGGTTAGATCCCAATAATTCTAATAAATTTGATCCGTTATCAGAGTCAATAGTATTCAAAGGAAATAAAATGACTAATTTAAAAATCATAGCCAATGATGTAACGGCATCATTAGATGGCAATATAGTAACTGGAAACGAAGGTGATATAGTTAACGTAAATGAATCTCTGGCCATGTTCTTAACATTGAAGGGCTGGGCTGAAGTTGAACGATAATAATGCTTGATATTTGCTCATACTCGGAGAACCTTCAATAATGTAGATTTACACACATAGGCCGTGGTACCAATGTCTGGAGACGATGATATTGAAGAACAGATGAAAAATTTCCCTCTTCCACCTATGCCATCGGGCTTATCTATGCCCCCTCCTCCTCCACCTATATTCACAGATTCAAATATCGAAGAATCATTAGATCAAACATTATTAGATGCAGCAAACGCACTTGACTTTGTATCTCCGCAACAGACTAATACAGATTTTAAGTCCATATGGGAAAAAAGGAAGGCCCTTGATCCAAATATTAGTACTCAAAATAAACAAAGTATGTATGGACATATAGATAGAATAGCTAAAGGTGAGGTTGGTACCCTTTTAGATCGTTTTCAAGATAGATTTGGCTCTGAACTAGATAGAGAAATAATTGTACTCAGAAAAAAACAACAAGAAGAAATGCGGTCTATCAAACCCACAGTAGAATTAATTTCAGTACCAGAAAATGATGATTCAATGAATTTAAGTGAATTTATGGAATCTATGAAAGATGAAGATTTTCTATCGAAAGTGTCCGAAGTTACCAATATTACCGTAGACCAACTATCTAATCTTAGTAATTCAGAATTAAAGAACTTCTTTAAATCTGCAGACAATGATAACTCCGGAACTATAGATTTTAATGAATTTGTCGAGGCAGTTTTAGATCTTGATGATTCTAAAGACGAATTCGTCATTTTCTTTGATATAGTGAATAACCTACTCGGAGACGCACCCGATGACTTCATCAATTCCTTTGTAAATACAGAAGATTTCAAATTGTTTGAAAATATAGGAAATAATCCATTAAAAGCTACAATTGAAGATAGAAATTTATTTTTTATAATGATTAATAAAGTTCTAGGAGATTTGCCTTCAGAGTCCATAAATGATTTCGTTAAGTCACCAGATTTTGAAATCTTTTCTAGAATGGGCGAGTTATATGGAGAATGATATTTATGGGTTTACTTGAAAAAGCTGGAAAAATTCAAACTGATGATAAACCACCAGCAGGAAATGTAGTATTAGAAGCCGTTGTCGATCCAGTACCAGTAATTCCAGTTAAAAAAAGTAGAAAATCTAAAAAAATAAAGTCACCAAAAAAAGCTAAAACACCCCGTACAAAAAGGGTTAAAGTCTTTAAAAGTATACCCGATGGTTTTGAACCAGCAACTAGGGGTCAGAAATTAACTAGGCGGGTTGTTGATTTTACAGTTAGTTATGGATGGTCAATTCCTATTCTAGCACTGACTGGATGGGGTTCATACTTCAACCCTACTCCATTCTTTATCATGGGCATGGTGTTAATAATTGCAAACTTAGGAGTACTGCCCTCACAAACTGGGAGGTCTATTGGAAATTGGGTAAGTAGGACAAGATATGTAAATACAAGAGGGGAACCACCAATATGGATATATATATTCATGAAAGGACTAACAACAGTGTTTATTTTACTTGGATTAATAGCCATTTTGAGTTTACCTGTCCAAGGACTTGGAGATACAATAGTTACTAAAATTTTCACGATTTTTGGTATCGTTATGATAATCCCGCCAATTATTGATTATTCTATGTACAGATTTAGAAAAGATTCTGAACTAGGCCTTTGGGATACTTTATTCGGCGGAGTATGGATAGTTAGAACAAACAAGAGTGCCGAAGCTAAAGGATGGCTAAAGAGACTTGAATCATTAGGTGATTTCGCAGAATCTAGGGGTTTATTGAAAGACAAAGAAGATTTATCTTAATCTGATTATTTTCTTTTACGGCCACCACGACTACTCCCGCCGCGTCTACCTGCTCCACTTCCACCTGCTCTACTCGCCTTACTTACTGAACCTCTAGATGAAGAGCTCGATCTTCGTGAAGAGCGACTGGGCCTTCTACTTATTTTTGGAGATATTTTTCTTTGAGTATCATTTGGACCGTTACTATCATGATGATGATATACATGTTGTTCATTGTAACCATTATAATTAGACCGATTGAACCACCTTGGGCCGGATGAAAATCCTCTGTTAGAACTACCTCCTTTAAACATAGATATTCCTATCATAACAAAAATAATTATTATAATCGGTATGAAGACTAAAGCGTTGATTAATGTACTCCCAGAGGATTCTGATGCCATTAAATCTCCATCAGGGATATTAATATCCGAGACGGGAGGTTCCACATATCCATCATTTTCATACCAGAAATTATCCACATCAAAGACTATTTCCTCTGCTATGATTTTAACAGCTTGGAAATAATTTCCATTATCCAGTTCGACATCTGCAGATAATCCAATATTATTGAAATCTAGGTAATTATCCCAAAAAATACCGGTCTCTAAACTCCATTCCCAATTATCTGTTTGATTAATGGCCAATATGACTAAGATGCCATCTTGCCATTCTTTGTCCCCTATATCCCATTCATTGAATAATTCTCTACCATAATCTTTGAGGGACAATGCAGATGAATTTGTATCGTTTTCATAGCTATTAGTAGAATTAATAACAATTAAAACTAGTTCAGTCCCCCAGTAATCATTCAAATCTTTTGAAATATCATTAATTTCTAATTCTTCATTATCATTTAATACATCTACAGCATCTATAATAAAAGAATTATTATCTTCTGGGAATGTTATACTTGCTGATGTTGACATCGTATTTACAACTATAATTATGGTTAATAAAATAAATATTATCCTTTTAGAATTAATTCCCAAGTCCATTTTAAATCGAATACTGGTAGGGGTGATTTTTTTTATAATTATGTACTATTTAATAGAGATTAGTACTATTATTATACTTGAATGTATGATATATTCATAAATTAATATTTTATCCAATATATATGAAAGCTGCGGTAATCCAAATTTCTCCAATTGTTTTGAACAAATTTGCTACATGATATAAATTAAAAGTATTTTATTATTCTTCAGCATATGTAAACAACTCTACTGGGTCATATGTTTCAGACATTCTTGAAAATACTAACCAACCTAAATTTAGTAAAACTGTAGAACTAGTGAGTGAACACATGAACCATACAACAACATCATCTCCACTAAAATAAAATCCAATATAAATTGATAATATTATTGTAAATATAAACCATAATCTAGATGCACTACTAGGAGTATTACTACCTGTTTGATCTTTTCTTGGTGAATGTAAGTAACTTTCCTTCATATCATGCGGTTATGAAATATTGATATCAATATTTGTTATTATATTCGTCTAAATATGAATATTGGTTAATGACAATCTAAATATTATAATTTACAAAAATAGATAGTATGCTTCTACATCAATCGTGATCATAATATACATAATATAAATCCAATTATAAATGATTATCAAGAAAATGAAATGTTAATTAATATCTACCCTTATGTTAATTTCGGATGTAAAAATAGCTACAGACAAGATTATTGATAAATATGGGTTTGAGTATATCTTATTGTTGATGATAATATTCCATCATTAGTATTAGGATTAGATAAGAATATAATTAATCATGACAAGGACTAAGGAGAGACATATAAATATAATAGTAATGATAATCATGATTAAAAAAATATATGTATTTATTAAAATTAGGATATTTTTTTATACACTCATTAGTACAGTTATGTGTGAGATACTCGTTGTTACAGATATTATCTGTAGAATTTTTAGGAACATTTATTTTGTGTTTCTTTATATCTCTAACATCCATTCATCATGCTTATATTTATTTAAATCCATTCATAATCTCTATAATATTAATGTTAATCATATATTTAGGAAGTAGTATATCAGGTGCTCACTACAATCCGGCTGTCACTCTCTCAATATATTTTAGAAAATCAATAGATAGAAAATTAATGGTATCATATATACTAATCCAAATGAGTGCAGCCGTTACATCATCTATGGTTTCATATTATATTTTTTTGTCAAAATATAATCCTAATTTGGTTTATATGGGATTGTATGAGTTTGCATTAGAGTTCTTCTTTACATTTTTATTGGCATTAACTATACTTATAGTAGGAACAAGTGAATATACTAAAAATAACAATTATTATGGAGCTGCAATCGCTTTAGTAGTATTAATTGGAACATTGATAGTTGGAGATGTGTATCCATCGTCATTCAATCCTGCAGTATCTATTTCATTTGTTATATTAGGCAAAATTTCAATCTATCATTCTCTAATTCATATTATCTCTCAATTTTCTGGCGCCATCTTAGCATCATTTATTTTTATCAAGAAAATCAAAATATAATAATAATAATAATAATAATATTCAGTGTTTTTAGAAACTATGAAAATATAAATCATTGTGATGAAATATCATGGAATTACCAAATATATCCAAAATATCAGAAAAAATTATATTATAATATTTATTAAATATTAATAAATAATTATCTAAAAGAATTTGATATCCTCCTCTAGACGTTCCGTCATTTCAACATATCTAAATTTGTGTTCAGAATCTGGGATGTTTATTCTAAATTGCCAATATCTCCACGCAGCAATAGATAATGTGGCTAATTTATGTAATGCGCATAATGATTTTTTTTCTACTGCAGTTAATTTTCTAATGGATTCATATCCTTCAAGAATAGCACTCCAACGTTCTATTATTGGCTTATTATTTTCCCATCCGAATCCTACAAATGTCATAACTAAGTCAAATGCCATCACACCATTACATATTTCCTCAAAATCCAAAAATGCCAAGATTTCACCATTTATGCCTATGACATTATCTGGAAATAGATCTCCATGGATAATACCTCTGGGCAATTCAAAAAAAACTTCTTTTATTGCATCTGTCTCCCTTTTTAATAAGATTAAAAAATCATCCCATGATTCGTTTTTATCTGCATTTACAAACAAAGTATTGAATAATTCATATCCCATAGTAAATTCCGCCTTCATATTATTTGGAACTTTTAATAAGTGCATTTTTGCCTGTAAAGCACCTAAGGAATACAATGAATTATGTGATTTATCTAACCATTCTCCTTCTATATATTCTAGTAGCGTCCAACATAATCCATTTATCTCAATCTTATACTCTCCGCTTTCAAACTTAACCGGCTTAGGTGTTGGTATTCCTTGCCCTATTAGGTAATTTGTCATTTCTAGTAAATATTCGACTTCCGAAGTATTTTTCTCATTCCATATTTTTAAGACTAATTTATTGTCATTATCTAAAATTAATATGTAATTTGAATTAGCCCAACCACCATCCAATTTATGATACTCTTTTATTCCACTAAATCCAGCCATTTTCACTACTTTATGCGCATCTTCAAATGAAATTTCTGTATACGTCACATTTCTTCTAAATACATTATGTATTTCGTTTTATCTATTACTAAATGAAAAGATTAAATTTAGTTGTTCCAAGTCAACTATGACAACAATATAATTCCATAAATTTTACAAATCATAT
>CAXAFE010000012.1:0-69144 GCA_963968165.1 uncultured Candidatus Poseidoniales archaeon | reverse complement strand
TTATCGAACTACACGGTGAACAATCAGTTATTCAGGTATATGAAGAAACCTCAGGCGTCAGACCCGGTGAACCAGTTATTAGAACAGGGCAAACTTTGTCCGTTCAACTAGGTCCTGGTCTTTTAACTAAGATTTATGATGGTATCCAAAGGCCTCTGCCTGAACTTGAGAAGACCATGGGTGTTTTTATCAAAAGAGGAGTTGATGCAGATGGTTTAGATCTAGAAAAGAATTGGGATTTCAAAGCAACTGCTAAGGCTGGTGACTCAGTAACGTCAGGAGATGTTATTGGGACCGTCCAAGAAACAAAGACCATTGAACATAGAGTTATGATTCCGCCTGGCACCTCTGGTGTCATCAAGAGTATTAATTCTGGAGAATTTAATGTGACTCAAACTGTTTGTACTTTGGAAGATGGAAATGAAATTCAGATGATGCAAAAATGGCCCGTCCGTACACCTCGTCCATTCACAAAGAAACATGCTCCAGAGGTTCCTTTACAAACAGGTCAGAGAATTCTTGATTTTCTTTTCCCCTTAGCTAAGGGAGGGACAGCTGGAATCCCTGGTCCATTTGGTTCAGGTAAGACAGTTACTCAACAGCAACTTGCTAAGTGGTCCGATGCAGATATTGTTGTCTATATTGGATGCGGTGAACGCGGTAATGAGATGACGGAAGTTCTCGATGAATTCCCACATCTTATGGATCCTAAAACCGGTGAGGCTTTGATGAACAGGACTACTATGATTGCTAACACATCCAATATGCCTGTTGCAGCTAGAGAAGCTTCAGTTTATACAGGAATTACGATTGCTGAATATTTTAGAGATATGGGATATGATGTTGCTTTAATGGCTGATTCAACTAGTCGTTGGGCCGAAGCAATGAGGGAAATTTCATCTCGTTTAGAAGAGATGCCGGGCGAGGAAGGTTATCCAGCATATCTTTCCAGCCGTCTTGCAGAATTCTACGAGAGAGCAGGAAGAGTGGAGACTTTAGCCGGAGGAGATGGTTCAGTGTCTGTAATAGGTGCAGTTTCACCACCCGGCGGAGATATATCCGAACCAGTCAGTCAAGGAACACTCCGTATCGTAAAGGTATTTTGGGGATTAGATGCAGGTCTTGCAAGGCAAAGGCACTTTCCTGCAATCAATTGGTTGAATTCTTATTCTCTTTATCCTCCATCTTTAGACAAATGGTATAGAGACAATATCAAAAGTGATTTCCCTGAGATTAGAACAGAAATTAGTGCATTATTACAAGTAGAAGCAGAATTACAAGAAATTGTCCAATTAGTTGGATCTGATGCGTTGCCTGTAGACCAACAACTTACTCTCGAGGTAGCACGCATGATTAGGGAATTCTTCTTACAACAAAATGCATTCCATGATGTTGATACTTACAGTGATTTAAAACTACAATATACCATGGCAAAAGCCATATTATCATTCCAAGAAGAATCAAAGAAGGCGCTTGCTGGAGGTGCTTTACTCGAGGACGTAGTAAATGTTCCAGCACGTACAGATTTAATGAGAGGAAGATTTGAAGCAGGATACGAGGATAACATAGATCAATTGTTGGAGAACATGAATCAACAGATTTCTAAAACTATGGAGGTTAACTAGATGTCAGGAAAAGAATATAGAACTATAACAGATGTAAAAGGGCCTTTGGTATTCTTAAATAAGACGGAACCAGTTGCATTTGGCGAGATTGTTGAATTAAGATTAACTGATGGTACTTTGAAAAATGGACAAGTTCTAGATACGTCCGATGACCAAGTTATCGTTCAGGTTTTCGAAGGTACCGCTTCAATAGATAAGCAAACCGGAATTAAATTTCTTGGCGATGTATTCAAACTTCCCGTTAGTACGGACATGATTGGACGTATTCTTGATGGTGCAGGAAGGCCTAGAGACGGAGGGCCAGATATCGTTGCAGATGAAATGGCAGATATCATTGGTGCTGCTATTAACCCTTACTCTAGAAAAAGCCCAGATACATTTATTCAAACTGGAATATCGGCAATCGATGCATGTACATCATTAGTTCGTGGGCAAAAACTACCTATTTTTAGTGCATCAGGACTTCCTCACAATGATATTGCACTACAAATAGCTAGACAAGCTAAATTAGTGGACAGCGATGATGATTTCGTAGTAGTTTTCTGTGCAATGGGAATTACGGCCGAAGAATATAACTTCTTTGTACATGATTTAGAAAGAACCGGGGCATTGGAGAATGCATGCCTTTTCGTAAATCTAGCAGATGATCCAGCAGTAGAGAGGCTAATTACGCCTAGATTAGCACTCACAGCTGCTGAATATCTTGCATTCGAAAAAGACTATCACGTATTAGTAATATATACGGATATGACAAATTACTGTGAATCGCTCCGTCAAATTGGTGCTGCAAGAGAAGAAGTTCCAGGAAGACGAGGATATCCCGGTTACATGTATACTGATTTAGCAATGTTGTATGAAAGAGCAGGATTAGTAAAAGGGAAGAAAGGATCTATCACTCAATTCCCAATTTTAACAATGCCTGGTGATGACATAACTCATCCCATACCAGATCTTTCTGGATATATTACGGAAGGGCAAATTGTTATCTCTCGTGAATTACATCAAAAAGGAATATATCCTCCAATCAACGTACTCCCATCTCTATCCCGTTTAATGAATGCTGGAATAGGAGAGGGTAAGACTCGAGAAGATCATAAGTCTGTTTCTGACCAACTCTATGCTGCATACGCTCAAGGAAGGGAATTAAGAGGATTAGTTGCTATTGTTGGCGAGGACGCATTAAATGAGCGTGACTTACAATTATTGAAATTTGCAGATATTTTTGAAAATAAATTTTTGAGACAAAGTCGAGACGAAGATCGTTCAATTAGTGAAGGTACCCTTGATTATGCATGGGAATTACTCTCAAATATCGATACAAAATACCTTGTCCGTTTAGACCAAAAATGGATTGATAAATATCATCCATCGGAAAAGAAGGAATGAAAATCTACACAATATTATATAGGAGAAATTAGATATGGTGCTGGATATAAAACCGACTCGTTCTGAGTTAATTAATCTCAAAAGGAGGATAAAACAAACCTCCAGTGGCTATAATCTATTAAAAATGAAAAGAGATGGGTTATTTTTTGAATTTAGGACACTACTTGCAGAGATGATTAAAGCAAGAGAAGAACTTGTTGGAACATACAGGGATGCATTAAAATCAATCGCCCTGGCATCCTCTATCGAAGGAGGTTTATCAGTTAAAAGTGCAGCAATAGCGGCTACCTCCGGCCCGGAAGTAATGGTTTCACGAAGAAATATAATGGGAGTTGTAGTTCCAAAAGTAGAAGGAACCAATTTAACAACTACTGTCGAGACTAGGCCGACTGGAATTATTGGAGGATCACCATATATAGATGAATCTGCTGATTCTTATTCTGTTTTAATTTCTAAAATAGTCAAAGCAGCAGAGATGGAAGCAACATTGAAAAGATTGTTAGAAGAAATAGAAGCAACGAAAAGAAGAGTGAATGCACTAGAATTTGTGGTAATACCGGAAATGAAAGAAGCACAGACATTTATCCAGTTACGTTTAGAGGAAATGGAAAGAGAAGAAACATTCAGATTAAAGAGATTTAAGAATAAGTAATACTCGATAATCTCTAGTACGAGGTATCTTATCATCTAGCATTATCCGGGGAGATATAGGAGGGATAGATAATGGACAACCCTAGACCTATTTCTATAGATTTAGAAACATGGAGTAATCAAGAATTATATGAAGTAATTTCTTCAAGATATTTTGTTCTTGGCAATCAATCTTCAAAAATTGCGTCATGGGAAGTAAAAGGAGCGAATAATAAAGACGCAAGTGAATCATTATTGATGTTAAACGCTCACCTTCATTCGCTTGGAATGATAGGTACACTAAGCGATGGAATAATTCCTATTCTCACTATTACTTCATTACCACCTTCAAATGATATTCTTAAGAAATGGCAACAAATTTTGATTTGGTCATTGATGTCACTTTTCTTAACCATAGTGGGTTCAGAATGGCTATCGAGGTACGACTCGTCAATAGGCGTTATGAATTTAGATTCGATGCAGGACTCTTTCTCAATATTCACAGTTCCGATAATTCTAACCTTATTATTAGCAAGCTATCTTAGGTCTTATATTGCTAGTAGATATAATGTCGAAACTGGCTATGCAATACCGATAATATTCCCAATCTTATATCCAATATGGCCATTTGGGATCGCAGGATTACTTTCACAAAAAAGAATGGATCACTTGCCATTTCCAAACAGGAGAAAATTAATTATTATAGAATCAATAATTCCATTAACGCTCATATTGTTTGGTTCATTTTTAACAATTTATGGAGTTTTCTTAACCTCAAATGAACCTCCCAATATCGCCGAGTCCCCTATTGTTTTTACCTCCAACCTTTTTCTAAAATTAGTTTCCTCAATTCTTTTCGGAGATATGGCTGAATTAAGGCTGCAATGGTTGCATCCAATTGGAATTTCTGGTACCGGACTATCTATTATAGGATGGATTCTATTACTTCCAATCCCTGGTTTTCCTGGTGATAGAATCCTATACTCTTTCATAGGTCCATCTAAGATGAACTCGAGTACCCAACAGACATCATTATTTCTAATCTCACTAATTTTAATGATCTTTATTTTTGCCACATTAGACTATCTGCCATGGCTATTTTTATCTGCATTTGCAGCATGGCAACGCTTTAGTCCAGAAAATGTCATAGATCCATTTATTATTGACAAAAGTCAAGAATTAACTCAAATTTTCAAAACTAGACTGGTAGTAATCATTATACTATTTGGAACGTTAGGTTTTCCTGGGGCAACCCCACTTTCAATATTGGAGGATTATGACTCAGGACTTTCAACTGAGGAATGGGTCGAGGAAATATATTTTGAAAGTAATGAGGAAATAATTATTGATCTTAATCTGAAACCAGATGGAATTTTACCCATATCTGGATATTTACAATTTAGTATTGCCGGAAGTCAATCCGAATTATGGCAAATTAATTCTAGCTGTGATTTTGTAATAATGTGTAAATTTAATAATGTCACACATGATAAACAGTCGCATGTTAAAATTATTTTAAATCCTCCAAATATAATAATTGAAGAAAAACTATATCTGAAGATTGTTGTAGATATTCATGGAAATGAAGAAGAACATCTTATCATGTTATCTAATGATAATTATTCTGGTCCCACGCAGGTCTTTTGGGATTTAGTCCAAGATACCGATACTCCACTTATTTGTACCAAAATAAATATCCTATCTGGCGATTATGGCAATTTGTCAATTATAAGTCCTTATTGGGATATAATAAATTATACATCTCCAGTTACGGGCGTAAATGACTTGTGTCTTCGTGGCCATATGGGTGCCATAATTTCTACAAATTATATTGATGAAGAATTTAGAAAATATGGTCCTTCCATAGAATTTAGCAGAGTAAATAATACTTCTTTGAATTGGTTAATGCCAATAGATAATACAAACCCAAAAGTGATGTTATCCGGTACTGAATGGCAGATACCCAGTTGGTTCAATTCTGATAATTCAAACTACTCCATCCTTCATACTCCAAATAACCCAACATTTTGTAAAACATCAAACTCAATTACAGAAGTTGATTCAAATTGGACATGGTTGATGGAACCATATTCTCCTATTCAATTCAGAGAAGGCGAAATTATAAATGGTACTTTAATAATGCCAATTTCAGGATGGCTAATTGTTTGCAATGGCATAAATATGGTGATGAAGTACTCAATAATGGAGGGAATAGATATTATCATGAATAATGGTTCTATTGGTGAAAATATCACCAATCCTAACTTTACAATTTATAATAGGGGCGAAGAAATAATTCCTATATCGATTGAATGGCATGGAGATTCCATAAATACGGATATATGGGAATTATCGATTCCAAATTTTGTTGAATCTAATGGTAGTACGAATATATCAATATATCCAAAAAACTCAGATAATCTACATCATACTTCGTGGGTTCAAGTGATGGATGATGAAATAATTATCCATCTTGCTGCGAGATGCCTAACAGATGGGTGTTATAATTGAAAGTGGTAATCTTAGGCTTGGGATCAATTGGTGGAATTTTCTTATCTGGACTTATAGATTCTGGGGCTGAAATAGTGGTCGTTACCAGGGGTGTAAAATTTCAAATCATATCTAATGACGGAGTTATTGTATACAGTCCAGAAGGGTCAATTGAGAATATTCCTCCAGATTTATTCACACTCCTAGATAGTGAATCAGGATTAATTCCAGAAAATATAAGAAAATCCTGCGATATAGTAATTATTTGTGGTAAATCAAATGATATGCCAGTATTGAGTAAATTAGCGGGTGATTTATTATCAGATTATGGCATGGTGATGAGTATCCAAAATGGACTAGGTAATTCTGAATACCTTTCCACTAAATTTGGTATGAATCGAGTCCTTACTTCAACTGTGACGCACGGTGCATGGCATTCTGAAAACTCATTTCATTGGGAAGGAAGAGGAACTATCAAAATTGGTAATTTGAATAGTAGTCCACCATCTGTTTTAACTTCAAATTTCCTCAAATTATTAAATAAATCAAACCTATCTGCGGTTTGGAGCGAGAATATTAATAAAGATATATGGATTAAATTATTAATTAATATTGGAATAAATCCATTATGTGCAATTACTGGACTTAAAAATGGTGCAATTTTATCTGATTCAAGTTTATGGGATCAATCCAGAGCTTCTATGGATGAGGCTTCCCAAATTGCTTATTCATACGGAGTTGATCTTTATGATGTCGATTTTGATTACTTACTCAAAGATGTTGTATTATTGACATCCAATAATCGTTGCTCAATGTTACAGGACGTAATGGCAAATAGGCCAACAGAAATAGATTCTTTATGTGGAGAAATTGTTAATAGAGGGGAAAATTTAGGCATACCCACTCCACTTAATTCAATGCTTTTAACGCTAGTCAAAGGAATAGAAAACTCATCTAAAATAGATTAGTGAAATAATTATCTCTGACATTTTATACAATAAAACGTGGATCTATTCGATTGAACAATCCTCTTAATAGTTCCATTACAGTTATCATTTAAACAATTCTTGCCCTCTCTCCCATAGGCTACAAAAGAATTCGGAAAGTAACCCAATGCCTCATCGCCATCCACTCCTCTAAAATCTTGTAGTGTAGATCCTCCTGCATCAATCGCCTCTGTCATTACTGCATGTGTTTGAAAAACTATTCTTTCAATTTGTTTGCTTATCCCCTTTTTTCCGGTAACTCTATTAGCAATTTTTATAGGAGAAACTTTGGCTCTATTAAGTATTTCACTGACATATATATTACCAAGACCAGCAATTATTTTTTGATTTAGTAATGCACTTTTCATATTCATTTTACGATTTCTTAATTTTTTAGTAAGTATTTCAGGCGTTAATTGTCCTGGCATAGGTTCCGGACCTATATCTCTCAGTAGTTTATGCTCCTCCTCATCTTCTGAATAAACTGTATCCATAATTCCAAATCGTCTATGATCTGAGTAAACTCCCTTTCCTCCATCATCTAGATTGATAATTACCCAATCATGGGGTCCGTCTCCACTTCCAAGTTCTGCTCCATAAGCAAATTTTCCTGGTATGGCTGCCCTACCTTCTCCCAATAAAGTCCATCTTCCAGTCATACCAAGATGGCAAATCCATGTAATATTATTTTCTAACCTTATGAGCAAGTATTTTGCTCGCCTACCTATTTGAACTATCTTTTGACCCTCCAAATTAGACTGAAAATCATTAGGGAATGGGAATCTTAAATCCTTTCTTTTTAGTTGGACAGATAAAATCCTCCTACCTATAAGGTGATTCTCCAGCCCCCTTCGGACAGTTTCTACTTCTGGCAACTCAGGCATATATACTCAACATAAGTTGTTAAAATATAATATTGACTCATAATTGATAAATTTAATTATTTCATTATACAATGAAACAAGATGTGATTCTCCTCCAAACCTTTTAGATCTATTCTTTCTATTATCTCCAAATTTGAACCTTCTAATACTCTTTCTGCATTTTGAAATCTAATTTCTAAATCTCCCTCTGATATTCTTTCACTATCGCCCTTTAGACTGAGGAGGCCGACCCCTCCAGATTTAAGAAAAACATTCGATATTTTCACGAAATTCTTCGCCTGATCAGCAATACTCAAATCTTGGTGTAGCCAATCTACCTTCTTATTTATGAATGGAGATAAACCTTCAACTTTTCTTGCATCTGCCAATAACGGAATTATCCCAGGCCTTCTATGGCACAATTGAACGAGGTCTCTCATCATTCTTGGAGATATATCGACCGCTACTATGTTCCCTTTGTGATGATTTCCCGAACCACATACACAATCATGAATATGACTAAGTGTCCCTCCTATTGATGCACCAAGATATAAGCAACTTTGTCCTATTTTCGGTAATAAATGAATTGGATTCCTTTTTGTTCTGTGCAGTGATGCAGCAACCTTAGACTTAGTTGGATCCCAATATCTCCACTCATTCTTTCCATCCCTTTTCCGTCTTTCCTTTCGAACAGAAACTCCCTTAACTGCATTTCTTGTCCATATATTTCTTCCTTCGCGTCTGATGCCCCATCCCAGAGATAGTGTTTTTCTCTTCATTAAATCATTTCCTTCTGGGTGGCTTTGGGAATTTATCAATTATTTTAGATACATCATCATAGATTTTAGAGACCTCATTTTCTCCCCATTGTTGTCCATTAAAATGGTCTATTCTTGTAGCAATACTTGCTTTACCAGCTATAAATCTAGCTATTTTGCCTCTCACCCATCTGGGAGACTTACTAATTTGTGGGATTGAAAATAAAACTGACCCATGCTTGGGAGGAGGTGCTCCATTTCTATGAGCGGCCATTGCGGCATGAGCACCTAAGACTTGCAGTGATCCTGATGGCATTCTTGCCAACCTTTCCCTACTGCCTGCTAAACAAATAAGCTTTGCAGCACTTAATGGCCCTAATAGTGCAGACAAAGATGGAACATAATCAAATGCCATAATTCTAATTGCTTCCTCATTATTTCTTATTCTAATATCTAACTCAACTACTGATTTACAATGACTTTTTAGAGATGGCCATTCATTATCTGATGGTTCATACTTGGATATTGAAGTATCTAATTTATCCGCAGCTTCTTTTAATGAGTTAGATGAGACTATTGTTTTAATTATTTTATTTCTATCAATGTCCAGATTCAATTCTGTCAAAAATAAACCAATCCATTCTATGCAACGAGATTCACTTGTTGTCCATGAAGATCTCATCTCCTTTGTAGATGCAACTAACATATCCAATCTTCTATCCATATTCCCTGCAGACTCAGCAACCTCAAATTTTACCATACTCAAAACCGCCGATTCAAATAAAACTCTTTCTTCTTCAGTATATTCTGGCCAATCAGGATCATTCAAATGGCCATATTGAAGTATATTTACTTCGTCAAATCTATCATATAAAATTCTAGCTTCATTAGTAAATCTATCTTTTTTTATATCAAATAACCTTTTAGCAACAGAAGATACACTTTTCTCAGCATTCCAATTAATTTGGTCGATTATATTATCATTTTCATCTAAAATACGGGCTAACCTCCAATCAAAGTATAATCGCACATTCACGCGAGGAGTTATGAGGCTTGAACCGTACGGAAAATATATTTTAGTCGAAGTAATGAAAAACTATACCTTATCGGTAAACATGGAAAACAAGTTGATTGCGATAGTTGCCATCGGGGGGGCAATTGGTTCCGTATTAAGATATATTTTGCCATTTATTATACCAGGAGATAATACAATATTAAGTACCCTTAGTATCAATTTACTTGGGTCCTTACTTTTAGGAATATTATTTGGTTTATTGGCTTCAGGATTAGATTTGAGTGAGGAATTAGTTTTACTGTTAGGTACAGGAATCCTGGGTTCATTTACAACTATGTCTACATTTGCATTTCAAGCCTTAGAGGCTACACAAATAAATTATATTTCCGGATTATCATATATTCTAATCACAATTATGGGAAGCATTTTTTTATCTTGGCTAGGTTATTCAGTAATGATTCAAATTTCATCTTAAGTACAGATTTAAGCACTTTCAATCGAATCATTGAATAATCATTCTATGGACGGAAGTATGGTTATAGTAATAGAAAGGAGTTTTGATTTAATTGTTTTGTCCAATATGTGGTGCCCTATCTTTTCCTGATTCAAAGAATAATATAAAATGTCCCGATTATAAATGTGGTTATGAAGGCCCTCTATCAGGTCCCGACGGTAAAGGTGGAAAATTCATTGATCCTATGACGGGAGAAGAAATTGATTTAACAAATGCCACAGCAAAAAATGCTACCAAATCATTAAAGCACTTAACAGAAGTAGTAGAAGAAGAAGTTGCAAGAGGAACTTTAAGGGTTGGAGATTACATCTGTCCAACTTGTGAGGAGAACAGAGTTTATGTTTGGATGCAGCAAACAAGATCCTCTGATGAGCCCGAAACTAAAATGTGTACTTGTGAAAAATGTGGGAAGAAATGGCGAGAATATCAGTGATTTCTTACTACAAACTTCAAGAACTATCAATAACCTCCGACTTGTACCAGCAAAAGTAGGTGTGTGTATGCTAAGAGTTACTGCTAAACAACAATTAATGCGAGAGATTGTAGAACTACTTTCAGTACTAACTGAAGAGGCAAAATTAGTTTGGGGTGAAAAAGGACTGCATGTGACTGTGGTCGATGGTTCACACGTCGCACTCCTGTCCGCAACAATAGCAGACGAATGCTTCGAAACATATGAAGTTGAACAAGTTGAAATCGGCCTTGAGTTAGGAAAAATGCGCGATTTATTGACTCTGGCGGGGCCTAACGACTTAGTTGAACTTGATTATGATGAGTCCTTTGGCGCCATAAATGTCAGAGTTGGAGAAGTGCATAGAATACTTCGAGGAGTCGATCCAGCAACTATGAATAATCCCAATATTCCGAGTTTAGATTTCAAATCTAAGGCCACCATTGGATCAGATCGACTTTCACGCTCACTAAGGGCTGCGAAATTTGTTGGCGAAATAGTCGACCTCAGTCTCGATCAAACGCATATGACAGTATCAATAACAGTGGAAGCGGGAGAGGGCGTTAATGTTAGATTCGAATCCGGTGAATTAAGCGAATTAGTATGCTCGTCGCCAACTCAATCATCATATTCTTTACAATTTTTAGACCCCTTGACAAGAAAATTAGCAGGTGGGCTAACAGAAAATGTTACATTAGAATTTCAGGAAAAGTATCCCTTAAGGTTAACCTGGAATAGTAATCAAGGAGGCGCAAGTTGGACATATTTCTTGGCTCCTAGGGTAACAAATGACCCGTGAACTCTTGAATGAGTACCGGATGGCGTTATCAATGAAATCCACTACATGTGTGATTATTCCCAGTGTAAATAATCCTGTAGAATTAGGTGTAGTGTTAGACGGGCTTCTGAATCAAACTATGAAAATAGATGAAATTGTGGTAGTAGGCCCAAAAAATGACCCCGGGCAATCAATCACAGAAGACAAAGGTATAAGATTTATAGATGATGATGGATCCAAAAATAGAGCGGATGCATGTAATGTAGCAATAGAAAAAACTAATTCTGATATAATACTATTTACTGATGATGATGTAATAGTTCCAAAAAATTGGGCAGAGTCAATTCTAAAATGGTACTCTGATGATGATGTAGCTGGCGTTGGTGGTCCAAATTTTGCGCCCATCGAAGAGTCAACTTTTTGGCAAAAAGTAATTGATGTAACTTTTTGTAGTACAATTTTTACATCAGGAACTAATTATGGAAACTTTGGGAGTGAAGAATTAGAAGAAACAAATCAATTACCCGGAGTAAATAGTAGCTATAGAAGGTCAGTTATTGAAGAAGTTGGAGGTTTCGATGAAGGCGCGATTGGTGCTGAAGATGTGATGTTAGATTATAGGATATGTAAGAATGGCAATAAATTATGGACTGACAAAAATGCTATAATATGGCACAGAAGAAGAAATATCTCTAGAGTAAAAAAACAAATAAGAAATTATGGAATGGTTAGAGCCTTAGCAAGCCATGAATATCCAGAGTTAAAATCTCCCATGCATACAGCAGTATCATTTTTCCCTCCAATTGTGGTATTTTCATTTATACTTTTTTTCTGGGGGGCCCTAAGTGGAGGAATAGCATGGCCAGACTTTTGGGATATACGACTATCCAGAATCCCCCTAGCGGGTCCACGAATAAGCGCCCATCTGTTACCAACTTTGATTATTGTATATATTTTAATTGCATGGTATGGCTCATGGAAAGGCCATTCACCATCAAAATTAAAGACAACTATATTCTTTTCTCCTTTAATAGCCTACATACTTCATTGGAATTATGGAATGGGATTCTTATATGGGAGACTTAGAATATTCAGGGGAAAGCCTGGACTCCAAGTTGATGATAGGGTGCGTTAATAATTAGCTAAATATTGAAATCATTTATTTTATATGTTTTAGTCTTAGGTCTCCAGAAAATTATGGTGAAAAATCCAATAAAAATTCCCCCAAATGTTAGATTCAACCATCCCTCTATTATGTAATTTCCACTAGCATTAAAATATGCCCATATGAATGAAGGTAATATTCCAAATACCAATGAAATTACAATTTCTTCAATTAACAACCTAGATATATCTCTATTTTTGGGAAGAACTTTATGAGTATTTGTATCACATTTTTTTTTCTTTACAATTCTGACAAAATCCTGAGTATCTTCATCCTTTCCAAGATATACTGGCTTCGAAACTCCATTTTTCCATTCACGTCCAACCTTCATCACCCAATTGTCATCTATAAATATCCGCCCATCGCATTGTTTATTCCAATAAGAACTTCTAATCTTATCTCCTAATTCTTCTACTTCATTATCGCCAAATATTCTATTTTGTTTTTTTGCTAATTCCCATTCAGCCTCAGATGCTAAAAAATATTCTTCTAAATCGATTAATTCGTTTGCTTTATTCTTCTCAATGGGGAAATGTGATATTTCATAATTATATTTTATAACATTTTCATGCCTAGGGCCAATCCCTCCAAATAATACCGATCTATCATTTGAGCCTAAAATTATAGTTCCAGGTGTTACCTTTTCCCAAGTGATTCCCACTAGTATGCCTCCTAACTATCAAGTTCTCCTGTTTGGATAGACCACTGAGACGCATAAACATTATTATTAGATATCAAGGAATTATGCGTACCCCTTTCTACAATTGCACCATCAACAAGTGCTATTATTTCATCTGAATTTCTAATGGTGGCCAATCGATGCGCAACTGCAATCGTTATTCTCTTTTTATCTCCCTCAGATCCGCCAAATAGTGATTGTTGAATCCTTTTTTCTGTCTCAGCATCCAAAGCAGCACTTGCCTCGTCTAGAATAAGTAGATCAGGATTGTTCAGCAAAGCTCTTGCTAGACTTATCCGCGCTCTCTGCCCCCCAGATAGCATTACTCCCCGATCTCCAACCATGGTATCAATTCCCTGTGGAAGTTTTGAAGTAAATTCCCACGCACCCGCGGTTTCTAGTGCGGCCCTTATTTCTTGGTCGGTTGCATGTCGAGCATATGCTATATTTTCTCGAAGAGTCCCAAAAAACAAAAATGGCTCTTGGGACACAAATCCAATCCTTTTCCTGATGGATTTTATCGCATATTCATTTATATCAACACCATTAATTAAAATATTTCCATTTTGAGGTTCATAAAATCTTTCTAATAATTTTAGAATAGTACTTTTTCCTGCACCTGTGTGCCCCATAACTCCTAAAAAATCTCCAGATACAGCTTCAAAAGAAATACTGCTTAGAACATTTCCCTCCGAAGATGGATATGAAAAAGTTACGTTATCAAAAGAAATAGTCGTTATAGGGCCATCTAACTCTATAGCACCCTTTTTATCATATATGGACGGTTCTAGATCTATTAACGCAAATACTCTCTTAGATGCAGCCTCGCCCTTTTGAAGTTGATTTAGTAACATCCCTAAAATGAACATCGGCATAGTCATTCTTGTAGAAATAAGAAGGAATGTTACAAACTGACCTACCGTAATCTCGCCAGACTCCATGACCCAACCTCCTGCTGAAACTAGGAGTCCAAATGATATTCCTGCCACAATATAGATTCCAGGGATAAACCGATTTCTCACAGATGCAGCAGAAATTGATTGATCACGGTAATCTCCGCTTTGTCTGCCTATTCTAGAACTTTCAAAACTTGTAGCATTATATGCTTGAACAACAGTGATGCCGGATAATACATTTTCCAAAATTGCGACTATTCCTCCTGTACTCTCTCTAGTTCTCCGGTATTTACGTTGAACACGAGTTGAAAACCAAACTACCATGGGTATTATCAATGTAAGGGGAACGAATAATATCAATGCTAAAGTTGGTGACATCCAAAACATTATGCCGAAAGCGGTCGCGAATGTCATTATTAGTCGAATCATACTTGTGCTAGCATCAGATATTATGTCCTCTAATTGAGCCACATCAGCAGATAAAACAGACATTAAATTACCAGTTTGCCTATTTTCAAAATAGGAAGCTTCCATGGCCATTAATGAATCTGTTGCATCCATTCTAATATCATGTTGAGCCATATATGCAGTTGATTGCCAAAGCTGATTACTAAGCCCCTGGAAAATAGCTAGAAAGGTAAAACAAATAAGAATCAAGAAACCAAAACCAAATTCTATCGAACTCATCGGCCCCAGTGAAGGCAAAACATCCCATGTCACAAACTTTTCAATCGTACTATCTGTGAAAGTTTTATCTCTGTAATAATCCGCAGCCATACCTATTGCGATAAATGGTATTAGGTCAAATGCTCTAGCTATGCCATTAGTAATCACTCCACCAAGTGCCCTTCTCCAATATGTTTTGAGATAAGGCACAATTCTCCAAATTTTTCTTCCAACTATTTGCTTTTCGTCAAGAAGGTCTGAATCATCCTTACTTATTCCTATTGTCTCGGTCTTCTGGGTACCTTGCTGCTCAGACATATGATGTCGGAGGGCGAAAGGTGTTTCAATACATCAGATGAAAAACTTCATTTTTTTATGGTGCGCCCGCTGGGATTTGAACCCAGGACATGAGGTTGGAAACCTCAGGTGATAACCCCTTCACCACAGGCGCTTATGTGCATCCAAGGATTGTTCTTTCAAAACTAATTCGGTCACATTTATTCAAATGCTCCAACCATCTCGGTAAACATATGCTGCTAAGACAAAGGCTTGGAATCTTACTAATGATATCATTTCTCCCAATAAATGGTCCACTCTTAAGAATGATCTTGGAAAGTTTTGATTTATCTCTTCCAATTGGGGAATTTTACTTTTTTGGGTTCTGTATTTTGATGTTCATTACTGGTGGTATTATGACCTTCACTCCTAAATTAAAATTATGAATACAATTTATTAGGCCAATTTATGTGAATGTCTTGTAATATTTTATTAATCTCATTATCGGAGTAATCAGATTTCCAAAGCTCTCTTGTTAACTCCTGTGTCCTTTTTGGAACTGTTCTTGGACCAAGAACCGCACCAGGGCGTACAGGGTCATCTAAATAGTCAGTTTCCATCCCCCAGTAAGAATCCGATTTGGAAATTGTTTCAATGATTTTTGCTATGCTTCCCTTGCCTACATTTATGGTCGAACTAATTCCATGAGTAAAGCTAAATCTTAAGTCCGAAGGAGCAAAATGCCGTATTGCTCTTTCTTTGGGCAAACCTGATATTTTACACATTTTTGATAAATCAGAATATGTTTCGATACCATTATTTTCTACATGAAGTTGAATACTAATTTTGTCAACTGCAGCTCTTTTCATAACTTTCAAAAGTAATTTATTTGCTAATCTCCATGTATTCTCATCAACGGGATAATGTGGCCTACCTACTTCACCGAGACAAACAGCATCTTTTTCTTTTATGTGATCTATGGCTAGTTCTACTGCTTCGATGTGTAGGTTTGTAGATTGTTCAATACCCAGTGATTTCAATTGCTTTTCCCATGCAACTGGATGCGGCCCAAGTATAGCATTTACACCAATATCATATTTACTCCTAACTATCTCTGCCATCTCTAAAGTAGAATTATAAGCTACCTGATATTCTTTTATACTTCTTGGAAGATTATTAAAATCAGGCTTATGCACCAAATTTATATCAGTACCCCCTGAATTACAAAATTCATCTATGGCGGATAAGAATCTATTCTTAATATCTAAATGGATATGTTGATCAATTATTCGGCCCTTCCAAACACCATCATCCAGCATATTCTCAAGCCAATGCGCCTTCTTTTTCAAGCTGTTCAAGCCAGTAGTTAGTTGCTAATTCTGCAACTCTCTTTGAAGATTGGCCCAAAACAACACCTTTGCCATTATTAAATAAAATTATCCTACAATTATGTCTTTTTGCATTTATTCTGAGAGCACTGATTTGTTCATCCAACTCTATGTCTACAAACCTATCTTCTGCCAACTCCAGTAAAACTGATTTCCCGAGTGAAAACTTAAGTAAAATTTCTCCTCTTTCCAACTTTAAATTTTCTTCAGACATTCCAATACTTAAAAGGAACTTCTGAACTATTATTCTAGCAACTTCTTGTCTTGAAATATTATGAACAATTATTCCTCCTGTGGGTTCTATGACCAAAGTTGACTTCGGACTTTCATTAGCGACTATAACATAATCTCCATTTTTAATTCCCTTGCCTGACAAAATTACATCTTCATGATTAATATTTCTATGAGGAGTAAATTTGAAAGTTTGTGTTTCTATACTAAATGAATCCTCTTTTATACTCATATTTTCATATCCTATTAATTTCTTCAATTTTATTACATTCATTCACAGCATTAGCCAATGTAGACAAATGTGCTTGATGTACTGGTACTAATAATATTGGCTCAGAGACCAAACTTAAATCAACTCTTCTATTCCTTAAATCAGACAATGCCCCTCTTATTCTTGAGGCAAACCTTTTATCTCGCTCGTTAATTAAATAATCAGTAAGTCCTCTATGATCTTCAATCCACCAGGAGGCACAAGATGCAGATGCAGCGCCTAAATGTGAATTTACATATTTTGATTTCTGAATATTTTTCATCGTAATTAATTTATTCTTATTAAATCTACGGGAACGCGTCAAGGTCCCTAGTAGGTTTGATACCTTTACTTGATTATCTGCGCATCCTATATACCATTCTTCCCATTTTTTATCATCAATATTTGGTATTATGGGATAGATAGGCCTATTTCTTGAATTCTCAGCATGATGTAATAGCCTTGTTGGTTCCGGATCAGGAATTTTCGGCCCTTCAACATCCAAAACTTGAATATCCTTCAATAACATATTCATACTTGATCCCGAAGCCATAACAGCTTGAACATTTACTCCTGGATTTTTTATTTCTAATTCATCCTCTTTCCTAAGTACTGCGATATCATCCGATGAATATAACAATGCTAATCCATCCCAATTTTTTACTCTCATTTTTGTAGGCATCATTATGCATGGCAAGTGAGGCCATAAAATTATTTTTCCACCAAGAGGATCATCATAATTTATTGCCTCCCACGTCAATTTAGAATTATCCACAGTTCGCGGAAGGGCTACCCCGATTCAAATAAACTGTTGAAAAGAGTATTTTTGAAAAAATTATACTGTAATATTCAAGGAGGATGACTGCACGTGGATTATTGATAACATGGAAAGCCCGTACTCACTTGAGCCAGTAGTACTTCTCAATGAAGTATTTCCAGGTCACACAAATGCACTCAATACACTTTTTGGAGGACATCTAATGAGCATCATGGATACTGGTGCAGGAATGGCAGCTTCCAAGTTCGCTCATAGAGAATTCGTTACTATATCCGTAGATGCTTTAAAATTTAGGAAACCAGCATATCAAGGAGATATAATTAGGACAACTGCAAGAGTAGTGTGGACTTCTCCTCGTACGGCAGGAATTCATGTCACTTCATGCAGGATGTCGCGGTCAGAATGGGAGGGCGATGAAATATGCTCAGGATTCTTTTTCATGGTTGCAATAGATGAATCTATGAATGCTATAGAAATACCACAATTTAATCCTAATTCTGATGAAGAAAAGAAATTGTGGAATTTAGCAAAATATGCTAGAGAAGCTATGAAATAGATATCTCCAACCAGTTAATTCAACAAGGTAATTATTCTGGCATTGGCGTGCCGGTACTCAATGTAGCATTATTGGGATCAGAAAATTTTGCTAGAAGCGTCGGAAAAAGGAGCGATGTTAGGGATATCGAGTCGTATGTGTTTAAGGAAGGAACTGGCGAAGAGTCAAGGATAATTTCTTTCCTTAGGCCATTAAAACATCCTGATAGTATCAGGCCACTACTATCCGTCCTTAATGTTGCCAAGGCAGGCATAATTGAAGTTTCTAAAATTGATGCTGCCCTGGGAGAAATAATTGTGGCATTTGCATGTGCAGGCATAAATAAAGGTCTGATAATAATAAATCCTGAAGAAGGAACTTGGATAGATGAGGAGCAAATTAAACTGATTTTAGAACAATCGGGACTACCATGGCAAATATCTCCATCTATGATCGACTCCAATGAAATAAGGTCGTTAATTTTTGATATGTTCGATGATTATTCTGATGCAGAAGAACCATTAATAATCCCAATAGATCAACATTTCGTAGTTCAAGGAATAGGTTTAGTAGGTATAGGTTACGTCCAATCAGGAATAATAAGGAAGCATGATTCAATTCAGGCCATGCCTTTAGGTGAAGAAGGTGTGGTTAGAAGTTTACAAGTTATGGATGACGATGTTTCATACGCTAAATCTGGCGATAGAGTCGGTTTAGCAATTAGGAATATGAGGGAAGAAGCTTTAGAGAAAGGATGTATCATAGTCCACAATAAATCCGAAGTAATGCAGGAATTTAGTATTTCAAAATTGACATTAGACATCACTCCCTTTCAGAAAAAAATTTTAAAGAAAGATGATATTATTCATATTTCTTCAGATTTACAATTTAATGTGGGCAGAATTAAGAATATAATTGGGCATGAATTAATTGTCGAATGGGATAATCCAGTATGGATACGTAAAAATCAAAATAATAAGATTTTAATTGTTCAATTAGATGCCTTTCCAATGAGAATTATTGGTACTGCTTCAAACTTTATTTCGGAATGATATGAAAGTATTACAAATCCATAATTTATAGCGTAGTCTTAGGTTTATTTTATACCATAAGAGTCACCCTGCAATAATTGGATGTATTCAGCTGGGCTTAACAGCCCGACTGGGGAGGGGAAAACCGAGTTAATCGGGAACCTTTCCCTCGTCGGGGTTAAAGGAAACTTTTGCGCTGTACTTTCTGAGAAGCAATTAACACTTGAGAGGATAGATGGAAAAGGACTTAGATTAAACTTAGCAAGTATTAATGAAACTAGGGCTCTAAAAATTCCATATCTCCCTAACGGGCTCGTACCTCTTGGTATAATCTCAATCGGTCTCGGAATCTCTGCTATGACATTACCATTCGCTTTAATTCCTATTTTTCTAGGGATATTTGCTATTTCTCTTCATACTTATTCCAGATATCCCATAATGGCGATTGAAACATTCTCTGGAAATAGACATCTCATATCTGGAAGTAATGGTGTACTATTGAGGCTTGCAATTATGATTTCTAGAATCTCCAGCGGCCTTGATATCAATGAAGCAAAACTAGGTCTTGAAAATTTAGATAATGAAATACCAAAATACCCTTCTATTTCAAATATACAGGGAGTAGATCTTGAAAATAGTAAAGACAGTATATCACAACTACAATTAAATCAGAATAATGTTTTCCCATTAAATAATGGTAATCAACATCAAATAAAACATAATAACACCCTAGAAAAAGATATTGAGGAATCTGAAAATTCTAAATTCCATTCTGACTCCATATTAAACAATGAATCTGCATATGAGGCAGCGTGGGGTGGGCGCACCCCTCCTCCTTGGTACTCAGAAAAGGAAGATAAAGCCGAAGGACATACTCGCATAGATTCTGTTTTAACAGAAGCTGCTGATCAATTAGATATGTTTGGCTCAAAAACAGATATGTTTGGTGGCCTTTTTGACTCTGACTCATATGAGGATAACAATATGGTTGTAGAAAATGATATCAATATGAATTTTCCAATAATTACCGACGAAACTGAATCTTCAATTTCTAGTTCTCAGATGATTAAAAGAGCATATGAGTCGCATGGGGAACCGGATGATGATTATGGAATATCATATAAATTACCAAGTCCAAATAAAGCTGCAGTAAGAGAAGAATGTAAACCAGGGATTGTAAATCAAGCAAGAGCAACTCAAGAATTAAAAATAAAAAATAATGAATTGAATTATACTCTAAGAACATCAAATCTAGAAGAGTACCCTGCACTAAGAAATTTGGCTTACAAAAGGGCAGATTCTAGAATTAAACTAAATTTAAACAGTACTTTGAATAGTAAAATAAGTTGGATTGACAGATTATTACGACCATCTTCTCAAAATAATAAATTAAAATTTAAAGACTCCTCAAACTATTTGGCGGATCCGGATGCTAGATTCCAAACATCCCAACATCTAAGACTTAGATCAGATCAAGAGCATCAGTCAGATGTGGGAATTAGAGTTAGAAGATTACAGCGTAATAATAATTCTAATGAATCTGCAAAAAAAGCCTTAAATCAGATAACCTCAAGAGTTTTGAATGGTGGGCACCAGATTGAAAAACATTCTGATCTTAGATTCAACCAACTTCGTTCATCAAACTCTAAATCTAGTGGCAATATTATGCCTGGAATAAAGAAATTATTGTAGGCCGACCATTCTTCTATATTCATCCATTCTTGCATGATAAATACCTCTTTGTAGATTAATTATATTTTTTGAACCCAATCCCTCTATTGCGAATGACGCAGTTATAGTAGCATGAATCAATGCATTTCTCAAGATATCTCTATCTTCCATTACTCCCGAGCTTCCAATAATATTCGACAAAAATGCACCTGCAAATGAATCTCCACAGCCCGTAGGATCAATTATTTTCTTAGTGGGGTATGCAGGTAATACGATAATACCACATGGCATATATGCGAGAACTCCTGAACTGCCTCTTTTTATTATTAGGCCCCTAGGTCCTTTTCCAGCAATCTTACTTCCATGTAATGCTTCACCCGATATTATTTTTTCAGCAGCCAATGTCAGTATGCCTTCATTTGCTATTGCACAAACTTCTTCTTCATTTAATATTGCTATATCGACTTTTCTTAATGCTGCCGATAACTCTTCAAATTCATTATCTATCCACAACATGAATGTATCTAATGCTGATATGTGCACATCACTACATTGTTCTAATACTGAAATCTGAGATGATGGGTGCATATTAGCACAGAACAATATTTCAGGATTCTTCCATATAACTGGTATCTTTGGCACATAATCTCCCAAAACATTTACTTCTGTAGAAATAGTTTCTGCATTTTCCATAGAACCCTCATACTTTCCAGACCACCTAAATGTTTTACCATTGAGTCTTTCTATTCCAGCAATATTTAATCCTTTATCTTCCATTATTTTCGAATCTTCATCTTGGAAATCAATTCCAATTGGGCCCATGATTCCAACTCTTGCTGGTAATCCTGGAAGTTTAGGCAAATGAAAAACTGCAGATATACTTGAATGAACCGCCGAACCTCCTAAAATATCAGATCCGGTTTCTTTAGGAGTTTCTAGGTCATCATATCCAATACTTCCAACAATAACTAATTCCATCTATTTTCTCTCCATTAGTTCTGGGTGTTCTTCTAAGTAATTAATTGTTATATCACGATTATTAAAATCTACTTCGTTTAATATATTTTTATGTAAAGGAATTAATGTATCTACACCTGTCAAAATCACCTCATCAAGTGCGGCCCTCATTTTATTTATGGCATCATTTCTTGTTGGCCCCCAACATATTATTTTTGCAATTAAGGAATCAAATGACGAGGGTATATTGTATCCAGTATGTACGTGTGAATCTATTCTAACACCTTGCCCTCCAGGCCAAATACATTCCCAAATTTTACCAGGAGAAGGTTCCAATGTGGAGGAATTTTCTGCATTAATTCTTACTTGGATAGCATGCCCATTCAGCGAAATATCATCTTGTTTGAGAGATATTTTTTCTCCTGCAGCAATTCTTACACCTAACGCAACGAGGTCAACCCCTGCAATCATTTCTGTTACAGTGTGCTCGACTTGTACTCTTGGATTGACTTCTAAAAAATAAAAATCTTCATTTTTATCTCTTAGAAATTCAAATGTAGCCAGGCCTTCATAATTGACAGACTTTGCACCTTGAACAACGATTTCTCCAATTTTTCTCCTGACATCTTCCGATAACCATGGCCCCTCTTCAATAATTTTTTGGTGCCGCCTCTGGATTGAACAACATCGTTCTCCAAAATATATTGCATCCTTACCATCTGCTAAAACTTGAAATTCTATATGCTGCGCACCCTCAATAAATTTCTCTATGAATACTCTATCATCTCCAAATGCAGACAAAGCCCTACCCTGGCAGAGATTCAAAGCACTCTCAAAATCATTTTCGTATTCTACTATTTGCATTCCAATACCTCCTCCTCCGGCAGCTGCTTTGATTATTAGTGGAAAACCTATGTCTCTTGCAGCCCCGAGTGCCTGCTCCAGACTTTCTACTGGCTTGTTAGTCCCTTTGGCGATTGGCAGACCGGCTTTACTCATTAGTTCCCTTGCGGAAATTTTATCTCCTAAGAGTCTAAGGACTTTTTCATTCGGTCCAATAAATTTTATACCTTCTTCATCTAATCTTCTGGCGAATGTAGGATTCTCGGCCAAAAAGCCATAACCAGGGTGCACAGCATCAGCGCCAATATTTACTGCTATTTGCACTATTTTCTCTATATCTAAGTACGATGCCAAAGGATCGCTATGTGGAATATATATTGCTTCATCTGCCAATCTGACTGGTAAAGATAACCTATCATCTTTGCCATAAATCATAACTACTTCGACATTCATAGAACGAAGAGATCTTAATATTCTAAGAGCTATTTCTCCTCTATTTGCGATTAGCACACGTCGAAACATCTAATATCTCCTTACACTGGAATGTAAGGAGACATTTAATTATTCAGTATACATCTCTAAGATATCTTTTTTCTGATTTCATTAGGGTCGTTTCGACGTATTCTATGGCATCGGTATTTGTCATATTACCATGATTTTCACATATTCTAATCAAAGTTTTATGTACGTCTTTAGCCATTCTAGATTTATCTCCACAGACATAAAAATAACCACCATTATCTATCCAGTTCCATATTTCTTTACCATTTTTTTCCATTAGATGTTGCACATAGACTTTTTCCGAACCATCTCTGGACCATGCAAGATCATGTTTGGTAAGGACTCCTCGTTGCTTCCAATCATCCATTTCTTCTTTGTAGTAATTTTCTCCTTCTTCTGTCCAATCTCCAAAGAATAACCAATTTCTACCTTTGTCATTATTTATGTCACGCTGTTGAAGAAATGCTCTAAATGGTGCAATCCCTGTTCCGGGTCCAACCATTATGCAATCATCATCTCCATTTTTTGGAAGAATGAATGATCTAGTTGGAGACATGAAAACTCCAATAGGTGTATCTTCAACTTCACACCGGTCGGAAAGATATCCGGTAGTTAGGCCTGCTCTATCTCTATCATGATAACTATATCTTACAATTCCTACAGTTAAATGAACCGTACCTGGCTCAAAGTCAGGACTACTCGCGATGGAATATAATCTAGGTTTCAATCTATCCATCCCATTAATAAATTCTTGAGGAGTGAATATAATTTCATTGAAATCTTCAAGTGCATCTACATAATCCCTGGTCCACATATAATCTTCCATCGCATCAACCTCGGTGGTCAGTTTATTCCAAAGTTCAGAACTAGGACTACTTATAGCCCCGATCTCCAAATAATCCGGAGGGGTATCTTCTCCATTCCCTGTGCCTTCCCAATCAATCATTAATGCACCACTTTCTTCTGAAGTTCGTTGTCTTTTCACAATTTTAAACTCTATTTTCTCAGAATCACTGTTTATATGATTTCCTAACATATTAATCCATTTTTTGGATACTCTATGAATTTCATATCTAGTGGATAATGCCTCTCTTATTGTACAAATGCCTAAATTTGTCTCAACTTCCTCATCTCCATGAAAATTACACAATAATAGAAGCCTGTCTACAATTTCGGGTGGACAGATAGGTATCACTCCCAATGCATCACCTGCTTTGTATTCTAATTTTGAATCTCCTAAATTGAAAACTATATGGCGAGTTTCTTTACCTGAATTTTCACCATTTAAAACATAATTTTCTGTAAGTTTGGATATAAATGGGTTTTTAGCGCTCCATTGCATTTTTTTGTCTATATCCTTTTTTTCAGGAACTACTTTTTCTATTTTATCTTCGATAACCGGTATGTCGTTTATTACATCATTATCAATAACAAGTTTATCATTTTCAATTTTTTCCATTTTTTCTAGAACAGCATTTGACCATTCTTGAGCTGGCTCTTCGAAATCTACATCACAATCTACACGATCGTGTATTCTTGTGGCACCCTTTGACTCTAACCATTTATCCCATTCTTTTCCAGATTCACAAAATAGATCATAGGAAGAATCTCCGAGTGCAAGCACTGAAAAATGAAGTCCCTCCAAGGAACTGATGGAAGAATTGTTGGCTTCCTCCCACAAATCTTCTGCATTATCCGGTTGCTCTCCATCTCCCCATGTGCTACAACAAATAAGAACTCTTTTTTGATTAGTCAAATCCGAGATTGTTATCTCATCCATTGACCTAATGACGGGTTCTAAGTTGTGATTCTTAGATTGATTACCAGTTTGCATTGCAATATCTTCAGAGTTACCAGATTGGGACCCATAGAGAATTAGTATTGAACGAGTTTCAGACAATTTGACACACCTTTTTCTTGAGTCGACCGAGATGAAACCAGTTTATCAATGGATGCAAGGAAAGATTAGACAAATTACACTATTGCAAGCGATTAAGTAAAGTCATAAGCCCTTAGTCGAGAACCATGGCCCGTATCGACTTTCTTGGTACCGGTAATGCATTCAGTCCTCCTGGAAGACTTCATGCTCTAGCCGTCATAGATAAAAAAATAATAATTGACGCGCCCCCTAGTCTCATTTATCAGTTACGATGTAGTGGGATTGAACCTTCAGCTATTACTCACATACTATTCACTCATTGGCACGCTGACCATACTTTCGGTTTTCCATTTTTCTTACTTGAAAGAAAGTATATTCCTACGTCAAAAGAAGGAAATAAATTAACATTGCATCTTAGGCCAAATGGTAAAAATTTCCTGACCACTCTATGCAATCTTGGATTCCCTGGGAGTTTAGAGAATGATTATGATTCCATGATAAATTGGAATGAAGATGAAAAATCTATAATTTCAGGTACTGATTGGAAATACGAGAGATTTTCAGTTTGCCATACTCCAGAAACAGATCCTCATGGTTATTTGCTAACTCATAAAAATGGTTTTTCTGTACTACATTGTGGTGACTCAGGACCCTGCAATGAAATAGAAGTTAGGGCTAAATCAGCAGACGTCATAATATTGGAAATGGGTATGCCCGATATTGGTGATTTTCCATACCATCATACTCCAAAAGATGTCATATCCTTTTCCAAAAGATTTCCAGGTAAATCAATTCTAGTAACTCATTCCTATGCACGTGGAATTGCCAGTGACAATGGATTCATAATTCCAAATCTTCCAAATAGCGTTCATCAATTGGAAGATGGGGATTTTCTTGATTTATCTGATGATGGTACCTTTAAAATTTGTAAAAAATTATTTTAATTAATATGTTTTTTTTTCCTATTTAAGGTGCATAAAAATTGTTCATAATTCAATCTCCTAAGTCACACTTATTATCTTTGACTTACTCGCTTGAAGACATATGCTTGCGCGCAATTTACTAGGTAAGATAAATATGTGCTTTATAGTATAATAATAACGGCTTTGATTGATTATGGATGGGAATATTTTTGAAAAAATTCTCGGACAAGAAAGCTTGTTTGTTGATAGAAAAGCATTCGAACACGGCTTCGAACCCTCACGTCTTCCACACCGTGAACACGAAGTTGGTTCACTAGTAAAAAATCTAGTGGATGCATTACAAGGGCATATTCCTTCAAATATGCTACTATATGGTGTACCAGGGGCTGGTAAGACCGTAGTAACAAGGTATGTATTGGCGCAACTCAGAGAGAAAGGTAGTGAGTTAAATCAGAATGTCTGCACCTATGAAATTAATTGCAGAAGTATTGATACTAAATACAGAGTTGTCCAATATATGGCGTCCCAACTTAATGAAAGAGGAGACCAAGTAATTCCATTCACTGGATGGCCAACCGATCGCGTCCTAGACACTCTAATACATCGAATGGATAGACTCGGAGGAGTCCACATAATAGTCCTTGATGAAATCGATAATTTAGTTTCGAGGGCCGGCGATGGGTTGCTGTATAATTTAACAAATCTTAACACTAGATTAAAAAATGCTCGATGTTGTATAATTGGAATAAGTAACGATTTGAATTTTACTCAACAATTAGATCCAAGGGTGACATCAAGATTAAGTCAAGAAGACATTGTCTTTCATCCTTATGGAGCATTAGAAATAAAAAATATACTCTCCGAGAGAGTAGAGACTGGGTTAAAATTAGAGGTATTAAAAACCGGGGTAGTTGATTTATGTGCCGCACTGGCCGCACAAGAACACGGCGATGCAAGAAGGGCATTAGATCTCCTACGTATTTCAGTACAAAAAGCGGAACAAAGTTCTCAGATCAAGGTAGATACTAGACACGTTAAGATGGCACAAAGTCAACTTGAATATGATCAAGTAACTCCAGTCCTCAAAACATTACCATTACATCAGAAATTAGTTTTATTTTCGGTATGTCTCAATGAACAAAATGGTTTACGAAATATAATAACTGGAGATATATATCGTACATATTCAGATGCTTGCTTCAAGATTCAAGTAGATCCACTCACAACTAGGAGGGTTTCAGCACTCCTGAACGAACTGGATACATTAGGACTAATAATGGCTAGAAATGTCAGTAAGGGCCGTGGGGGAAGAAGCAAACAAGTGAATTCAGCAATACCAAAAGCAATCGATGCTATATCGCTGATGAGTGAACATGAACCGTTGGTCAATGAAGCATCTATGGGCAAATATAAACTTCAATCACAATTGTAGAGTAATCTCGACTCTCGATAATCATTATACCAAGTGGGCAATTGGGTAGGTATAATGAAGACCGATGCTGATGACTGGAGGTCTACTTTGAAAAGGCCTAGTATGCCACTGTCCTTATCTGCAACATTAATCGGATTGTGGGGCATACTACTATCTTTTATCAATCTGATATTTGGTGCATATTCTCCAGGAAGAAAAGTTCTTTGGCCAGGTTTTCTTTTCAAATCCGGAGATTCTAACACGGAAGTTATGGATATTGTATCGGGCGATATACTTTTTTTGGTAGTCAATATTTTATTGTGTGCATTGGGTATAATGGGTATTCGTAATTCCATGGAAAAGAGAGAAAAAGGAGACAATATCTCCTTAATAGTTTTCCTCCAATCTAATTTAATTGCTTTCAGAAATAACTCCACTACTCTTGAAAATGGTATTATGAAAGCCCTATCTTGTTGGTTAATAATAATGGGAATTATCTTTTATGTTGCATGGTGCTCATTATACAATACATGGGTTGACCCGGGCGTTTACTCAGTAATGATTACATTTGTTGCATTCGGAATTGGCCTCAACATATTAGATGATTCAAACAATTAACTATTTTATCTCAAATTTTTCTAATATCTGTTTACAGCTCTTTTTTACATCTTCTGTTGTGATTCTAACAACTACTCCTCGGTCCGGTTGCCCATACAAAACTATGGTGTTTAATGGAGCTAGGAGATGAATTAGTAGTGGGGCTAGATCTTCCTCTCCATCAATTATTATTAGACTAGTCTTTTCTTCTTCGATATAATATTTTATTGATTCCCTACATTGATTAAATAATGATTTTGTTATTTCCCCTGGTTGATTAATGCAATAAACCACCCTATCATAATTTTTATGTTTAATTAGTTCGGAATCAATCCATTTTATTCTTTTTGTTTTACCATCTATAATTGCTATATCTGGTGGCCGATTTAATTTTTCTAAAGTCAATACAGATACATCGCCGACTGCAATTAATTGGGATTCAAAATTACCATACTTCTTGATAATCTTATTCATTGCAATTTCTGGATTATCTTCCGGCCCTTCAAACAACTCTCCGAATGGTTCCTTGAGTAGATATTCAACCTCTTTTGTCATTTTTAATAATTCATCATTCCAATAAGAAATTGTATCACCCCTTTTTAATTTAATTTTCCAATGGTCACCATTTCTATCAATTTCTCCATTTCTAATTCTTGTACTTGAAACTGGTCGTTTATCCCATGCTAATGCATGTCCAACTTCAATAATGTCCAAGGCGTTCAATAACTTATTTTTTCTTATTTTATTAATTTTTATACAAATTTCCAAAGTCTCTTCACTACATATTATTGCTGTAGCCTTTGGATGAGATGGAGCTGGCCCATAGTCATCATTTAATATTCCAAACTCAATTCTATCTATTAGATTAGAATCAAGGTTGTCTATAATTTCATTTTTTCTTGTATCCCAATTATTTATATTAAAATTTTTACTCTTAGCTATAGAATCTGATAATATCCATATTTCTAATCTTTGACACTTCTTTAATGCAGTAGTTATTAATTTCTTATGGCCGATATGAAATCTATCAAAAGTCCCTCCAATTAGGCCAAGTTCATGCATACTATCACTATAATTTTTCGATTATATTTGCTGTACCCCGGGGTGTAACGGTCACCTTCATTGTGTTAACTCTGGCGCCTGACCCACCCCGGGACGTCTGTCGGACTGTGCGGTAGTCCCTTGATTCATTCCTTTCAGTCCTCTGGGGACCTATCACAATCCGGCCACTTGTTTTGCTCCATAGCTCATTCTTTTCAGTCACTATGGTCTTCGACAAGTGGTTTCCCAAAACGTGGTACCGTCATTCATCCTAAACCTCCGGCGTGGTGATTTCGTCATGACGGTGTTGCCGTATGGGCAATAAACCCACAGAATAGCCACTAAAGAACATCTCGGTTCCTTTTATGTTTTAATTAATTTTTTTTATATGAAAAACTAGTCTTTCTAAGCATAATTCTCTTCATAATATCAACTTCTCCATTTGATATTTCCTTTTGAGTAAAATCAGGCCATTTTTCGATAGGTTGGGCAAGCCATCCAACTAACTCATGAGTCCTGCCTATCTTGGGTTTGACCATATTAATTGAGGAATGTAAAGATTCAAATAAATCAAGAATAGAATTATTTTCAATATTAGATATCTCCATCTTCAAATCATCATATATGGAAAAATCACAACCTGGGTGATTTTTTGAAGAAATTCCCGGGACATCCACCTCCTCCCCCTTCCTTCTCATTATCGTTGAACACCAAGGTAGATCCATGCTTAATAACCATTTCATATTCTCATTCTTCAACGCCTTTCGCAGTAAATTTTGAGCATGTATCGCCCACCAATCTGGAGGTAATCTTTTTACAACCAATTGTAAATCCTGTTTTTTTAATTCCTTTTTTTCGACTATCATATCAATCATATCTGACCAAATTTTTAATATATTATCATCAGATATATCTTTATTTTTATTTTTAAATTTCATCATCATCTCATCTAATTTAATTCTATTTTTTTGTTCTTTGTTGTAAAGCCAATAAATGCCTTTAATTGCTTGAAGAGAGTCAATTGGTGGATTTTTAACCCAAGCATTTATTGCCCATTCTAGAATGTCATTATGTATATTTTCCGGCATCCAAGCAACACTGGAAAGGAATTGACCTGCTATCCATGAAACGCCAGGCGACGCGCTATTGGAATCTATTGCAGGCCTAGATCGTAAAAAAATATCTGAATCTTCCCTTAATTTGTATTTCATTTCTTCAGAAAATATATTTAGAACAGAAATAGGCGCTTCATTAGCCACTTCAACCAATCTTTCAATTGGCAAATGATCCAGATCAAGTAGTGCTAACCATTCTGAATCAAGTCTATTTCTCAATCTTTGCCACCTTGGCCATCTACCAGAGGGGGGTGATGCTATCCATGATGCTAAAGGATATTTGGCCTCTATTTGATTTGCCCATTCTTCATCGCCAAGGGGATATTGAGATATCGATGATTTTACCATTGAATAATAATCTTCATTTAACTCTTCAGGTATGAAATCACTCTTCATTTCTATATTTCTTATTTCCCATGGCGTTACAGTGAGTTTAACTTTACTTTGATATTCTTCATCTTCATACTGACTTTCAATTAATTTTAATGGCAATGTACCATCTTTTGTTCTGAAATTTAACCAAGGCAATGGTCTAAATTTATTCATCTCTAATATGTCATAATTTTCAAATCCTGATATCATATTCTCAAGTATTATCAGTCTCAAATTTGAGTGAGATGTGATTAGAGATAGTGTACTTTCAGATATTTTATTTTTAATTTCTAGAACCAATGGTACATGACTCTCATTTTCTATCGACCAGCGAATCAGGGACTCTATTGGAATCCTGTTGAGCCCCCTAATATCTATATTTTTTGAATATTTTTCTTGAGAAAAGGAACTTGCCCCCCAATCTTTTCTGAATTTCCTCCAAGTGGAATCTGAGACTCTAACACGTTTATTTCTTACTATTTTATCCTTTAGCGCTGTTAACCTTCTCTTTCTATCTTGTATAGTTATTCTCGGATGAGAAATTTCTATCCAGTATTCCAGTACATCTAATGGATACATTGTCCCTCCGGAATCCAAACCTCTCAAATCTCCTATCACCAAAGCATTTCTCTTGGCAGTTCTTAGTAGCATCGATTTATACAAACTATCTTTCATAATTCCTACTATGGGGTTTTTTGGTTTTATCAATGGAATCATTTCATGACTCTTACCTAATTTCCAAATTCCTCTATGGTAAGAGGTTTCTGTTAGTGGAGTTCCATGCCTATCGCTAGGAGCGCTAAACCACTTACCTACTGAGGCTGTTATTGCCGCTTTATTATTCAGTACTTTTCCTCTAATTATTCCTATTATTCGAGGTCGTTTGGAATATGCATCAATACTTTGGGGATCCGGCTTTACGGGAGATTCCAAACTTATTTCCATACTATCCAAATTAAACCACCTAGGCCCGGATTCATTAAGGCTGGCCCAACTCCATGAAACCCCATCATTTCCAGTGGAACCCGGCATGCGGTCGGGTATCATTATCATTGGTTCGTTTGGTTTATCCAAAAATGCAAATAATATATCTGTTTTATCACGATATAAAATAGTATATTTGTCAATCTCACGTGGAAGAGGAAGTGCTACTAATGCTTTAGACCATTCATCAGTTTGCAAAACATTCCAACCATTATCTGTTAAACTCATTTTTGCACCCCTAGATCCTACTGGTAGGTCACTTGTTACCAAACTTTCTTCTCTCATTTTCCTTATTTCAGCTGATGCATGAGGCACTCTTAATCCTACTAACTTAGCCAAATCACTGACTGTCTCCTCTCCTTCAGACAGCCTCAACATCATTCTCAATCTATGTTTACTCCGGATCTTTTTTGGTGTATTAATTGCATCTCCTGTAGAGTTACCACTGAAATGATTAGACACTAGAATACTCCTCCGTATTAATCTAAATCAATTATATGTATAATATTTACTATTATAGTTACAATAAGTTACACATTTCTAGTGGAAAACTTAGTGCTGTATTCATTTAATATAAACTTCTTCAAAAAATCATCCTTTTTTGGCAACAATATGTAACTAATAATCGTAATAATATACAGAAGCATTATATTACCCCCCGCTCTCCTGTGAAACGAGGTTCGATTACGCGGACTTAGATTGTTGATTAGGTAATTAATATGTTAGAAGAAAATATACGTAGTAGTATAAGAAAATTCTTGGTAAATAAACCTAGGAATACTGCGGAAATTTCTTTCTGGCTTTCTAAAATGAATATAGCAACAAATCTTAATATTGCAGAATTTCTTGAATCGGATAAATCAATTGTTCGTATAGGGGAAATTCGAAGCAGCGGCGTCTTCGATCCTTCCAAAGCACTTTCAGAGTGGGCCACCAAAGAATGGGCAAGTCATCATGGGCGGCAAATGAGCGAAGGTTTCAACGGAGGTTATTGATATGAGAACAACAAGATTAAGACAAAAAATAAAAAAATTTTTAGATTTAAGAGGAGAAGCCAATACTACAGAAATATTAGAACATGTGAATTCAACTATGAGGCATGGAACTACTCCACAACAACTTGGTAATGTTTTATCAAAGGATAAAGACATCTTAAAAATAGCTACAACAAAGAGAGGTGGGGCCTTATCAGGAAGATACGAGATATGCGTCTGGCAACTAAGACCAGGAACTTTAGATTCAGAAAATAAAATTTAATTCTATTTTTTTCAAGAACTTTCTAATGAGGAATCCCATTCTCCACTTCTGGCCTTATGATTCATTTTAGCTCTCTTTAAGAATGCATTTTGACTAGTGCTCGGAGTGCCATTTGCCCATTCCTCCAATGCTGCAGCCTGCAATGCTCTTCCATAAGAATATGACAATTCCCACGGCTTGGGTGTTTCCATGTTATTCATGATATTAAGATGTGCAGTCGCATCTTCATCTGATTGGCCACCTGAAAGAAAAACAATTCCTGGAATTTGTTCAGGTACATTTTCTATTAAACATTTTAGTGTCAATTCAGCTACCTTTTCCCTTGTAATTTTCTCCACACTACTATTTCCCGGTAATATCATATTGGGTTTTAATAATATTCCTGGAAGGTAAACGCCTTGAGATATACATTCCGAAAAAGTATAACTAAGCATTTTAGATGTTACCTCAAAACACCTTTCCGAAGAATGATCTCCTTCCATCAAAACCTCAGGCTCGATTATTGGTACTAGGCCTTGTTCCTGACATATTGCCGCATACCTTGCGAGTGCATGAGAATTTACTTTCATGCAGGTCTCACTTGGTAATTCATCATTAATTGTTATCACTGCTCTCCATTTAGCGAATCTAGCACCTAATTGATAATACTCAAAACATCGATCTCTTAAACCATCTAAGCCCTCAGTGACTTTTTCACCACTATGATTGGCTAGTTCTTTAGCTCCTGTATCAACTTTAATTCCGGGGTAAACTCCTATCTGTGTCATTGCTTCTGGAACTGATCCTCCATCATCCATATTTTGCCTAATAGTTTCATCATACAGTATTACTCCGCTAATGGATTGCTGATAGTTCTTTGATAAAAATAAATTAACTCTGTATGCACGTCTATTCTCTTCTGTTGCCTTAAGGCCAACTGATTCTAAGCGTTTTGACATGGTGCCATTACTTTCATCTGCGGCTAAAATGCCTTTTCCTTTGGCAACTAAATCTCTTGCAATTTTTTCAAGACTAATTTTATCCATACTATCTCCAAAGCTATGGAAATGGACCTAGGAAATGAATCCATCGATAGTTAAGTAAACGTTTATCTCTCAGTTGTCAAAAATTTATGTATTTTATTTTTTACATCTATAACTTCCGAATGGACTGTGTATTTTCCATTTTCATCTACTTTGACTCCATCCGTTCGACCTTTACATACTCCAGTTCCAATAAATATTGCATCTTCCGAGGCGCATAATTGATCGCGGGACCAAATTCTTTCAATATCTCCATCTATCATAGATTCAGCCCTTTCTCTATGCCCATCATTTTTGAATACTAACCTGCCTTCGAATGAGGCATCAAGTCCCCTTAATGCTGCAGCAGTAATTACTCCTTCAGGCGCAGCTCCAACTCCCATTAACATATCAATTTCAGAACTAGGATCAGCAGCATCAAGTGCTGCAGAGACATCACCATCGCCAATCAATCTTATGTCGACTTTATACTCATTTAAATCTTTAATTAGTTCTTTGTGTCTAGGTCTGTCCATGACTATTACCGTCAAATCTTTTGTATTCTTTCCTAATACTGAAGCTGCTGCTTCAATATTGTATGCAACATCTGCCTCTAAACTTATTTCTCCAATCAAATCTTTGGAACCAGCAATTTTATTCATATAACAATCAGGTGCATGGAGTAATTTGCCTCTCGGTGCTGCTGCCAATACTGCCATTGCATTAGGCAAATCATTTGCCACATGATTGGTACATTCTAATGGATCAACAGCAATATCAATCGACATTGCTAACGGATCGCCTTGCATTGATCCCAGTGGCTCACCGATCCAGAGCATAGGGGCATCATCTCTTTCTCCTTCTCCTATTGCTACCCTTCCATCAAATGGTACGTTATCAAAGACCTTTCTCATTGCATGAACAGCAGCCCCATCTGCTGCTTTACCATCATTGAGGCCAATCCATGCTGCAGCAGCTATTGCCGCAGATTCAGTTGCATCTAGGAAATATTTTTCCAAATCTTTTGTTGCCATGCCTCCCGCAACGCAACTAGGAATTCAATCATGCGGTCGATCTTTGATTTTTTCGAGCACTCTAATATCAATAATTTTAGTTTCCGGATATTGTCCATCTTGATCTTTTTCATTAGACTTTAACATATCCCAAGCGCATAATAAACCACTACTAACTCCACAAAGTGCTTCCATCTCAACCCCTGTTTTCCAATTAGTTTTTACTGTAACAGTACAATTTAATTTATTTCCATCAATTTCCCACTCAACATTACACCCCTCTATTGGTATGTTATGGCAGTGAGGAATCATTCTAGGAGTTTCCTTAACAGCCTGTATTGCTGCAATAGTCGATGCTTCCCGTACATCACCTTTACTAATACCTCCTTGTCTAATCAAAGAGATTGATTTTTTGTTAAGAATAAGAGTTCCTTTAGCAACTGCTAACCTTTTCACATTTTCTTTAGAACTTATGTCTGTAATCCCCTCTAAACTATTCGTCATTGATACCGCAAGGGAGGGGAGTATTTATTTGACTATTTATGGAATGAATTTTTTCCACTCATTCATAACGCTAGCCCAAACCACTTTTCCAAGTAAAACCATCCGGACGGACTTCTTTCTTCCATAATGGTGCCTGCTTTTTCAATTCATCAATTAGCCAACTACATGCAGAAAAACCCTCTGCTCTGTGTATGGAGGCAACGTGAATACAAACAATTGGCTCCTTTGGTTTAACATTTCCAATACGATGCGAAATTATTACCTGCTTAATCTCAAACATTTCAATTGCTTCTAGACCTATTTTTCTGAGAATAATTGGTAATTTTTCCTCCCATGCATCGAAAACCAATTCTTTTATTTTTTTACCTTCGTCAATCCCTCTAGTCAAACCGATAAATGACACTATGCTTCCACATTTTTCGGAATCAATCATTTTCCTTAGTTCATCAGGATCTAATTTAATTGATTCTACGGAAACGATGACTTTAGTCACAAACAACCCCACAGGCTACTCTGACTTGAATACAGCGGAAATTACCCAATGTTGAAGTTCAGAACTTCGTCCCATTTGACATGGCACAAGATACCCTTCATATTTTGGGGGCTGGTTTGTCAGGCCTTTCTGCAGCTACAGTTTTGGCTAATGCAGGAAAAGAAGTACACGTATATGATATTCGCAAGGATAGTGGTGCACGTTTTGATGGAGATTTTCAGGGAATTGAAAATTGGACATCTTCACCAGATTTTTTCGATGAAATGAGAGATTGGGGCCTAAATCCAGATTATTTCAAATCTGATGGATTTAATGTAGTTGACTTAGCACATCCAGATGGTGAAATAACTCAACCAAGGTCCGAATCAATAGCATTTAGAGTCGTAGAAAGAGGTACTGATGAACACTGCATAGACCAAGGGATGAAGCGTATGGCCGTCGAAGCAGGCGTGAAAATACACTATGGAGAAAGAAAAAATCCCGAAGAGTGCGATATTATCGCTGCAGGCCCTAAAGATTCTAGCGCTGTTGCATTTGGTGAAATTTTCCACACAGATCATCCAAATCACGTAACTCTTCAATTAAATGATAAATTAGCGCCTGGAGCATATTCTTATTTGATAATAATCGATGGAATTGGATTAATTTGCACATGTCTTTGGCGTAAGCAAAAAAAGAGTGGAAGATATTTGAATGAAACTATCGCCTGGTATGAAGATAATTACGATTTAAATCGCCGTCCAATAAAGAGAGTCGGAGGAAAAGGTGACTTTTCTTTACCCGAAAAATATATTCATGAAGGTCGATATTATGTTGGGGAAGCCGGAGGTTTACAAGATTTCATGTGGGGCTTCGGAATGAGATATGCAATTACTAGTGGAGTACTTGCTGCAAAAGGTATTCTCGGAGAATGTAATTATGAATTTGAAATTCGTAAACGACTAATTCCTTTGGTTAAATCTAGTGCCATTAATCGCTTTATTCTAAATCGAGTGGGAGATAGAGGATTCAAATTAGCAGCAAGATATTGGATGTGGGATCAAAAACGTAAAGGTGATGGTTTAGCATTCATGCGTTGGCTATACTCTCCAGGTATTTTTAGAAAATTATTATGGCCATTTGTAAAGCGAGGAATGCTTAGGAAAAAACAACTTTCGGATGGCCGTACCGTTAATCGAATGCCATTCAGACAAGCCCTTAAGCGAGATTCATGGGAACCAAGCGCTAAGGCTGTTGAGATTGGGAAACAATGGGATAAAGTAAGAAAATCTGGGGCAAACTTGTCATTCAACGAAACTGATGCATAATATCAGTACTCTATCTTCCGTTTGATTAAAATAACTTATCATACTGGCGCATATATGACATCTTGGCCCGAACTAAAATCAATGCCTAATAATTTAGTAAATTATGGTGTTACCGATAATGGTATTGCAATTATTGAGCTCATATCAGATACAGATGGTAAACCATTAAGCGAATCCAGAACACCCGTTAACACTTACACTAGGGAGATGTGGGAAGATATAGATCATGCTATATTAGATGCTAGATTTGATGGAAACGTTTCAGTAATTCTACTCACCGGGCATGGTGAGAAATTTTTCTCAGCAGGTGCTAGTATAAATTATCTCAATACCCTATCTCCAAGATACAAATATTTCTTTTGTTTACATGCAAATGAAACTCTGTCTAGGCTCGAACAGACTCCAAAATTAGTCATTGCAGCTCTAAATGGCCATACTGTCGGCGGAGGACTTGAAATTGCAATGGCTGCAGACATAAGAATTGCACATAAAGGAAATTTTCAAATTGGTTTACCTGAGGTCTCATTAGGAGTTCTTGCTGGAACTGGAGGTACAGCAAGATTAGCGCGTTTAGTTGGTAAAGCAAGAGCCATGGAAATTATGGTTACCGGTAGAAAATTTTCATTTGAAGAAGCGAGAGATATGGATTTAGTTCACGATATTTATGATAGCGTAGGATTGGATGACTTCAGAACAGATGTATTGGATTATGCTGGGCAATTCACACTTCCCTTGGCTGCAGCAAAAGCAATCGGTAATATCAAAAGAAGCGTTCAAAGTGGCATTGAAATTCCTTTAGAATCCCACCTAGCCCTTGAGAGAGAACTGCAATCAGACTTATTCCAATCCGAGGATGCGAAGGAAGGCATAGCTTCCTATGTTGAGCGTAGAACTCCCAGGTTTAAGGGCAAATAATAAAATTTATTATTCCTCATTCCATACACTTATTTTTATACTAATCACTATTCGGTGGAACTGATGGCACGTACAGACATTGTTGAAGATTATTCAACCAACTTTGAAGCATGGATTAATGACTTTAATGACTGGCAAACAAGAATTGGTTTTGACCCGTCTTGGTTAGGAGATTACAAATTTGATATCAAATTCGACTGGGATACAGCAGGTAATCAAATCGAATTTGGTGACTTCGAAGGAATGCCGAAATGGGAAAGGCGCATGCAAATTCCCCAACAAAATATTAGAGATGCAATAATTAGTATGATATCAGTACAAGGGGATACTGAGTTTGCTAGCGTAGAACAACAAAATCACCTCCTTGACACAGCACCTACTGAATACGACAAAAAATCTGCCCTGCGAATTATGTGCGAGGAGCAACGCCACGGATGGCAAATGGCCTATGTCCTCTGTACATATTTTGGAGAACAGGGAGTTAGAGAAGCCTCCAAATTGTTAGAGAGAAATGCGCAAGAGGGAACTAGGATACTAGGATCTTTCAATGCACCGATAGATCACTGGCTAGATTTCTTTTGCTTTACTCACTTCATAGATAGAGATGGAAAATACCAACTAAAAATGCTGAGCACCTCATCTTTCAAACCCCTAGCTGCCTCAATGGGTCCCATGTTGAAGGAAGAATCATTCCACCTTGGAACAGGCGCAAACGGGCTAAGGAGAATCGTTAAGCAGGGAGTAATACCATGCGCTTTACTCCAAAAATATTTGAATAAGTGGATTAGCACAGGATTAGATTTATTTGGAACAGATGACTCTACTAGTGCACAATGGGCTTATGTCTATGGTGTCAAGGGAAGGTATGATGAAAGAGAGAGTGAAATAGACGCCGATAGAGAACATCTAAATGAAGCCAGTAGAGACTTATATTTCCAGGAATTAAGAGATGAAATGCGTAGAATTAGCTCAGCAAGAAAAGAAGGAGAGCCCGAATTATTTATACCCTCAGATAAATTTAATCGCGGAATAGGAATGTATGCTGGTGAAAAATACACTATAACTGGTGAAAGTTTTGAGGGCACAGATGAAGAATATGGAAACTATCTAATTAGTGTATTACCGACTGATGAAGATGAAGAAAAACTCATGAATGACTATATGAAAAAGGATTGGATTCAATATAGAGAATGGAAAGGAAAATAAGGGATAAGGTGAGCAAATGCAACATATATCGCTTCTAGCCTTTAATAAAGAAAAATGTAAACCCTTTTTTGATAATCTAACAGATTTATTTTACGAGCATCATCACTCTGAGCAACAGAATCCTGATGAGTATGAAAAGCTGCTTTATATGGTTAAAAGGCCATATGATAATAATATGCTGGATATGATAGATAATTGGATGGGACTTGGAAATAGGGAATGGAAAGATGAAACTACAAGGGAAGTAAAACTAGCATTATATGCAATTAAATATCCTGACACATTATTAATCGATAGTTTTACATCAAATGCAAGATCTGATATTCACAGATTATCTTCTTATTTACATTTCACACATCATACTTATGCGATATGGGATGAAGATACGCGCAAAGGACTTGTTAAATTAGGCATAAGTATACCTCCAACAGATATCGCAGACCCATTCATATATGGAGCATACGTAAGTGCCATCGAATTACTCAAGGATGTTGCGCCCTTTACTTGCTTCTTAGAACATGATGTTCCAAGACAAAGACTGTTTCAAGCCGCCCTTGCCGCCTATGGTCGTCAAGATTGAGTAATGCATATGGACCACAGTACCAAGTCAGGCATATGGACGTCAGAGTGGTCACAGTAATCGGAGCCGGAACTATGGGGGCAGGTATAGCCCAAATTTCTGCTCAGTGCGGGTGGGAGACTAGAATTTTCGACTCGTATGAAAAAAGTCTTACAAGTGCTATTTCTAGGATAAACTCTTTTTGGGATAAAGGAATAACTTTAGGCAAAACATCCATAGATGAAAAAATCAGATGGAATTCTAATTTGATAGCTCATAGCAACCTTGCAACCGCTGTCGATGGATCCGATTTAATAATCGAAGCAATTCCAGAAATTATGGATTTAAAAAAAGAATTATTTTCCAAAATAGAGGGTTTGGCACCAAAAAATTCTATTTTAGCTACCAATACTTCAAGTTTATCAATATCGGAAATAGCTAGTAGTACAAATTGTCCTAATAGAGTAATAGGTATGCATTTTTTCAATCCTGTTCCAATTATGAAACTTTTAGAAATAGTTCATCATGATGATTGTTCCCAAGAAACTATAAAAATTGCCGAATTGATTGGAAAAAAAATGGGTAAAAAAACAATATTGGTCAATGATGTTCCCGGATTTGCAACAAGTAGATTGGGCGTAGTTCTGGGAAATGAAGCGATACGTATGTTAGCAGAGGGCGTTGCATCTGCTAGTGATATCGATACCGCAATGATGCTTGGCTATAGGCACCCCATGGGGCCCCTGGAACTATCTGACCTAGTTGGTCTAGATGTGAGGGCAGACATTTTATCTAACTTATCAAAGTCATTTTCTGATGATGGATATTTGCCCCATCCTCTACTTCAAAATTTAGTAAGAAAAGGTCAACTTGGAAAAAAGACTAATATTGGAATATATGATTGGTCTTCAGGAAAAAAAGTTGATAGAAATGATATATGAGGAATTTAATTGTCTTTTGCAATAGAAGCCATAGGCCTGTTTGCGGGCTTTTTAGGTGTAATAGCATGGATACCTCAAATTAGAAAGGTATGGTTAGATAAATCTCATGATGGCATTTCTCTACCTACTTTTTGGTTAGTAGCCGCAGCACTTTTATTATGGCTTATTTATGGTATCTTAGTTTCTTCCTATGCAATAATAATATCTAATATATCTGCATTAGTATGCATATTGATGGTCATAATTGGAGTAATAAAAATAAGATAAATACTCTAAAAAGAATTTGTCAAAATCCTATGAAAGTGATGAATTCCCTTTTCCATTGTTGGAGAATATCTCCCTCTTGTGTATGATTTACTCGATACACCCCTTTGTACAGCTTCTACTATATCCTGATCCTCTTTTTCGACTTTATCCAAATCTCCCCCTGCTCCTTTACCAATCAATTCCTCATCCCAAATGTACCGTTTATAAACAATTTTTGTACTATCAATACTCATTGGAATAACAAAATTTACTGATAATCCCCAAGGATAGAAATTCATCATTATCCCTGGAAATAACCAATAATAATATGCTGCTATATTCTTGCCATAATCCTTTGATTCTGGGGGCAAATTAAATATTGATTCTCCTTTTTTAGCAATTCCAATTTGTAAAACTCCTCCTTCAAATAATTCAGTTTCATAATTATTATAATCTAATATTTTATTAAGATCTGAATGAACATATGGTATATGAAAACCTTCCAAATAATTATCAACATAAAGTGCCCAGTTAGATTTAATATCATATGACCTGTAATAAGAATTATCATATCTAAATGACTCTATTGGCATCCAACTTAACCTATCTTCTAGTTCTATTAACCACCGAGGAAGTTCTTTTTCAATTCTAGATATAAATAACAAACCCTTCCACATATGAACTGGAAAATTAATTAAATTATCCATCTCACTGGGAAAGTCCAATACCTCTTTAAATTCAGGCATATTAAGTATACAACCTTTCAAAGTAAAACTCCGACCATGATATTTACATTTCATATTTTTACTATTATTATTTTCAGTATTGAGTATCATGCCCCTGTGGGTACAAACATTAGACATTGCTCTTATATCATCATCTTTCACTAAAACAATAGATTCCCCCATTATTTCCAGAGAATTTTTCATAGGGATTATATTATTATTTGATATCTCATTTTTGTGAATTGAAAAATGCCATTCCTCCATCATTCGTCCTTTTATTTTTTTAAAAATCGTATCATCAGTATAATATTCAGAAGGCAAAGTCTTGGCTCTAGTTATATCTCTATGGATTATTCCGATTTCATCATCTCCAAAATAAATTAATTACATTCCGAGGGAGATAATTCTACATTTGACATATGTTCCGAGAAATCCTCTACTCTATCATTATTTACGCCTAGGTCACTAGTACCAAGTCTTGATTTTGAATATACGGACATCACAGTAATACCGTTTTCACAATTTAAATTGATTGCAAAATCATCGGGAAATCTCCAAATCAATGTCTTGAAAACAGCATGAATTTGATTATCCCATTCTCCTAAAATTTCTGTCCTAGGTTGCAAATTTATCCAATCTTTTACACCATTAATTACTTCATCAAAATTAGAATCAAAACGTAATTCAGTTTTCCCATCTCCTCTATGTGGTACAGAGCCTATGTATGTACAATTCATGGAATTTTCAGGACAACTATCCGGAAACTCAGCTGGATAAATTACTGAATCAGGAGCAATTAATTGAATTGATATAATTGCGGTAATATAAATAAATAAAGTAAATAAAACACCTTTAACTCTAATTGAATTCATAATTTTTAACAATAATTTCACCCTTCAGCAACTATGACCTTCGCCGCACGCAACACTCTATCATGAAGTTTATAACCTTCTTCGATTATTTCAATAACATCTCCTGGATTTTTGCCTTCGGGGCAAGATATTGATGCTATTGATTCCATATATGATGGATCAAACTTATCATCTTCGATATTAATTTTCTCAACTCCTTCCGCCTTGAGTATATCTTCCATTCCATCCAATGTCATCTTTAGTCCCTCGATAAGGGAGTCAGAAATATTTTTTCCATTTATTGTACTTTTAATCGCCCTTTTTAAATTATCAATTATTGGGAATAATCTTATAGCCAAGGTACTACTTCTATATTTATTTAATTCGTTTTTATCTCTGATTGACCTTTGTCTTATGTTAATAATTTCTGCTGCAGAATATTGTAACTCCTTTTCCAAATCATTTATTTTTTCTGCCATTGAAACCAAGGGATCAATTTCCTCTTCAATAAGCTCTTCTTCCTTTTCCATAACTATGTCTTCAGAGTCATCTGACATGACACTGCGTCAACCGTTTCATTCAAGAATTCGATGGTTATTTTATTCAACATAGAAGTACTCTCCGGCAATTTTCTGTTCGCGATCCTTCCGACTACCTGGTTTATTGATTCTTGGCCTATGAGAATCATGATCTCTTCGGAATGTTATGTCGACATTAGATAAAAATTTATTCATTCCCTTTCTTAGACTCAAGGGCCCCAATGCATTCCCTTCTTTGCCCCCAACGCCATCAAAAACCAATAATGAATCACTCACAATATCTATGAAGTAAATATCGTGGTCAATTACAAATGCAGCCTTTTCATTACTTTCCATAGTCCTTCTTATGGCCTTAGCAGTTTCCATCCTAGCATTTGCATCAAGATGTGCACTCGGCTCATCAAATAAATACAAATCTGCTTCCTTTCCTAAGCATATGGCTATACTAACTGCTTGCAACTCTCCTCCTGATAGCCTTCGTGCCTGCAATTCTAACATTTTATCTATCTTCAAAGGTCTTATTACCTGAGTATTGAACTCTCCAGATCTCCATTTCATTCCTATTTCTGTATCTAACCAATTCTGAACGCTGCCTTCAAATTCTGTATTCACATGTTGAGGCTTATAGGATATTTTGGCATCTGTCGTGCACCATCCTTGATCTGGTTCGATTTCCCCTGCAATCAACTTAGCCATGGTTGTTTTACCCGTAGCATTTGGACCAACTACTCCTACAACTTCTGCAGATTTTACTTCGCCTTTTCCAGTAATCAATTTAAATTCTCCTAATGTTTTTTCCATATCTCCCCACTGAATAATTGGCTGTCCGATCTCTTCTCCGCGTGTCCTTCCCCTTAGGAACTGAATTGGTTTATCTCTTATACGTACATTTTCTTCATGTAGAAATCCATCAAGATATGCATTAATAGCCCCCCTTGTTGATCTTGAGGGAGTGAATATTCCATAAGCACCCCTGTCTCCATAAATTATATGTAACATATCACATAAAACATCTAAAATGGCCAAATCATGCTCTACTACCAGTACTCTTTTTCCTCTATTAGCTAAATCTTGGATGATTTCTACCATTCTCATCCTTTCATAAATGTCTAGATATGAAGAGGGCTCATCAAAAAAGTAAACTTCTGCATCTTTCAAAATTGTAGCACATATGGCTACTCTTTGTAATTCACCTCCAGATAAATCTTTCAATTCTCGCTCAAGAAGATGTTCTATTCCTGTAATTTTCGCATATTTTTCTAATTCTCCCACGTCATTTACTCTGGCTAATAGTCCACTTACCTTTCCGTCCCATAATTTTGGTAATTTATCTATATATTGTGGCTTAACTGCTATATTAATTTCACCTTCAGATACTAAAGTGAGATAATCTCTCAATTCTCCACGGGGAAATGTTGGGATGATACTTTCCCAATCCTCGGGAGGGTCAAACCATTCTCCTAAATTTGGCATAATTGCGCCAGAAAGAAGATTGATCGCGGTAGACTTTCCAATTCCATTTGGACCAAGTATTCCTATTACGGAATCTTGCCTTGGAGTAGGAAGTCTGAATAATCTAAATCCATTCAAACTATATCTATGAGTCATATCTGCACCAAGTTCTTCTGGAAGATTAATTACTTTGACAGCATCACCGGGGCATAACTTAGCTCGTGTAAAGCATACGGGGCATGCTTCTTCAAGAATTTTACATTTATTATCTTCAACCTGAATACATTCTCCTCCACACATGCCAGCGTATTTTTGGAGATAGTTAAATGCGGAACTATTAGGCTTACATCTTTCTTGTATCAAAACAGCAATTCTAATAAGCTCACCTCATTTTAGTATTTTTATATCTCTTTGGGGTTTAATCTCGATACCTATGTTTTAGATTGCAAGAAATCTGTATCTAATATACACATAACCTGCAAGTGTAATTTTCTCAGTTTTTGATAATTGTATTCTGCTAGTAAATACATCACCATTCTTCTTCTTTATCTTTTTGAGAATTGAGCTGTAAAAAGCAGCCATAGCAGCAGGAGAATATCTAGATGATTTATCTAATAGAGGAAGTAATTTGAATGCTTTATCTCTGTATGAATTTGCTCTTTCTATGTATTCCTCAACAAATGGTCTCCATCCAGGGTGATTAACAACATCATTATTATTCAGTATATCTTCTGCTTCAATGCCATATCTTGATAAATCATCAAGAGGTAAGTATATTCTATTCCTCTTTGCATCTTCAGCTACATCTCTTAGAATATTGACTAATTGCATAAAAATACCCCAAGATTCTGCATATTCTCTAGCTTTAATATTGTCATATCCATAAATTTCTATACAAACTAATCCAACCGTAGATGCAACTCTGTAGCAATAAGCATACAAATCTTCAAAATTCTGATACCGATTCATGTGAAAATCATCTTCCATGCCACTAACCATGTCATCAAGCAACTGCCTAGGTATTCCAAAAGAATTGACTGTATCCTTGATTGCCATAAATATGGGGTCTGTGGAAGTTACATCTCCATATGCTGTGGAAAGTTTCTTCCTGTAATAGAATAATTGTGACATTTTATCATTATATGAACTCCTATCTAAAACTGCTTTTCCTTTACTAAGATTTTCAATAGTTGATCTGTATTCAATAGACTCTGGATCATCTGATGAACCTCCGGGAAAGATATCAATAAAATCTCCATCTGCAATATCATCTGCTCTGCGGCAAAATGCATAATACGCACAAATAGATTTGCGTTCCAAGTCTGGAAGATACTTGAAAGAATGATAGAAATTACCAGCTTCTCTACGAGTCAACTCTTCACAATATTCATATGCAGTTTTTATCATATGTGGTGGAACCTCAGATTCTTTCCAAATCGGAGCATCGATGTATCTGAAAGGATTTACTAAATCGCTTCTGGAACCAATTGCTCCCATGAAAATAGCCCCCTCTCTTATTGTTTCTAAGGCAGTGATACTAATCGCTCTAGTCGCTTCCTTTGTAAGATCAACAGCTGCACGAACGAGCTCTATTCTTTTTGGCTCATCTTCAGCTTCTAACAATGCTAAAGTCTGTTTTTGAAATCCTCCATTGAAAATTTCGATCTCAGAAACTTGCCTTTCTGTCATGACTCTCACCACCTCCGGTCTAGAAGTTAACTTGAACTTCACTATAGATTGTTTCCTTTCCTATCATTTTAAATCAGAATAATTTAGATTATTTATCTCAAATAATTAATCTATTTTTATTTAGTAGCCTTATACTCATTTTTTTAGATATTGATGTAATAGCCGCTTTACGGAGAATATTTTTTATTTCAGTTCTACTAATTTTTATTCTATTATTTGGATCCAAGATATTCCCTTCTTTAAGTAGAATTAATGTTTTCTGACCAATTAATATAGGTAACATACATGATAATCTAAGTCGATATTGATTTCTTGGTAACATATTTACATAAGTTATAGCATCATCTAGGTAAGTACTTGCTTTTTTTAAATAATTATCGTATAAAGATTTGAATCTTTCCATATTTTCAAGATTTAATAAGTCTTCGGGCCTGAGGTTATGATCAGCCAAAGTCTCTCTTGGTAAATAGCATCGCCCCATTTTCAAATCTTCGGGTAAATCTCTGAGAATATTTATCATTTGCAATGATTTTCCAAAGTTTATTGCTTTTTTGAAAAGAATTTTCCTATCTTCAACTCCTACAGTAAAAAGATGATCCAATGACATATGCGTCCAAAATTCTCCTACGCTCCCTGCTACTCTGTATGTATAATCATCCAATTCCACTTCATTATCTAGGGATACTATTTTATCGCCACTTGCATCTGTAAAACGTTGTAAATCTAAGGATTGCCCACTTATTATTATGCCTAGACAAATTCTTATTTTTTCCCGATCTGTATTAGAAAATTTTCTACTTTTTTCTAAACTATAATCTCTTATAACTTCCATTTGAATATTTGAAAATTTCTTACTCTCTAATAAAAAAGACAATCTTTTAATTTCCCGATTAGTTAAATTTACATCTCCATCCAAATAACTTATTGGTATTATTGCATTTAATAATAATTCTGATTCTGCCTTATCTTCTTGAATCAAAGCCAATTCTTCAAAATTGGGTAATTCTTTTTTTGGATCCTGTATTCTATTATCATAGGCCCTTAGGAATTCAATTAATAGACTATTCTTGCCGACCTTAGAATCAGCAATAGTATCTGCCAAACGTGCCAATAAGTATGTTAAACCAATATGTCTACGTATTTTTTTCGGAAGAACTCTGAGGCTCAAAAAAAAAGATCTCGAAGTACCTTCTAGGAGAATATCAAATCTTTGCTGTTCCTCAGTTAATAGTAACTGCAACTGATTGCCATGATTCCCCATTAACCATGTGAGAATGCTCTTCCTCTAAGACTCTCGCTTTATTCGCTTATCTCAGTCCAGCATCTTTCAGAGCTTTAACTAATACGTTACCAATCTCTGAAGGATCCCTTGCAACATAAATTCCTGCATTTTCAAAAGCCGAAAATTTCTCTTCAGCAGTACCCTTTCCTCCTGAAATTATGGCTCCAGCATGCCCCATTCTTTTACCTGGAGGTGCTGTAGATCCTGCTACGAATCCTACGATTGGCTTACTCATGTTTTTAGCAGCCCATTCTGCAGCTTCTTCTTCAGCCGTCCCACCAATTTCTCCAATCATCACTATAGCTTTGGTTTGAGGATCATTTTCAAACGCCTCAAGACAATCAATAAATCCAGTCCCATTGACAGGGTCTCCTCCTATTCCGACACAGGTTGACTGCCCCTCATCAACACTCATAGTTTGAGCTACTGCTTCGTAAGTCAATGTACCACTTTTTGAAACAATTCCAATTCTTCCTTTTGCATGTATAAATCCTGGCATTATTCCTACTTTACAGCCTCCCTCTTCCCCTGGGGTAATTATGCCAGGACAATTCGGACCTATCAGTCTTACATCTGGACATTTACCAATCTTTGCAACTGCATTTACCATGTCCAAAATCGGAATTCCTTCAGTAATGCACACTATTAATCCTCCATTATTTTTTTGGAATGCGTCGGCAGCTTCGATTATTGCAGCGGCAGCAAAGCGTGCAGGAACATATATTACACTAACATCTGCATTAGTGTCCTCAATTGCTTCAGACATAGTGTTGTAAACATCTACCTCCTTATCGGATAATATTATTTTTTGACCTCCTTTGCCGGGCGTGACTCCACCTACAACTTTTGTTTTGTAATCAACCATCATTGTTCCATGAAAAGTACCCTGATTACCTGTAATTCCTTGAATCAAAATCTTACTATCCTCATTAATCCATATTGACATTAAGCATCACTCCTTTTTGTCAGAGAAACTATTTTTTCAGCACCCTCTGCGAGAGTATTTGTTGTATAAACATTCAAATCACTATTATCTAAAACTGCCTTTCCTTCTATATGATTTGTTCCAGAAAATCTTACTACAAGAGGCACATCAAGTCCTATATCTTCAGAAGCCTCAATTACACTTCTAGCCACCATGTCGCACTGGATTATTCCTCCAAATATATTTACTAAAATTCCTTCTACATTCTTATCTTCTAGAATTATTTCAAAAGCTGCAGTAATCGACTCTTTAGTAGCCCCCCCTCCTATATCTAAGAAATTAGCTGGCTCACCTCCGTAGAGTTTTATCACGTCCATCGATGCCATTGCTAAGCCCGCACCATTGACCAAACAACCAATATTGCCATCTAGTTTAACGTACGATAAACCATATTCGTCAGCTCTAATTTCTACTTCCTCTTCTTCTGATAAATCACGCAGTTGGGCTCTCCAGGGATGTCTAAAATCTGCACTATCATCAAATCCTACCTTGCCATCCAAGGCTATAATTTCACCCGATTCACTTCTTACTAGTGGATTGATTTCAATCATCGAACAATCTCTTTCTGTGAACATTTTATATAACAAATCTAGCATTGTAACTAATTCTTCTTTAGAATTTCCTGATAATCCTAATGATGTTGCAAGTGAGTTAGAATCTTCCTTTGATAATCCTTCCAAAGGATCTGCCCATATTTTATGGATGGCTTCCGGATTATTCTCTGCAACTTCTTCAATATCCATTCCCCCTTCTGTTGAGGCCATTATTAGAACTGATTTATTTTCTCTATCTACTAAAAGTGCTAAATAATACTCATGCTCGATTTTACATCCAGATTCTATGTACAGATTATTTACTATTTTCCCCTCTAATCCTGTTTGTTTGGTTACTAATCTATTACCAATTATTGCCTTAGAATATTCTTCAACTTCTTCTCTCGAAAAAGCAATCTTTACTCCTCCTTCCATTATTAATTCGCCTGAGGAGGGATTATACAAGTTTCCTTTACCTCTCCCTCCGGCATGTATTTGACTTTTCACAGCCACAACTTCAGAATTTAATTCTTCATATGCATTGATTGCATCATCAACTGTAAGGCAATGAATTCCCTTGACAACTTTAATTCCTGAATCATGAAAAATAGCTTTGGCTTGGTATTCGTGAATATTCATGACGCGGCGACTCGCTCTTTATGTTTGAAAGATGCGATTGTTGCTTTAGATATCTTATACAAATAGAAGGTCTCAAATCACAATCATATACGGGAGTTAATTATGGAAGCAATAGTTTTGGTAGGTGGATTTGGAACCAGGCTGAGGCCTTGGACAGAAGATAGGGTAAAACCGTTACTTCCCATTTTGGATAAAACATTACTCGAGAGAGTAATTGAAGTAATCCCGGAGGATACAATATCTCGAGTAATCATTGCGGCAGGCTATGGGGTAGATCAAATTCAAGATTTCTTTTCTAAAAAAAATATGAGTTATGAAGTAGTTATTTCAGTTGAAAATGAACCATTAGGAACTGGGGGGGCAGTCGGCCTAGCAAGTAAGCAATTAATTCATAATGGCCCCGTACTAGTACTAAATGGCGATCTTATTTCAAGTGTTGATATCCCTGCACTTTTACAACACCATAAGGAAAAAGAAGCCAAAGTCACACTTTCACTTTGGGAAGTTGAAGATCCAAGCAGATTTGGAGTATGTGATTTAGATCTGGATGGATTAATTAGACGATTTCAAGAAAAGCCTGAACCTGGTACAGAATTCTCTAATTATATAAATGCAGGTTGTGTTGTTTTTGAAAAAGAGATATTAGATAATTTTTCCACGGAAAGACATAGTATGGAACGAATAGTATTCCCTCCTATAGCAGAAGCAGGGCAGATGGCAGGTCTTGCTTTCAGTGGCTATTTTGTAGATGCAGGCACTCCTAAATCCTTTATCGATGCAGTACAAACTTGTATAGAAAATAATAGATTTACTTCCGGTATGAGGATAAAAAATTCATGGTATGGAAGAGAAATGCAACAATTAGAATTAGTCGAAAGGTCGGCATTGGGAATTAATGTCTCAATTGATAAGACTTCTAAATTGATAGATTGTGTAGTCTTAAAAGATGCAAAAATTGGTAAAAATTCTAATTTACAAAGATGCCTTATTGGAGAAGGAGCAGTGATATCTGAAGGAACTGTACTTTCAGATGTAGTAATAGGGCACAAAGCCACATATTAAAGAATTAAAGCGACATAATAAAATCGGTGAGTAGTTACGCGTTAGTATGAACAAACATCTTATTGTTGTAAATTTCAAAACATATGAGTCGGCGCATGGGAAATCTGCAGAAGAACTAGCGTTAATCTTGGCGAATGTTAAGACAACGGCTCGCTTAATCGCTGTTGTTTCACCTTTCGATTTGAATTCAGTTGTTACAATAGCGCCAGAACTAGAAGTGTGGACCCAACACCTTGACCCCATTAATTTCGGTTCTAATACTGGTTGGCTACACCCCCAAACTGCTGTAGAACGTGGTGCTAAGGGAACATTAATCAATCATGCAGAACACAAAGTTTCTATCGAACACGTCGCAATGCTATTAGACCAAGTTCCAGAAAATTTTACTGTTTGTGCATGTGCTGCTGATATAAAAGAAGCCCAATCTCTATCTGCATTAGGTCCAACTTTCGTCGCGGTAGAGCCCCCTGAATTAATCGGAGGAGATATTTCAGTAACTAATGCAGATCCGAATATTGTTTTAGAAACTGTGAAAGTAGTTAAAGGAATTTCTGAAGATGTTGGAATATTATGTGGTGCAGGAGTAAAAAATGGTAATGATGTGGCAATGGCACTACAACTTGGGACTTCTGGGGTTTTACTAGCCAGTGGAGTCACAAAGTCTGATAATCCAAAATTATCCATAGAAGATTTAGTATCAAAAATATAATATCTAATTAGATATACTAATATATCGATCAACTTACAGAATGTTCATATGTGGCCATTCGGGAAGAAGGCATTTGATCTGATTGATGATAGGTGGCTACGTGAAAAAGGTATACCTCAAGAATATAGAGATGCTTTTAATAGAAAGAATAAAAATTTAAAAATGGAAATAAATAGAAATAAGGAAAAACTATCAGATTCTGAAAATAGCGTTTCTGATCATGATTCTCAAATCAGGGAGAATGAATTAAAGAAAGCTAGACTCACAAGTCAGCAAAATGAATTAAAGTCCCGTGAAGATGCAAAACATAGTCAAGAGTTACAAAGAATAACAGCAGAAATAGAACTATCTACTGGAATAATAGATAGATTAAGTGCTGAAAAGATAAAATTTGAACAGGTAATCGACAATACAAATGAAACAATAAAGATGCTACAAATGATTCAAAATAAAAACGTCATGAATCCTGCACAACTTGTTCAGAGTCCTATTTGGGCATCGGGTGATCACCTAGAAGACATCCGAGATAATTTACCGAGAGCTACAGATATTAATAATTCGGATATATTAGATAATGAAGAATAATTGAGGGATTTAATGAGCCGTCCAATATATGATCGTTTAGCGAAAATGTCAAAGAAAAACCTCGATAAACTCGAATACGATCATCAACTGCACCTCGTTAGGTTTAGCAATGCCAAAGATGGCAAGAGTGAAGAAATTCAATCAATGGAAAAAAAGTATTCAAAATTAAAAGATAAAGCAAAAAAGGAAATTGAAGTTTCTGTACCCAGGGTACTAGGTACTGCTATGGAGATGAGGCAAATAAAAGCTGAAATACTCATTTCAAAAAGTGTCTTGACTTTATTACGTTCAAATCAATTTTATCATAGATTTATGGTCATGCTAATTCAAGATACCAAAGCAGGAGTGCAATATGATCCAGATAAAGTTAAGAACTTAATACCCTTAGAATTTTCAGAAATTATTGAGGAATCCATTCTCTCCACCAATATGGACGGAATTTTAAGTGATTTAAAGTCTGAAATAGACTCAACTATAGGAGGTGTGTAATATTATAGCATGGTTTTCTCAGAGTAGAATACGTTCATTTGTCAAACTTTCGACAAAAAAGCAAAATAAGATAAAATCTAGTCTTGATGAACAATTCGCCGAACAAAGGAAAATTCTTGACTCTAGAATATCATATGCGAAAGATAATGCTAGAAAAGCAGATAGACTACTTTCCAGAGGGAAAAATGATAAAGCAAAGGAAGCAATTAATAGTTTTAAATTAGACCTCGCATCCAGTCAACCTGTACTAAATGCATATATATCTACTTCTTTGGAAAAAAATCTTTTAGAAGTCATGGCTATGGAAGGTTTTGAATTTCCAGATTTATTGGAAGAACTTAGACAAGATATCGACTTCGGCCTCTTTTCCGTGAATGCAACCGATGAACTCGATGCAATTATAAAAACTGAAGTTAATCCATTTTCTGAATTAGGTATTGAATTATAAAAATCTTAGGAGCCTAAATAAATCTTAGCAACTATTTCTAAGAAATTTGGAATCTCAGGTGCTAAAATAATCAAGAGAGGTATTCCTATTCTCGGAGTAAAACTTTCCCAGCCATCAGCCATCAAATAACATAGGTTTCGAATATACGCCCATCTCGTTGATAATAGTAGATAAGTCAAAACAATTGATGAACAAGTAACGGCAGAAAAAGAACTTATGTAATTATTAAGCTCCAATGCTAATTCTGGATACCCACTCAATCCTGAATGAATGACTAAACCATAAATAACAAATGCCCCAACTGTAGTCGTACCGTCCCTTTTTGGTAAAGTCCCGAGTATTGGATCTACTCCAAGTGTCAGTATCACTGAAACACAAAATATTCTAATGATTGAAACTAGTTCGATATCTTTGTCTGAAATCAAAAGCGGAATTAATCCTAATACAAAAAATATCAGGAATATCCCTATTAACCAAAATAATTTATTATCAAAAAACTTCAACATTCTATTAGTGTAACTACGCAATTCCTTTTCATATGGCCCACCAAGTCTTCCTTGCCATTGAACTAACCAAACTTCCTGTAATACTAAACCTCCTGCTAAACAAAATATCAAAGCATCTGGAATCAAATTGATTGGGACTTCTTCAATAAAACCAACTAGCAAGCCAACGATTATACTTAATATCAAATTAACTGGTAGTGTTTTTAAAATATCTGAGTCGTACATCTTTGCCGCCAATGAAGAAGATTAATCACTTCTCCATTTAAAATCTCCTGAATAAACCGCAGTGCTTTTGTCTATATCGTCATACGAGTAATGAATATCATGTGTGCTGCCGCCGAAAAGAAGACTAAAAAAATAAATAAGAAATCATATGATAATGAATTGTTTAGGTTACAATTAGAACTTATAAAGTTACAAGAATGGGTAAGGGTCAAGGGACTGAAAGTAGTTGTAATATTCGAAGGAAGGGATGCTGCGGGCAAAGGCGGAGTAATAAAAAGAATAACTCAATATCTAAATCCTAGGGTAGTCAAAGTAGCAGCCTTGCCTGCACCAACAGAAAGAGAAAAAACTGAATGGTATTTTCAAAGATATGTCGACCATCTTCCTGCAGCAGGCGAAATAGTTCTTTTTGATAGAAGTTGGTATAATAGGGCAGGAGTGGAAAAAGTCATGGGATTTTGTACTGAAAAAGAATATGAAAGTTTCCTTAGGGCATGCCCTACATTTGAAAGAATGCTGATTAGATCTGATACTATTTTGATTAAATATTGGTTTTCCGTATCTGATGAGGAACAATTGAAAAGATTCGAGGCTAGATTGGCCCAACCGCATAAAAGATGGAAACTAAGTCCAATGGATTTAGAGTCACTTACAAGGTGGGAGGAATATTCAAAGGCTAAAGATAATATGTTTGCATATACAGATACTAAAAAAGCACCATGGCATGTTGTAAATTCAGATATTAAAAAACATGCACATCTTAATTGCATTAATCACTTCTTATCGCAAATCTCCTATGAGGATTTGACACCTGCAAAAATAGAACTCCCTAGTAGGAAAAAATCTAGAGGATATATCAGACCTCCTGAAGATGAACAGACATTTGTTCCAAATTATCATCAAAAATTCCTGGATTAAATCTGCCGGTGATAATATGAAAGACAGACTTCATTCATTATTTATAATATTAATTATCTCATTGGCTGGTTGTACGGGAATCTTAGACAATGATAAAGATAATGATGGATATTTGGATGAAAATGATGATTTTCCAAAAAATCCCGATGAATGGATTGATGGTGATGGTGACGGAATTGGTGATAATTCTGATAATGATGATGATGATGATGGTTTCTTAGACTTGTATGAAATCGAATGTAAATCCGAACCATCAAATTACTCTTCGATTCCTGCTGATCAAGATGGGGATGATATTTGTGATGAATTAGATTCTGATATCGATGGTGACGAGTTGCCTAACCTTTGGGAAATTAACAACGGCTTCGACCCTTATGATTATGAAGATAAACTAATATGTCACGATGAAGCAAAGTATTGCTTAAGATCCTATGATAATTTTACATTTGCAGAAACTCATAATTCGTTCTCCACAGTTGAAGATGGAGTCTGGATGGCAGTAAATCATATGACTGCCTTAGAAGCACAGTGGGAAGGAGGAATTAGGTCTTTTATGCTGGATACTCACCATCTCTCGAAAGAACAAAACCAGTCCTCTGATGTTCGCTTTTGCCATGGCGATCCAAATTCTGACTTCTTACATCCTTGCTCTTATTCTGAAGTAGATGCAAATATTTGGCTAAGTAAATTACACTCTTTGATGAATAACAGTTCTGGAGATGTCGTATCAATTTTACTAGAAAATTACATACCCGCGGACCACCTCTATTCATTATTCATAAAAAGTGGACTCTTAGACCTGGTTTACATCCATAGTTTAAATGATCCATGGCCGTCATTGGGAGAAATGGTCATGTCCAATAAAAGACTAGTTATTTTTTGGGATTGGGAGTATGACGAACAATATCCTTGGTTGCACCACGCATGGACCTTTAGTTGGGATAATCCTTATGGAGAAAATGAACAATCTGAAATGTCTTGTAGATTAAATCGTGGTGATAACAATCAACCAGTTTGGCATATGAATAATTGGCTTAGCAGTATCTATGGTTTTGCAGATCCTGTTCGTTCAGAAGAAGTAAATAACTATGAAGTATTACTAGAAAGAGCTATTCAATGCTGGTCAGAGACTAATAATAGGCCAACTTTCATAGCAGTTGATTTTTGGGAAGACGGAGATGTAACTAATGTTACCAAGTCTCTAAATGAAATGCACCACTGGCAACATAATGATAAATAGTGATAATATCAATCGTATATTTTCCTAAAATAATCCCAAAGCAAATTATCTAATGATGCACCGCAAGGACAATGCAAAGGTGTGGAGTTAAGGAAGTCGGACTTGCTTTTTTGAATAATGAACCTATTTCATTAGTACTTGTTCTTCGAGATTCTAAAGATAAAGAGATTCTGAAATTACTAGATTTGGCTAATGATAAAAATATTCCAATAAAAGAAGGTTCTGAAAGAGACTTATGGAGGATGGCTAGAGATAATAAAGGCCCCATACATCATAATATCCTTGCCCTTGTTGGTAGAAATCCTGATGCGGGAATCGATGAGGTTTTCGTAAATGGGGGAATTGTATGGCTACTAGCAGGTGCCAAGTATCCTGTAAACATAGGATTCACCATAAGGACTGCTGAAGTTAGTGGTTCCAGCGCAGTATTTATCGATAGCGACATGAGTAATACTGAAAGAAAAGGTGCTCTAAGAGCATCTATGAAAGCTCATCGATTTATACCTATACATTGGGTAGATAGTGAAAAAATAGTTAATAAGGCCAAATCATATAACTTCAAGATTATCTCAATAGAAGATGTCGGTCAAAAATCACCTTGGGATGAAGACTTAACTGGAAATATAATGCTTATTATTGGAGGCGAAAGATCTGGAATTTCAAAGTCGATATTAGAAAAATCAGATAGTATTTTACGAATTCCTATGACTGGTTTTGTACCATCATTTAATCTTCAGGCCCCAATGGCCATTGTTGCTGCTGAAGCACAACGACAACGGACAATATAAATTTTCTATTTTTTAGTAAATTAAATAAATTTGACCCCCAATATTGATGGTACTCTACTACATCGTGGCTATGTGGAGATACCTGATGAGCTCACTTCTATGTTAGATGGACTCTCAGGTCCAACGAAACAAAAAGCAGCTAGATTAGTCATAGACTTGGCAGCGACCGCTTCTGCTACTAAATTTGTCAGATGTGACAATTCTCATGTTTCGGGCGTCAGCGTAATAACCGGAGGACATGGATTACGCCGTTTTTTATCAGATTTATCTGGCGATCCACAAGGTAGAGTCGTAATACCAACTACTCTAAATTCTGCTGGTTGTGATTTAGAAAAAATTGAAGAAATGGATATCGACTATCCTGATTTTTTAAAGTATCAGTTCGAGATTGTACGTGCATATTCGGAGCTAGGAATTGAAGCAACACTTTCTTGTACGCCATATGACCAAGGAATCGATACAAGCAAAGGAATAGGTTCATGGGCAGAATCTAATGCAGTCTGTTTCTCTAATTCATATACTTCATTGATAACAAATAGAGAATCTGGATTGTCGGCTATTGCAACTGCACTCACGGGGTGGGCTCCATACTGGGGATTGCATATCCCCGAAAATAGAACTCCAAATATTCTTGTTAGAGTAACATGCGAAATGGCAGATACTACTGATTGGAGTATATTGGGAGATTGGATAGGGAAGCAAATAAAGCCCGATTGGCATTTACCATGGGGCCCGATGCCCCATATTATGGGATTGCCAAAAAATATATCTTTTGAAATGCGAAAAGCACTTACTGCTTCTGCTGCTAACTATGGTTGTCCAATGTTGTGGATAGAAGGGCATACTCAAAATCCTGTCTCAAATAATTATCAGGCAGAAATAATTTTTGACGATAATGAATTATCTAAAAGATATATTGAACTATCGCCAAAAGGCATCGTCGATCTTATTGTAATAGGGTGCCCTCAAGCAAGCGTAGGAGAAGCAAGGGCAACAGCAGCAGCCGCAAGAGCTCGGATGGAACTTGGTGAAAGAATTGTTAACAATCGTCTATGGCTGTTTACAAGTAAACACAACTATGACATTTTAGATGCCGATGGTACTGTAGGAATATTGGAAGAAGCAGGAGCATTAATCCTAAGAGATACTTGCCCAGAAGTCACTCCATATAATAGGAAACATTACAATCATATTCTAACTAACTCACTGAAAGCAGAACATTACTTAACAAGTGGTCTAAACCGTATGCCAACAAGTGTTGCAAATATATATGACTGCGTAGCCAATGCATTTGATGACAAATTAATTACTGCTCCAAGGCCTACTATTGATTCAAAATCTGCGAAAACTATCGCGACAATGAAAACTCATCAAAATTCAGAACTAATTATTTCTGGCCAAGGCTTACCAAGTCAGAATGAATGGACGGTTACGGGTAAAGCACTAGTAACAGATGTTCCAATTACGTATCTTGGTTATGTAAATAGAGATACTGGAGAAATTGAAGAAGCTGGGCACCCTTTGAATGGAGCTTTAATGGAAGATACTATCCTAATTTATCCAAAAGGTTCAGGCTCTACTGTTGCACCCTTTGTATTGATGGGTTTAATCTATACTAATAAGGGTCCCAAAGCAATAGTCAATACTGATGTTTGCCCACTAACGTTACCTGCAACTTCCCTTCTCAACTTACCTTATTCTTATGGTTTTGATTCTGACCCAACAATTCTGATAAATTCTGGAGATGAAATTGAAATGTCCTTGAAAGATGGCATTACTACATTGAAAGTTTTAGTAAGAAATAGCGAGGATTGATGACCCAAAACCCTCTCTCGAACATTGTGCCTGCTCCTCCAACTCCTATTCCTTGCAAAGATTATGATTTAGGAAAATTTGAGATATTGGTACGAGATGGAAACTCAAGAATTGGTAGACTACATACCAAACATGGAATATTAAATACTCCAATGTTACTGCCGGTAATTAATCCAAATATTAGGACAATTGAACCTAAAGAGATGTGGGAAGATTTTGGAGTTGAAGGAATAATTACAAATTCTTACATAATTTGGAAACACAACGACTTAAAAGAAGAAACCCTAAAAAAAGGAGTTCATGAGCTTTTAGAATTTCCAGGAGTCATAGTTACTGATTCTGGTACTTTTCAATCTTACATTTATGGCGATGTCGAAGTAGGCGTTTCTGAAATAGTACAATTCCAAAAAGATATTAGAGTAGATATAGGAACTATGTTGGATATCTTTGGCCGTCCAGATATGTCTAGAGAAGAATTAGAATATGCTGTGGAAGAGACTGCAAATAGAGCACCAAAATCTCTTGAAATTGCTGGTAAAGATTTACTTCTAAATGGGCCCATACAAGGAGGTTTATATGAAGATTTAAGGGCATTATCTAGCTCTAAAATGTCTTCAATTGAAGGTAAATATCGTAAATTTACAATCCATCCGATTGGAGGAATAGTACCACTAATGGAAAATCAAAGATATAAGGAATTGTTCCAAATTTTGCTTTCATCAAAGTCACAAATACCTCCAAGTAAGCCAATTCATTTCTTTGGGTGCGGGCATCCAATTTTATTTCCACTTTCGATAGCTTTGGGCGTTGATATTTTTGATAGCGCCGCCTACGTATTATTTGCAAGAGATGGCAGACTACTTACGCCAACAGGAACTGTAAAATTATCTGATATCAAAGAATGGCCTATTTCGTCTAGGGCATTATTTGGCACCACTCCCGAGCAATTAAAGAAAATGAGTAAGAACGATGTTACATCTATATTAGCACGACATAATTTAGAAATTACACAATCTGAACTATCACGATGCCGAGAAGCAGTGAGGGATGGAAAGATTTGGCAATTAGCCGAGCAGAGAAGTCATTGTTCACCACAATTACGTACGGCATTTCTTTGGGTCCTGGACCAACTAGCCGATCCTGATGAAGGTCCTATTGGAGAGTCCGTGCTTGACATCATTTCCTCTACTAATCCGATAAGAAAAGGCGGGGAATCTATAAGTCATGACATAGAATTAAGGCCTCACATTTTACATCTTCAAGCACTTTTAGCAATAAGATGGAGATATCCGGGTTCATGGTGGGATGGTTCAATTATTGAACCAAAGAGGCTGATAATCATCAATAAAACTTCACCACCTTGGAGAATATCCTCAATAGACTCTATAGTCAAATATCTCATCGAAGTCCCAAATAGTATTCCCCTAATAATGACTCCACTTGGAATAATTCCATTTTCAATAGAAGACTTATCTCCTTGGTGCCACTTAGATGGTTCAGATGAGATGTGGAATATTGAATATGATGATGATGAAATATATGAATTTTTATCTGATTTAGGATTAGAAAAAATACCTTATATTACTATTAATCATGAGAAATCTTCAGAAGAAAAACCTGATAATTATCAAAAAATTAGGAATTGGTTAGATAGATGCTCAATAGTCGATAAACTTGCGCTATTATGTTGTATTAATCCTAATGATGGTTGCAAATTTACCGAGAATATGACCAGTAGACGATCAAATACGGATCGTATGGTTAATGTATACTCAAATGAAAAACATATACTTTCTCCCCGCCTATCTGATGGAGGAATTTCGTTAACTGTTGAAGGGGCTAAAATCCTATCTTCTATGTACCCTAAAATCCCTACTTTTGATTTAGAAGATGAAGATATTGATTTTCTTGGCATTCCCAAAATATGCATAATAGATGATGCAATACCTTTTGTTGGGATAGGAAGGAATGTTATGCATGGATATATTTCTGGCGCAGATGAACACATAATTCCCGGTCTACCATGCCTAGTAGTAGATTCTAAAGGAAATCTTGTAGCACATGGAATAGCATTGACAAACTCAATTGAAATGCAATCAATGAAGAAAGGTATAGCAGTAAAAGTAAGAGATGGTGCTTTAAAAATAAATGATTAATTATAACACAATTTAGGGATTATTTGATATGACTTACGCCGAAGGCGTTTACAATAGTTAGCAACAAGGTGAGACTAATATGGCTGAAGATATGGAATATGACTGGGCCATAGAGACCAAAAATCTTAGTAAAATGTATGGTCCTCATTTGGCATTAGATAATATAAATCTAAGAATTCCCAGAGGAGCAGTCGGAGTACTCGGCCCCAATGGTGCTGGCAAATCTACACTTTTCAAATGCATACTTGGGCTAATACAGATTACCTCAGGCAGTGGCCATGTGTTGGGTTATGATATACAAAAAGAAGGTAATAAAATTCGCTCAAGAATTGGCTATATGCCAGAATATGATGCATTAGATCCCGGATTATCAGCAATCGATCAAGTGAGATATTCAGGTGAAATACTTGGAATGAATACTGATGTGGCTATCCAACGTGCTCATGAAGTTCTAGAATATGTCGGGCTCAAAGATCAAAGATATAGAAAAATAGATACTTTCAGTACCGGTATGAAACAAGCTACTAAGTTGGCATGTGCACTAATTCACGATCCAGAAATTTTGATATGCGATGAACCAACAAATGGTCTAGATAAGAGAGCAAGAAAATTCATGTTAGACACACTCAAGAGAACTGCCCAAGAAGGAGGTAGAACTGTATTATTAAGTAGCCACGTTATGGAAGATGTCCAAGAAGTATGCAGTAGTATATTGATGATATACAAAGGGCAAGTAGTTTTGCAAAAAAGTATTGATGAACTAGTTAAACAAGTAGAAAAAGAAATTGAAGTAACTATATGGGGGGGCGCATCAAATATGGAAACAAATCTTCTAAAAAATGGATATAAAGTTAGAAGGCTGGGGCGCGTCCTAAGAATAACCCTTATAGATTCCAATACTATTGGTGGAATTTTAAAAATCGCAGCAGATTGTAAAGTACAAGTTCGCCAACTTAAAGAGTATCAACCTGACTTAGAAGATATATTCTTACTAATTATGGATAAATTAGGTGAGGAAATAAAAGGGACATCCGATTTAATGACCTCAGAACATAAGGGGGACGAATAATCTGTCTAATGATATTGATATTGGAGGCACTAAAACTAGGATGGAAGTTGCCTATGGTTCCGGAGATGGAGATCAGGAAATGACGGCTATAGTAGCAAAAAAAGAAGCTAATTTAGGAGCTATTTTTGATCAATCTTACAAGACATGGGATGGAGCACTAGGTCCTCGATGGATGCGTAATTATTCTATATATCGTCACCACGTATATGGCTTATTCACTAGCAAGGGACATAGATATTATCACCCATTTGTGAGATTAACAATTTTAGTAATATTTCTAGCTTCCTTAACTCCTATTCCGATGTTATTCCTCTCTTCATTGCTACCTGGCCAGGATGGTGATTTTATATCAAAAATGTGGGGAATTAATAGATACAATCTTTGGGGCCAGGTATTGGGATACTTTCCAAGAAATCTATGTATGTGGCCTCTTTTAACTGCATTAGTAGTTGGTGGAATGATATCAGATGATCGAAGGAACGGAACAAGCGCAATTTATTTTTCTCGACCAATTAATCGTTTTGATTACACTGCTATGAAATATGTGAGCGTCTCTGTTATTCTCGGCTTCGTTATATTATTTTCCTATTTTGCATATTATACATCAGCAATAGTATTCCGAGGAGAAGGATGGGCATATTTGATAGATACATTACCACTATTTTTGGGAGGAATGATTGCAGGATTATTCTTGATATTGACCTATACTTCGATTGGTTTAGCATTATCGAGCATAAGTCAAAGTAGATTTTTTGCCGCCATAGGGTTCCTGAGCGTAATTTATGGAACAAAAATGGTTGCCCTTTTAGTCGACTTACAATTTGACACCTCAATAATGTATATTCTGAGCCCATATGATTGCTTAGCTCATCTTGGTCAATTTTTACTTGGAATTGATTTAAATTATGGTCATCCACTATCCTTTTCTATCGTTTCTCTAATAATTATGAATGCCATTTCGATGGGAATATTAGTTTCGCGCATTAGCTCTATGGAGGTTACTAGAGAATGAATGAAAATAACTCCAAAACTCCTTCGGTATTACTCGAGAATGTATCTAAATGGTACGGAGAAGTTATCGGAATAAATAATATATCATTGGCTATAGAAGGGGGTGTAACGGGAATTTTAGGGCCAAACGGTGCAGGAAAATCTACTCTTTTTAAATTACTAATGGGCCGTCTTAAACCAAGTCAAGGAACAGTAAGATTATTTGGCATAGATCCATGGAAAAGTACCTCTCCATATCGGCGTATTGGATATGTTAGCGAGTCAGAAAGAATGTATGATTGGATGACAGCTTTAGACTTCATTTCAACATTAGCTAGGCTCCATGGTATGTCTAGAGATGAAGCTACTGAAAGGTCCAAACATGTTTTGGAATTTGTAGGGCTTGGAGATGTTTTTCATAAAGAAATTGGAAAATATAGTAAAGGCATGAGGCAGAGAGTAAAAATAGCACATGCGTTAGTTCATGATCCTGATTTAATAATTTTAGATGAACCTTTACATGGTTGTGATCCAATTGCAAGAACAAGTATAATGAGTGTAGTTAGGGAGCTTGGTTCACAAGGTAAGACAGTACTAATTTCAAGTCATATTTTGGAAGAGATTGAACGTATAACTGAACAAATTGTAATTTTACACAACGGTAAATTACTTGCAATAGGAAATCTCCATGCGATTAGAGATTTATTAGACCAACATCCTCATAGAATTTTAATTAAATGCGAGAATCCAAGAGATTTAGCTGGATTATTCATAACCTCAGATCCAGTTTATGGAGTCCGTTTTCCAGACGAAGGCATATTGGAGATTCAGACTAACAATCTGTCTGAAGCCCATAGTATTCTGCCTGCTACTATCGTAAAATCAGGTCAGAAAATAACTTCAATAGAGAATCCAGATGATAATTTAGATTCATTGATTGGCTACTTATTGGGGGGAATAGATAATGGATGAAAAGGGCCTATCTTTGAGAGGGACAGTTTGGTCCCAATTAGATCGTAAAGCAGGAGCAATAATCGAACTAACAGTAAGGCAACTAAGAAACCGAATTTCTACTTGGGTCGTTCTTGGCGTAGGAATACTACTAATGGCGTTATTACTAGCATTCTATGTAGATTCGGTAAGGGAAGGTTTTGATTCTATCGACAATGATGGAGATTCAAATGATATCGATGGAGATGGATATCCGTTAGGGCAAGAAATAAAATTCGGTCACAGTGATTATGATAAAAAATCCTATCCTGGTGCTAGTGAATATATTGGGATAAGCGAAATTGATTTCAACGATCCAAATCGACAAGTATCTGGAAATTATACATGGACTGGAACAGGCTATTTGAATTCAACATGGATTGATTCAGAGTACCGAGGTTCTGAATTTTCTGGAATTATAGATTGGGATATAGTAAATAATACTATTTGCCCTTCTGGAGAGGTTTTCGACGAATGGTATCCTGAACGTTGGGGATATGGATGTTTACATGATGATGATGTATATTTTCTATATGGAGAATTTAAAGCAGATGGAGCAATAAATGTTCCTTCAGATAGAACCATGCAATGGGGCATTTTTTCAGAACCATTTTTTGTTGAGCCTGACCCAAAGTCAATGTATATCAATGAAGACGATATAGATTGGAATGGAAATTTATTACAATCGAGTCAAGGTTTCGATGATGATGGAGATTGTCTCAGGGAAAATTGGGTTTTTAATGAAGATCAAGCCTCAATATATTTTGACTATGAGGGAGATTATTTTGATAATGATAAGAATAAAAATGGCATAATTTGTGATGTTTTATGGGAGGTTGATGCAAATGGAAATCAAATTGCATCCATCGATCCTGATTCAAATGTAGATGAAGATGTTGATGATGAGAAATATATGGGTGAATCAAGTCATAGAACTTTTATCATCGGAGTTGGTAAAATGGCTTTTGTCATACTGCTTGGTTTATTTTTACCTCTCTTTTTAGCATTGGGACTTGTTAGAGATGAAACTGAAAATGAAACTTTACATTATCTACTATCAAAACCAATACATCGGGGAGAATTCATCCTTTACCGATTACTTGGTTATTTATCAGTTACCGGAAGTTATGTGATTTTACTATCATTTTTTATTGGTATAATTACAGCATTATTGGGTCCTGGTGATCAATTAATACGAATATCGGATATTCCCGTTTGGCTAGGAATAGGTTTTGCTACCTTTTTAGTTTTGACTGCCTATGGAGCATTATTCAATACACTTGGTTTAATTTCTCCAAAATATGGAGTTTACGTTTCAATTGTTGTTGGAGTCTGGGAATTTGTTATGGGAATTTTGACCATTTTGAATCCAAATTGGACGCTTTCGGCAATTTCAATAAATCACTGGGCGCTCCAAATAATTGACTCAATAGTATTATTGGCATGGCCCGAAACCTTACAATTACAACAAATGGCATCTGCATTCAATCTAGATACAGGATTAGATATCTTTTGGAAGCCTCCAGCACATACTCTCGGTACTTCAAATCCAATAATTTCAATCATGGTCAGCGTATTTGTTTTAATTTCATTCACTATAGTAATGTTGGGAATAGGTCAATCTATATTTAAAAACCGGGAGATAATGTGAATCAATGTGCCACCGAAAATGAAGAAATTTGAGGGAGATTTTTCTTCATTATGGAGATTGGATGTTCTACCTCCAATTCCTCGATTATCATGGTGGTGGTGGTGGGTAATTATCTACATTCCAGATACTAAAAATCCTGGACGATCTAAACAACTAATGGCACTCTGGTCGACAAAAGAAACACCAGCAATACGAATGACTGGTCATTGGTGGCTACCCGGTTCTAGAATGAATATCGATGAACACGGCGGTCTCGTTATTCCTGGCATGGTTTGTTCATGGTGGTATGATGGTAGTAAAATGTTCGAACCCCTTGTTATGAAAGAATGCAGGATGGCTGCTATTGATGATAAACACCCACTATGGCCTGAGGAAGGTTCCGGAAAAGGTGCAGGAGCAGTCATACCGTTAACAAAAGAAGACTTATCGTTTGGTATGAAGCCCGGAAATAAAAAATTTTGGATGAATTTAGTATCAGACGAATCTGCTGTAAAGAAAGGAGCACCCCTAAAGTTTGAGGCTGAATTAACTCCTTGGACTGAATCTACAAGCACTCTTACGTATAAAAATAATATATTTGCATTAAATATGGGATATGAAATCTTAAGAATACATGGTACAAAATGCAAATTACTTGTTGATGGAGAAGAAATGGAAGGTACAGCATATTTTCAAAAAGTATCTGTACAAGCCCCAACAGTCCCATGGTTTTGGGGGATGTTACATTTTGATGATGGGTCGTATTTAGATTGGTTCTTGCCCCATGTATCATTTTCTACCTCTTCTATTGACTCAACTCCTTGGAGGTTGAGAGATGCATTCAGAACACCCTCAAATGGTACTGGCTTATTCCATGACTCAAAAAGAGGTAGATCTGAAACTTTCGCCCGCTGCGAGGTTGAATTATCTGAATCTGATTCGGACTTGAGAGATGATGAAGGCAACCTGCTTCCTAGGTTCAGAATCAGATTATGGAATGGTAGGACTCAAATCTCTGTAGAAGTCAGGGCAGTAAGTAGAGCCAAATGGGTTTTTGACCAACCAACAAGGGCAGGTATGGTAAGCCATCTAACTTACAATGAATATCCATTAGAAGTCGAAAGAATAGCTATCTTAGATGAAAAAGGTCTAAGGTCAATTAAAGATTATTCATGGATTCATGGTAATGCGGAACATACTTGGGGCCTACTACACTAATCCATATTTTAGAGGTCAAGATAGTATTCATCGTTTAGTTTTTTATTGTAGTAATCACCAAGAACTTTATCATGCGACAATACTTCAAGTGTTTTTTTATGTAATTCCTTTATACCATCTATTGTTTCCTTATCAAAAAATTCTATATTTATTATTTTCCCAGCAATTGATTCAACTTCTGTTAATTCCTTCTTAAATCTATCAAGCTTCTGCGGATGAAACATTTGAGGCCTTTTTTTATGAAGGTAATCTAATTCAACTTTTAATGCCATAGGATTGTTTTTATTCAATTTCAGTGAATTCTTAATTGCCTCATTCATATTACCTTCCTTATTCCCTCTCATCCTATGGAATATTGCAAGTCCTGCATATATGTCGGATATCTTTTCATTAGAATTACTCGAATCTTTAAGTTTTAATTCAAGTCCCTCAATGTAGTCATCTGCCTGTGTTGCCAGAATATCTCCATTCCTTATTCTTTTTTCTAAATCAGGGTTGATTATATCTGTGAAATCATATTTCTTTCCGCCAACATCTAAAATATCTCTTTGTAATTCAGCAGAAATCCCTCCAGTTTGCATCTTTAATGCTGCATCAACTTTTCTCTTCAAATCATCATCCTTGATTTGCTGTTCTAACTTGATATCCACTTCTTTCAAAGATCGTTTATCTCTCAATCTTTGCATCGAACCATCATGACTAATTTTCTTTCCTTCTTCTAGGATTTCAATTTTCTTAACTTCGGACTCAACTTCTAATATTTCCAAATCTATACCTGCCTCTAATTCAGCTCTATCTAATTCATTTTTACGATCAATATCAGCAACTTGGGACCTGTGCTTACCTCTTTTTACAAACTCTTTTGCAATTCTTATTTGCTCCTTTTCAGTTAGTACCTTTTGCAACTTTGAGTCCTCTTTTACAGAATTAAATGCATTTTCTCTAGTCTTAATTTCATAATCATCCATTTGAGTATCTATGGAACTTTTTCTAGCTTCATTTTTTTCCTTGTCTGTCATTTTATACCTTATTTCAAAGTTCTTTAAATGAAATCCATATTCACTAATTATCGAACCAATATGGTTTTTAGATTTTATTTCTACCTGACTTCTAATTTTTCTAAAATTATCACTATTTAATCCTTTAAATATGGATTTTCTTTCATTATCTAAAAGTTCTTTTACAAATATTTTAACAAAGGATTTATTCATTTGATTTAGATTTTTATTTTTTTCAAATAGCTTTTCTACTAATTTTATTGCACCCATATCTCTAGATCCGGTAGTACTTCCAGTAGATTGTTCGCCTATTGATAATGTCAATCTATAATTTCCAATTATTATTGGCGAAGTGGGTGAGGATAAATGTTTGAACGGTATTTCTAAATCCATCGAAGAATTTCTATAAAATATTATTCCTTTGTATCTATCTCTATATTTCGCCTTACTAAAATCTAATTGCTTATTATTTGGCCAAAACTCCGTTTTTGAAGAGAATAAAATGACATTTTCCATATTAAAATCTATTTCAATTTTTGAATGTAGTTTTTTTGGTAGATCACTGATTGCATAGTAACTAGCCATAGGATTGCCCCCGAGCTTCCAATCAACCGGCCTAGAGAACATAAATGGCGAAACCCGTCTCGGTATTTGAAGTATTCAAAAATCCACTCTTATTAATAATGCACTACAATTATCCGTACTACCTCTTCTTAAAGCTTCATTAACAATCATATCTACATATTTTTGCCCATCTATTATTTCATTTGGAACCCATAGGCCATCTTTTTTATGCAGAGGGTCCCAAACTCCATCACAACAAATCAAGTAAGAATATTGATTATTTATTTCCAAAGTTAGGATATCTGCTAATGATTCATTTTCATCCCCTATACTACGCGTTAGACTATTATTTCCAGCTGTCTCAGAGATTTCATGAATATCAATATACTCCGCTTTTACCATATCTCCAGTAACAGAATGATCTGCAGTCAATAGCTCGATTTTTGAATCCTTTATTTCATAACATCTGGAATCGCCAATATGAATTAAATCGATAAACTTTGGTTTTTTATTTTCATAGGTTATCACGACTGAAGTTAGCGTTGTACCTGACTTCCCCTTCCCAGTAGATATGGAACTTACTTTTTGATGACTTAATTTTATTAATTTTGCATAAGTATCATGTCGATATTTTTTCGACATCCATCTTTCTTCTCTTTTGTCTAATACTATTTTTATTCCCTTTGCAAAGGTCTCAGAAACAGCCTTTGATACTATTTCTCCATCATCTCCACCCCCCATACCATCGCAAAGTATGCCTATTTCTACATTTTTAATTACTAAACCTTGGATATAATCTTCATCTTTTTTACGTTTACCTTTCAGGGAGGCACCAAACATTCTTTTAGTTTTTAAAATATTTACTCTATCCATGACAACTATTGCCTACCTTCATTTTCTAATAATAGCCTAAACTCAAACA